>JAGFCA010000078.1 GCA_022394755.1 Candidatus Poribacteria bacterium
CTTCCGCAAAAACCTGAACCCATTGTTATTGAGAAAATCACTCAACATCTGGGTTCAATCGGTGCTATTCATTGGACGCAAGCCGATCTAAACCCAGGATAATTGGCGAAGGTATTGTACTGAGCATTTAGAATTATTAAGTTTATGCTTTTCACTACATCACCACGAGCAATTAATAATAATATTATATCATAAAAACAACCGAAAATCAATCAAAAAACGCATTCGTCCTGCGCCCTTATAGATACTTTTTAAGAATAGTATTTTTTCGCTCAGTAGCATTATCAATTACGGCTTGTGCCTCCGTGATTTTTGCTTCTAATTGCTCAACTTCTGCTGCAAACTGTTCTTGAAAATTAAGCGGAGGAACAGGAATTTGCAAAGTTCTTACCTTTGGAACAGTTAATTGAGGGATAACTGAACCGCTATCTGTAAAATCAAGTCTACCGATAATGTGTTTTAGATAGAGAATATTAGTTAAATCTACATTGGGAGTTAGAACGATTAACCTGACAATAGGATAAAATTTTTCATTTCTTACTTCTGTATATCCAAGGGTTCCCCTTGCTGATATGGTTATGCTTGGTTTTTCTATTTTGACAATATCGGTCCATCCATATAGTCCTTTATCTTGAACACCGTTAGCAAAAATTGGAATGCTAAACTTATCAGTTTTGACTTGTGAAAAATTTTCTTTCGGAACATCTCCCCCGGCTACAAGTTTTTCGGCAATATCCTCCAATTTTTTCATTTCATGATTAGCATTTTCAATTGCTCGTAGTTTTTCCTCAATCTCTTGTTTGGCTTCGGTGATGGTTTGGTGTGCTTGGTCAGTTTCCTGATCTACTTCCTCACATTTATCAACAATCTGCTGTTGGATTTGGAACGGTGGAAGGGGAATTTTTATTTCTCTAAGGTTGGTTGAATTTAGTCCCCCTTGGGCAGAGCCTGTGATGTTCTGTCTTAGCAGACTTTGACCGTTCAGAGAAAAAAGAAAATTAAAAATATAATATTGCTTTAGTTGTGATTCACACCGTAAAAGAAAGACATGTTCATTTACCATTGCATTTTCATTGTTTAGTTCATCTCTCAAAAGCGCAATTTTTCCGGTTAAAGCACCATCTTTGCAAAGTAACATATCATTTTCTTGTAATATGCCTTTTGTGCTGCCGTGGTAAAAATCTAAAGGAACATATTTGGGTGTGCTTAAGTCAACCAGTCCAGTTGTAGGATGTATATGTTCTCCTCCTAAACTCCAAGCTCCGCTTGTTATATTTTCAACGCCGCCTTTTGGTCTATTCCCAGTTTCAATTGTTTCTATTTCATCTCCTAACTTCACAAACGGATGCTGTGTTTCTATTTTGGTATTTTGTGACGGGGTTAAGCTAATGATTTTATCAAAACTTACACGACTAAAGTTTAACATATCGGTCAGTTTGGCATAGTGGCAATGCTCAGGTAGTGGGTCGGTGGTTTCATTGATAAAGTTTCGTTTGATTGCTGTGTTTATTTTTGCCTTGTTATCTGGATCATTTGTGTCAAATAGAGGTGTGATAATATCGTTGACCGTTTCTCCCCCTTCGTATTTAATGCCTTCTCTGCCTTTGGCACTGCTCCATTCGTAGCCTAAAAATTGTTTTCGTTCTTTACTAGTTTTTGGTGCATTGACAATTAGCACCTTATTTTCCTGATCTTGTGCTAAAATGAAGTAATAGAGTTTTTCTTTTTCTATGTTGTGAAGGTAAGCGATAAAGCGGTGCTCTAATTCTGCTGATTGTTCCTTTGGTGTTTTTTCTTAAAGACATTGGATTTTATCAGGATTTTGACTTCTGTGTTTTGGTCGAAGGCTTGTCTATAGTCTTTAAAAATATCGTATACCAATAGATTAGAGAGTGGATCAATACTCGTTTGGGCAAAAAGCTTAATGTATTCTTCATAAGGCACTTGGATATGTTCACAATAGGCTTTTATCAAAGGATGGTCTTGATATATTTCATCTTCCTCATCACCTTCAAAAAAGTTCTCAACCCGATTTGCGTACTGCTCTGCGGATTCTGGGATTTTTGTTTTCCGTCTTAAAAAAAGCACTACTGTACTGATGCCTGTCTTACCAAAGGTGCCGCTTCCCAGTGCTGCAATACTCACTATGTCAAAAAATTGTAACAGAATCTCACGCGTTCGATTGTGAACTGCTTCTGTATTGGACAGGATACTAGAGGGAACAATCACACCAACTATTCCACCAGGAGCCATCAAGTGATGAATTCGTTCTAAAAAGAAGCACTCAATGTTATTAGTATTGCTATTTTCGCCTGTAGCTTGA
>JAGFCA010000190.1 GCA_022394755.1 Candidatus Poribacteria bacterium
ACCAATACACAAGCCCCGGAGGGGCGAAAGGTGTGTAGAAACCCCATCACTCACCAATACAACCTACAAGATGAACTCTGAGTAACACACATGTACAGGTAATTCTTAAAACTAAATAACCGTGTCAAATGCTTGAAATGACTTGACACAATTTTTTAGAATACATACAATTCACCTAAATATTCTTATTTTGGAGTAAAATTATGTCAAAAGTAGAGAGACTATTTGACTCCCCAGGACCACATCCAAATGGTATGCAGGCTACAGAAGATGGTTTGTGGATAATTGATCAACATAGTAATGAAGTCCATCTTGTTTCATTTGATGGTGAAGTCAAGAAGGCTTTTGATACAGATTCAGATAGAGGAAGTGGTATTACAGATACAGGAGATACACTTTGGTTGTCTTCAACCTATAGTTGTGAAATTCTATCTATCAAGCCAGAAAATGGAGAGACTATCAATCGCTATGAAACACCTGGGTCAGGTGAAACCGGTGCACATGGACTTGAATGGCGCGATAACAAATTATGGGTTGCTGTTCCTCCAACGGCTACAATATATCAAGTTGATGTTGAAGATGATTTTAAAGTAATTCATACAATTCCTGCACCTGATGACAGACCCCACGGACTTGCATGGGTTGATGATGATCTTTGGTGTATAGAAACCAACCACCGTGCTATTTATCGTTTAAATCCTGAAGACGGTTCTAAACTTGGAAAAATAGATATACCAGAACCTCACCCAGAACCCCATGGCATGACTTATTGGGATGGGTATTTCTGGTACTGTGATGCACATTCAACTGCTGTGTGTCGAGTTCCTTTATCATAATGAAAAGAATCGGACGGCTTCTGAGAATGGGTAAGAACTGTGCTGCAATGAACATGGCTATTGATGAGTCTATCATGAAAGCACAGTTCAACGACCCAATTCCTACTCTAAGATTCTATGATTGGGAATCACCTGCATACAGTTTTGGCTATTTCCAAGATATTAGTTCAGAAGTAGATATTGTTCAATGCCATTCAGATGGAATTGATTTAGTTAAACGGATTACTGGTGGTGGAACAGTAATTCATGGTTGGGATTTAACATACTCCTTAATCTTTCCTCGAGAAAGTAATGAGTTGTCGATATCTGAAACCTATCGGTACATAGGAAAATTCCTTCAATTAGCTTTTCGTAAGATTGGTATATCTACCGATATCAATTATAAGAAATCAGGTTCAATCTCTCAGAATAATTGTTTAGTTAATATTGCTGAGAATGACGTACTTTGTAATGGTTCTAAAGTAGCTGGGGTATCTGTAAGACGTAATAGAAATGGATTCTTGTATCAGGGATATATCTCAGTAGATATTCCATCAGAAGTCATGTTTAAAAATGCATCAAAAAATAAATTAATTCAAGAACAACTTTTGGATGAATCATCGGCAATAAATAAATATTATACAACAATCCAAAGAGACGACTTGGTAACAGTAATTTCAGATACATTGAATTTTGACATTCAGTTTGATGAGGATAAAATCACAGAATTAGAACTTGAAACTGCAAGTGATTTAGCAGAATCCAAATATAGTACAAGTGAATGGAACTTCAATCAGTAAACTGACATTAATACTTAATGATAAAAATAGATAATTTATCGGTTGTTATTCCTTCTGGTGCATTTATTATGGGAACAGATATTGAATCTTTTTATGGAACTATATTAGACCAAAGTAAATATGCTAAACCCGATGAAACCCCAATCCATGTACGACATTTAAATGCATTTCGTATAGATAAATATCCTGTTACTAACACAGAATATGCGGTATTTGTAAGAGAATCAGGTCATCCTTATCCTTTACATTGGAAAAATGGTGAAATATCCCCTCAGGATAAAAATAAACCTGTAATACAAGTAAGTTGGTATGATTGTAATGCCTATGCTGAATGGGTAGGAAAGAGATTACCAACTGAAGCAGAATGGGAAAAGGCATCACGCGGTCCAGATGGACGAATTTATCCTTGGGGAGATAAATTTAATCCTAATATGAGTCGATCCAAATTTAACATAACTGAGGATTCACTCTATTATTCTACTGAATTAACACCCATTGGAATTTATGAGAAGAATATTAGTCCTTATGGTGTGTGTGATACCGTTGGGGGTGTATGGGAATGGACATCTGATAAATATCTGTCGTATTCTTATTTTAAAGAAAAACAGTCTGAAGATAATCAGACATCTTCTAACTTTGTAATTAGGGGAGGGTCATGGTTAGAAGCACGTGATGGTTCTGCAGAGAGATACTACCGCTGTGCAAATCGCTTACATTCACCTCCCGATTATATGGGAGATAACATCGGATTTAGATGTGTTCAAGATATTGATGTGGTTTCTACTGAACCTGTGCGGATTAAAGTAGAACAGGTTGAAGAATACATACATAAGAAAAAGTTAAAAAACCTTCATATTATAAAGAAGCACTCAAGAAAAAACAGTATTATTGATACCATTATTGCTTTATTATTAGTTGTTTCTTCTCTATACGGGAGTATTAGAAAGCCTGAATGGATTTTTGGTGGAATTACATTCGGAATTATAGGCATTGGTTTTCTTTTTACTGCTGGGGTAAATTACTGGAGATTTTGGAGTTCTATCAATAGAATTAGACAGATAATTACAAAACAACATAAACAAAGCACTCAGATGAATTAGATTCAATCAGAAATAACGAATACAACCTATTACCATAGATTTATCCTTCTCATTTCATTGTATAGGAGCGACTTATGGATCTACAATGTTTAGAACACTGTATTACAGAAGATGAAAAACAGCAATTTGAGGACAACGGTTTTTTTGTTGTTGAAGATGCTCTACCAATTGATAAGGTTGAGAAGTTGAGAATGGCATTTGATAAAATAGGAGCAGAACATCTTGGAAAGGATGAATTGCCTCCTGATGCAAGTTTTAATATTCTCGACTTTGTGGGTAGAGATGAGGAATTTATAGAATTATTGGATTGGTATAAGACATTTCCAAAGGTGTGGGGTATATTAGGGTGGAATATAAAGTTATATCATTCACATTTAATTGCACTACCACCTATACCTGAAGAAGAACGTGGTAAAAAACGACGTCTTGGATGGCATCAGGATAGTGGACGTTTGAATATTGAATTGGAAGGCAATCCACGCCCCCGTGTTTCCCTTAAAGTAGCATATTTTTTAACTGATACATCAGTTCCTGGACGTGGGAATTTTAGTGTGATACCAGGAAGTCAAAAGCTAAATAGCCTTCAAATGCCTAATGATGACAGGTCTGATCCTGATAATGCTACTCCGGTTTATGCAAAACCGGGAACTGCTGTGTTTTTTGATCGTAGATTATGGCATGCTGTAGGTCGAAATACATCGGATATCACACGAAAAGTACTGTTTTATGGATATAGTTATAGATGGCTTCAACCTCGTGATGATATGACTGTTGCACATTACATGGAAAAGTCTGATCCAATCAGACAACAAATTCTTGGGAAAAGCACAGGTGGTATGGGGTATACATCTCCAGGAGATAAAGATGTTCCTCTTAGAGCATGGATACAAGAGAATTTAGGTGGAGATGCTGTCGCAACCTAATCAGTTGTAATGTTATGAATTGTTAGTGGATGATTGAACCATACCATTTCCAACTAATTCTAAATCGCCATCATGGATCTTTCTATTTATAATTTCCATTACATATTCTGAAACAGAATTGCTTGTTGCTTTATATCCAAAAAATTTTACTGCTTCGGAAATCAGAGAACTTTTTGTGATTGCTCCTTGTAATGATAAAACGAGTGTAATTGCTTCATATATTTCCTCATCACAAATCCATTCAATTTTAGGTTTTACTCGTTTCCGAATCTCTATATCTTCATGATCTACAGACCATAGAAAATCATCTTTTCTTCTAATCAGATTATTTCTTTCTGCAAATTCGATTCCATTTTCAATGGCAATTCTAATTCGACTTCCCGCTTTTGCTAACCCCCATAGAGTACGAAAACGAATTACTATCTGTTCAACATGTACCGGACTCTCTTCATTTACAATATTTGATACAGCTTTGGCAATTATATTTTTATCTTGAAGATGCAATTCGCCAGAGATTAGTATCCCTAAATCGATACATTCTTTATACTCAGGAATTGTTGGTTCAGTATTGGTATCAAATGAAGAATTACTTTCTACTTCAGGTTCACTCTCAAGTTCAGAACCATTCTCAATATTGTACATATCAATGTCTGAATTATGTGTATGTTGTGGTTCAGAAGGGGTATCAGATTTTGCATTTTCAATTGCTGTTAATAATCTCTCTTTTGTATTATCACGGTCTTGATACCATTCCATTGACCACACCCTATGTAATTTCCAACCTAATCCTGATAAGACTTGTTGACGTAATCTGTCTCTGTCTCTTGCAACAGGTGCATTGTAATACTGTCTCCCATCACATTCTATACCAATTAAATAACGATCTGTAGAATCTGGGTCTATAATTCCAAGGTCAATTCTATAACCTGCACATCCTACCTTCTTACGAATTTCATATCCAAGACTTTGAATATAGTCAAAGACTGAATCTTCAAAAGGTGTTTCAGTCTCATCATTGCGAATAGTGCTATTATCATTATTTCTGTTTTCAGCATAGTCCAGGAACATCTTCAATGCTCTTGTTCCGAATGGGGCATTTGCATCTAATTGGAGATCACTTGCTTTAAAATTTGAGAAAACCACACACTTTTCTCGCGCCCGTGTAATAAGTACATTTAATCTACGTTCCCCGCCTTCATGGTTCAATGGACCGAAATTTCTATATAACTTCCCATTTCCATCTTTACCATATCCAATGCTAAGAAAGATAGTATCCCGTTCATCACCTTGAATGGTCTCAAGGTTTTTTACAAAGAAATGTTCATCTCTGGTTAGAGAAAAAAACTCATTCATTTCTGGATTATTATGTAATTGCTGTTCTACTTCATCAAGTATAGTTTGTTGTTGGCTCATATTAAATGTTCCAACTCCCAAACTTTTATCTGGGTATTTCCTATAGTGTTCAAAGGCTGCTTGTACAACTGCTTGTGCTTCAATCTTGTTTGCTGAACTTCCACCTCGACTATATACAGAATTTGGAATGTGATTAAACTTCAATCCTAAATGGTCTGAATTATCAAACGGTGAAGGGAAGATTAATAGCTCATTCTCATAAAACTCTTGGTTTGATATAGCAATAAGGGATTCATGTCTACTTCTATAATGCCATTTTAATTGTTTAACAGGAAAACTTTGCCTACATTGATGTAGAATACTTTCAACATCAGTTATTTTTGTAGTGTAAGATTGTTCTTCATTCTCTCCTACATCTGCTACAATACTATCAAAAAATCGTGTTGGTGGTAGTTGACGAGTATCCCCCAAAACCACTGCTTGTTTAGCGCGTATCATTGCACCAAGAGCATCCTCCGGTCGTATTTGGCTTGCTTCATCAAACACTATTACGTCAAACTCAATATTGACTGGATCACAGAATTGGGCAACAGACAAAGGACTCATCATAAAACATGGTTTGATTCTTTGAATTAAACCACCCACAACTGACAATAATTTTCTTATTGGCATATGACCTCGTTTACGATTAAACTGTCCTTGTAAAATACCAATTTCTGATTCCTTAGAAGCTCCACCAAACAAACGTGGTCGTTGTTGTTGTAATTCTGAAATTAGTCTAATTCTATTTAGTTCAAGGCTGGTTGAATCAAGTTCTTGGAAATCACTAATCTTTTTTTCATGTACCTCAGTAACAAATTCTCTCAATGATTGATTTTTTAATATCGAATCTTGTAAAAGTGATTCAGTATAATTTACTTTGAAACCAGGAACAAGGTCTTCAGGATTGAGTTTGTGGATATATTCAAGTAGAGGGGCAGCAATTGTCTTATGACAAGTAATAATTAATTCTGAAAACTGACCCCATGTATGTATTTTATCCTTTTCATTTTCCCATAGCTCAAGTCGAGTATCAAGATCTGAGAAGAAAACTGAATCTGGAATTGTGCCAAATAAGGATTCAACATCTGTACCTAAACATTCGAGTAATAAATCACGATGTTTCTTATATTCATTAATAGCCAGATTTAAATAATCTTTAATTGAACTAAGTGGAGTATCGAAATTTCCTTTACTTACGATATTTACAGAATCTTCTGTTAAAGTTCCATCTCGTAAATACTGTCGAAATGTAATTACCCATTCACCAAATTTTCGTAACTCTTCTGGGTTGCTATCATCGTCTTTCCACACATCACCGAAGAGTGATGGACCCTTTTGGGTTGCAGCCATTTCCCAGTCCATCTGATCCTTCATTTTGATACAATCCGATAGTTCTTTCAGATCAGTTCTAAGTTTATCTGGCTCTTTAGGCATTGACTGTTTGAAATAACTCTTAATTGGGGACTTAATCTCTTTTCTATATTTCCAACTAAAAAATCTTTTCCATCGAGGAAGATAATAAAACTTCTCATATTCTTCAGCAAGTTTCATAATATAGTCAGTATCAAGTTTTAACCTCGGATCGGTTTCTAAAGTCCATGCCATAAACTTCTTCTTTGCTTCGGCAATTATCTCTACTTGTTGAATTAGGTCTTTTGCTTCATCACTAAATGTATCCCATTTTTCGTTTAATAACACCTCAGGTTTTGTTGTAAGGGACATATTAACTATATCTGCTGCTAATAGATGATGTTGAATAGTTTCAATGTTTTTTGGTTTACGAATTCCATATTCTGTTTCTAAATGAGAAAAGACTGTATATAATTTTATACAAGCATCCTGTAGATTAGTAATATGATTATCAATTAGTTCTTCTTTTTCTTGTGTGATAATTCCTGTCAAACAAGAACGCCATGGGTGTTCTGAAATTGGTGCAACACGTGGTAGAATTGCAGCAATTTTTTCTAATTGGCTGATTGCTTCATCCCAGTTACTCAAGTCTGATTCACTTGGGTTAGGAAACCTGATATTTTGCAATTCTTTGTGTTGACTACTAAAATGTTGTTTCGCTTCTTCGCGAATCATAAAAATTTCTAACAAAGATTTCTGGGTTTTTCCTATAGGTGAATGTATACCATTTACATAGTTATTTAACTCAGACTTTAACATATCAAGTTGCCTAAATGAATCCATTTGGCCGTTAGCTGTTCTAATCTGTGTTGACATGGTCCTTTCTAATTCTTGAAGTACTTCTCTTTTATTTGATTTATGGCTATGGAGTTCTAAGCAGAATTCCCCTAATCCAACATTATCCAGCCGATGTTTTACCACCTCAAGTGCTGCCATTTTTTCACTTACAAAAAGAACTTTTTTCCCCATTGATAGCAGTTCTGCAATGATATTCGTAATTGTTTGTGATTTTCCTGTTCCAGGAGGTCCTTCAACAACCAGGTTTTTTCCTTTTTTAATCTCCTCTATCACAGCAATTTGAGATGAGTCTGCATCCATGACATGATAAACATCTCTACTTGACAATTTTTCATCAACATCTGCTGCATTAAAACCATCATTATTTGAGACAACTTCTTCACTTCCTAATACTAATCCAAGCAAATGATGATTATTCACATCCCAAACACCGGGTTCCAAATCCTTATACATGACAAATTTCGTAAAACTGAAGAAATCAAGGTAGATATCTGGAATTACCTCCCAATTACTATAATTGGATACAGCAGCACTGACTTTTTGAAAATAATCGTCAATTTCGTTCTTTTCTTCAAGACTATCAAGTGATGGCAGAGAAATACCTTGATCAGAAAGTTTGGACTCCAAAGATAAATTGGGTAAGATATCTGCTTGACTCCATCTAATAGTAAATTGAGTACGATTCTGTCCGCGTTCAAGTTCTACTGGTATTAATATTAATGGTGCGATATTTTCTTTATCTATATTATCTTTGTCAGACCATTTTAAAAAACCGAGAGCAAGATGAAGTACAGAATATCCCTGTTCCTCAAATACTGACTGGGCTTGTTGATGAATATAATAAAGACGTTTTTGTAGATCTTCAATTGATAGCTCTGTTTGCAGGAGTTTATCGGCTTGATGTGTTGCTACATTTTCAACATATAACCATGGCATTAAAGTGGCTTCATTTTCATCTGAAATATCAGTGGTAATATCGTTCTCATTTCTATCTCTATGTTTAAAATGCATCCTTTGTTCATTCAGAACAAGAATATTAAATACTTCTTTAGGAATCTCATCTATTACCTGAATTGTTCTTAGCTTGCTTGTTTTATAGTTAAGTAATTTATTACGTAATGTTAAATCAAGTAATTTTTCACGGGCAGCATGAAGTTCTTGAGTTATACTAAAATTATCACTATTCATTTATCGAGTATTCTCCTTCATACTACCATTCTCCTCTTGTATTTTTCCAAAGGTGTGCTTGAACTACTTCTTCATTTAAATCTGTTCCCCATCCGGGTTCAGTAGGAACCTTCATATATCCATCAGAAATTTCCGGTATATTTGTAATTAATTCATCTTTCCAAGGTACATCATCAATATCTACTTCCATTATTCTAACATTTGGAACTACAGCACATAAGCTTGCACTCATAAAAGTTGCTAAATGACTATAATAATTATGTGGTGCAATATTTAGCTGATACACATCAGCCAAATCACAGATTTTCTTTGATTGTGAGAATCCGTTCCATGGTACATCGATCATAAACACATCTGCAGCACGAGAATTAAAATATGGAAGGAAGTCATGCATATAGTATAAATTCTCTCCTGTACAAATCTTTGTTGAGGTAGAATCTTTGATCTGACGGATTGCTTCATGATTATACATGTCAATTTCTAACCATAATAAATCGAATTGTTCTAATACTTTGGCAATCCTCATACAGGCTTCAGGTTTAAAATTAAAGTTTAGATCAAGATTAACATCTACATCTTTCCCAACGGCTTGACGGAATGTTCCAATTAATTCTTCTATATGTCTTAAAAGACTATTCGATACATTCCCATCAGTCGTTCCTATGCCAGAAGCAAAGCCTGGAAAATATACAGAAGCGGGGTTACCAGGAATTATTATATTAGTTTTAAGTGCTGTAAATCCCTTTGATACCACTTCTTTACCTAAGAGTGATATGTCATTCATCGTTCTTATTGGACGAACTCCCAGTAGCTCATAATTATTTACACGCGAACTACCACAATGGGACCAATATACCCTTACTTTTTCACGAGTAGGTCCACCAAACAATTCTACCACGGATATACCTAATGCTTTTGCCTTAATATCAATTAGGGCACATTCGATTCCAGCGATAGCTTTGGCAATTATTCCACCTGGACTCTGTCTTGAACCTCGTATCATATCCCAAAATCGCATTTCATATGGACGGGGATCTTGGTTAATCAATAAAGGGGTTAAATCTCTAATACAACCTACAATTCCATTTGGATTTCTACCGTCACTACATTCACCATATCCAGTAACTCCTTCGTCAGTTTCAACTTTAACAAAGATCCATGGACGCCATCCACCATCTACAACATAACTTTCAATATTGATAATCTTCATAATAATAAAATTTGAATAAGTTGAATTATCTACTCAAATTACCTTTTGGAATAGAAATTTACAGTTTTACTATTTTATCAGTCTGTGCAGATTTTCTAAGTGCATCACATACAGACATCGTCTCCACTGCTATCTTAGTCCAATAGGATTCAAGAGTACCATTAATGACAATGTTTGAAAAATGTTCAATCATATTAATTTCTTGAATAGATTTACCAATTTCATACTTTTCATTTGTATTACCGTGAATCCAAAAACGTGATGATTCTTCATTAGTAGGTACAGTAAAATCGTCACAGACCAACGACGCTTTTGTTCCAGCAATCTCAAACCATTTTCTGAGTGCAGTATCAAACCCACAATCCATAGTTGCAATCCTATCATCTCTAAACCATAGAATAGCAGATAAGTTAAAATCCACATCGTTGGTATACCGTGCAGTAGCGTAAACTTGTGTAGGTGTTTCTTCAAATGCCCATAGTATTGCACGAACACAGTAATAACCGAGGTCTCCAAGACTGCCACCAGCAAGTTCCGGTTTAGCACGTATATTGTTATAAGGAACTTTATCCCAATTGAATGTAAACGCTGCTGTAACTTTACGCAGTTTACCTAAGTTTCCAATGTGTTTTTTCATTTCAGGTGTTCTATCATGATGTACCCACATAACACCATCCATTAATTGAACACCATTCTGGTAGCAGGCTGTTGCCATCTCTTTCGCTTCGGTAACATTTGCAGATAAGGGTTTTTCACATAGAACATGTTTCCCTTGATTAGCAGCTTTTATTGTCCATTCTGCATGCATCGAAGGTGGAAGTGGAATATAAATTGCATCTATGGTTGGATCGGATATTAATGAAATATAATTACCGTATGCAACTGGGATATTATGTTCTCTTGCCCACGATGTAGCACGCTCTTCAGATCTACTGGCAATTGCTATCAATTCTGCATTATGAGAATGATGAATAGCATTACCAACTTTTTTACCTATATTTGCAGTACTGAGTATTCCCCATTTTACTACAGAATTCATATCTTGATTCATAATATATCTATCCAATTACACATAGTAAAATTAATTGTTAAATTATACTATACTTCATTATAGTCCATTGGTCAAGCAGTGTAATTAGTTTTTAGAGTCATCAACCATAAATTTATACATTTCAATAATCTATACGATCTATATAGTACAAATTCCTTCTTATCAACCGATAATAAATCAAACATTATTCCTGGCAAACCAAGTAGATTGAAATTGGCATGTATTTCAATCTACAGTGTATTTCATAAATACGAATCCTGCGTATTTTAGTAAATTCCTCTTTCGTAGGGGTGGGGTTTCCCCAGTTGTATCAAAATATAATGCATGGTAAGATCAAAGATTCTTCCAAATATTTGATTTATGAGATCGGTTTTAATATTTGTTGATATGTATGATTACTGGTAATACACCAAACCTATTGTGTGTCATAAGTGTAAGAATGTTTCAGTATATCAATCTATTCTGCGTAATCTGTGTTATCCGATCAAAAATAAATACCAATACCAAATAGTTAACACCGAAATTACCCAGTCTTAATGTTAATATCACTATCAGTGCCAAGTATTAAATGAAATTATTGAAGAAGAATATAACATTACTCAACTAATATAAGTAATCATAGCAATTATTTTGAATAAATAAGCAACGAAAGTAACATAATGCAATAAATTGTTTTACACAGCACAATTTAGATTGAAAAATTAATATTATTATGTTACTATATATATTACATATGCCATTCATAATATATCATTTACACAGGAGATTAAAAACTGTTGTGAAATTTTCACAACAGTTGTGAAACTTAAATCACAATGTTATATGGCTACAAACCTATACCACAACAGGGTTCATAGGACTTGAAACAAGGAATAAGTAGAAAATATTAAAAAAAATAAAAAATTCTGACATTTTTCAAACAATTCTATAAAACCTTTCAGCAACTGGTTTTAGAGCACTTTTTCTTCTCTGTATTAAAAATTGTGTTGTGAAAATAAAATAGTGTTAGATTCCAGACCAAAAAAA
>JAGFCA010000215.1 GCA_022394755.1 Candidatus Poribacteria bacterium
AGAAAACCATTTCTAATTCCTCAGCAGCAGAGTTAACACTGATAATTGGTTGTGCAAACATAAACCTGAGGAGTCTGTGTGCGTTTTTTGTTCTTGAACCAAGTTTTAGAATCTGTTCATCATATTCTTGACGAAGTGATACGATTTTACGAAATTTCTCAATACCATGCTTTGCAGTCTCAATAATTCCATGAAGAAAAAACACTATCCACTGCTCTAAATCATTAGATGAACGGACAATTGATAACGAATCGTAGTAGGATGCCCTATGTCTTTCAAAGAAAGTTGACATATACAACACTGGTTTATTCAATATCTGAGCATCAATTAGTTGCAGTATAATTAGTAACCTTCCGCACCTACCGTTACCATCAAGAAAAGGATGGATGGTTTCAAACTGATAGTGTGTAATAGCAATTTTTATCAATACAGGTATCTGTAATGATTGGTTGTGCCAGAACTTTTCCAAGTCACTCAATAGGTCGGGTAGTTCCTCTGGAGATGGTGGCACAAAGAAGGCATTAGAAAGTGATGAACCACCGATCCTGTTTTGGATCTTTCGGATTTCACCAGGAGCTTTGTGTTTTCCGCGTACACCAGATAGTAAAATCTTATGTGCTTCTTTCAGCAGTCGCATGCAAAGTGGAAGTTCAGATAATTTCGAAATAGCGAAATTCGTTGCCCTGATATAGTTTTGGACTTCGTCCCAGTCATCACGTTTTTCGGGATCAATATCCTCTCGAGACAACAGGATATCATCAAGTTCTGTTTTTGTCCCTTCAATGAGATTAGAGTCGCGCGCTTCTTTAGCAACATTCATTTTAATAAAGAAGTCAACATCAGGTAATAGTTCTGCATATCCGTTTAATTCTCCTAAAGCATTCCCAGCCTGTTCTAAGAGTACATTTATTTTTGGATTTTTCCATTCAAAAAGGCCATTTATTAGAGAAGGTGTAAAACTCTCATATTCTTGATGCTGCTTGTATTGACCTGCAATGAAGTTTTTCATTTTGTAATTCTCTCATTTTTTCGTAATATAGAATTTTATATTTTGAATTTTGATTGTTTTTCGTAATATAGAATTTTATATTTTCAAATTAATAAAAAGAAAGCCACATCAATCTTATAGAATGTGATAATACACAGACTTGGATGAAGATTAAATAAATATTTCGGTAATTCTTTCTATAGACATCTTCGTAGGGACGGGGTTTCCCCGTCCGAATATTACCGATCTAATAAATTAATCCTCATGAAAGTCTGTGTGTCATGTATACCAAACTATATCTATATGATGCTAAGGCAGCAAATGTGAAAATATAGGAAATGTGATTACTCAATTTACCAGTTATCTCTCGTAACATATAGGGAACGATTTTCCATAGGAAGCGACACACGTTGACCACCTAAACGACTTGATTCAATCATACCCATCAATGTTTCTTGACTACGGCGAGCAAGATGTGCAGGACCTTTCGTCTCTCTGTCTTCATCCAGTGCCTCTGCAATGTCCGTGATACCCATTACGGTACCAGTAGCACGAGATACATCGGGAAACGGAACTTCTTCATAGAATGTCCCCTGCTTCTTACGGAATTGGATTTCCCTGCTATTATTTTGAATACGGATTTTACCACCTGTACCACAGACTTCATATTCGGGACCAGTGCCAGCGGTGTTATATCCGTGGACTCCATTTGAATAACGGATATATCCACATTGTATTCCAGGATCGACATTAAGACGATTACCATCCCAATCCGAATCTTTACAAGAGATTGTGCCTTGAACAAAGTCGACTTCAGGGTCTTTAGCAAGAAAGAGGAGCATATCGGCTGCATGTGTTAATCCCCATAGGGCAGAACCTGCACCATATTGTGCGATAGTGCATTGAATATCACCGATTTCCCCTGCCTCAACAAGTTCACGTACCTTGCGGTAAATCGGCATATATCTACGTTGTGTGCCATAGTTGAATTTGACCCCGTGTTTTTCAACAATATCCACTATGAC
>JAGFCA010000166.1 GCA_022394755.1 Candidatus Poribacteria bacterium
AAGCCGATCTAAACCCAGGATAATTGGCGAAGGTATTGATATATTATTCTTTATTTCATAAATAATATCGTAGGGACGAGGTTTCCCCGTCCGATTATTACCGAATTATATCTTATCCCAAGTTGCTACCTTTCAATTGTAGGAGGGGTTTCCTAACCCCAACCCAAAGTAGCAGACACACTCCGTGTGCCGTCCGCTGTCCGCAATCACAGGAAGGGTTCCCCGTCCGCATATTACCCCGTTATATATTAATCTTCCTATCATAAATAATATCGTAGGGACGAGGTTTCCCCGTCCGTTGTTTCAATAAAAATGATTTATGAGATGACCTATAAAATACTATCAATCATCACCACCCAAAAAACCAAATTGAATCAGGTAGTAAACAAGCGTCAACATACTTGTAAGTGCCGCAGCAAGATAAGTTAAAAATGCAGCGTTCAGCACCTTACTCGCATGACGACTCTCATCTGGGGAGAGCATTCCCCCTTCATCCATTGCAACTCTCGCACGCCGACTCGCATCCCATTCAACTGGAAGCGTTACCAACGCAAAAACAACCCCAACAGAGAATAAGCAGACACCGACTAATAGCAGGGACCTATGCTGAAGGAGAAATCCGCCTATCATTACAAAATATGATAGATACGAACTAATATTAGTCGCAGGCACAAGAGCACTACGCAGATTTAGCATTGAATATCCCTGTGCATCTTGCATCGCATGACCCGCTTCATGACATGCAACACCAATCGCAGACAACGAATGACCCGAATAAACATCTTTCGACAACCGAAGCACCTGATGCCTTGGGTCATAGTGATCACTCAACCACCCACCCGTTGGTTCTATTTTGACTCCGCTAATACCGTTTCTTTGTAGCATCTGTGCAGCCGCTTGAGCACCAGTCATACGATTCCGCGAACCAACCTTTGAATATTTAGAAAATGTAGATTTTGTCTTCCAAGTCGCATACAGAGATAAGATAAGTCCAGGACCAATATATACGAAATACATCGGATCAATCCAACCAAATATCACGATAAACACCTCCAATTTCCAAGTTTGTTTGTATAAACGGGTTTTTTAAATCTATAGAATTATACCGAAATTTAGCACACTTTTCAAATCATTTTCTGTGAAAACCGCTACAAAATCATCCTCATAAAACACCACTTATGTGGAAATATACTCGTTTTTTCAAAAAAATACAAAAACAGCCAAAAATTTCGTAAATTTCAATAAATTGTAAAATTATACTTGACACCCACACTTCTATATGTTACAATATATATAACATGTATTTTGTTATATAGAAATCCAACTAATGTTAACAAATCACATTACACAATGTAGAAAAATCATCCGAGGAATGTCCTTTCAAAAAAACGATATTTCAAGAACAAAAGCGTTAGTAGTCGCGCAATTTATTGCGCGACTACTAACCTTCATTTTACTGAGGGGTGTGCATAATTGAATTTAGTCAGGATATAGGTTATACTCTTATAGAAAGTATAATTCAAAAGGAGTATTAACCATGAGTTATCCTGACCAGAAGTATTATATCACATTTTTCTTTCACCGTTACAAAGATTTTGAAAAGTCTATCAACTCCAATCGGACGAAAC
>JAGFCA010000025.1 GCA_022394755.1 Candidatus Poribacteria bacterium
TTTGAATTGCTTCAGGTTCGCCTCCGAAACAGGCTATCAGTGGTTGGTGTAATCGGGTATCAATTAGAAATTCCATAACGGACGAATCGTATAGGTGTTGATTGAAGGTGCGATTACCATATTTATCTTGTTGAAAGAATCCTGCGAGTTCTTTTTTGCCGTTGTGAAGATCTTCCATGTGTTCAACAAAACGTTGACATTCCTGCTGAGTAAAGACACTTTCAAGCACAAGATATCCGTTTGTTTCATAGAATGATTTTTGTTGATTGGTTAAACCTATCTGTTCTGATTCCATATCCATTTAGCTATTGTAACTCAAGCTACTACCTGCAATATATTTAATCCGCCATTTTGTAGAAAAACAAGAATATTAATCGATTTTAGACCCTAAAGGTATAAATCGGGGTTAGGAAACCCCTCCTACAAGGGCATTCACCCAATTGGTGGCAACTTAGGTTATTGTATTTTTATTTCTCCCCACACAGTGGACAGTTTTCCTTTCGGTTCAACTTTATATGGGTGGGTTGACTCAAAGTTCTGTTGTACTTCCTCTTCGGTTAGAGGACGATCATAAAATCGCCCTTCATCAATCATACCCTCAAAGAAACCTTGCGCGATATTTTTATGATTTCTTGCGCCAAGGTATACAGGATCTGAAAATGGAAAAAAATCTCTATCATGTCCGAATGACATATTACTTATTCCAGGTGGCTTGTTGTCTATATAAATATATCTTTGTCCACTTGCATCATCCAAGTTAATATCAACGATATAAGCAATGTGGTGCCACTCCCCATCATTTAGAAAATATGTACTGCCACCGCCAAAAGTGGTACAACCTGTCCCTGCTTCATTCCTTAGACTTAAAAAGAAATGTATCATACCTTCATTAAACTCAAATTCAAACCTATTTTTAAATCCATTGAATTGAATCCCCCAATAAGGACATTGATGTCCATTTGTGTTAATAAGATTCATCCAATCAGTCTTGTTACTTGTCTTGAACCACGCTTCAAATGTAGATTGACCAAATTTTTCACCAAAATCTCCAAGCGTGGTAAGGTTTACAAAATCTCCATTACCGTCAAATTCCAGTGCCTCACCAATCTTACCGGGAACAATCTTTGGATTTCCTACAATCTTGCCATTGTTCTCTCCCCATACATCCTTTGCTGTTTTATTTACAATGTTTGCTCTGTCAAATGTCCAATAACTCACAAGTCCATCTGTTACAATTCCTGCTTGTGATAGTTTATTAGAAAACAGAACCGGTATGACAGTTATTATAAGTAAGATAAGATGTTTTTTCATGGCTACTTCTCCATAGAATTTCTCTTGTTTTATTTAATAGTGTTTATATTTAGTTGAGATGAAAAAACCATGAAAAATGAATAGTGGAGAACAATTTTCACGTACGGTATTCCTCACATGAATAATAACATAATATATAAGTCATGTCAAAGCAAAACAGCGGGGAAATTTTGTAATACAATTATC
>JAGFCA010000031.1 GCA_022394755.1 Candidatus Poribacteria bacterium
CTACAGGGTTATTTAGTTTCGATAATTTTAGACACAATGTTCACACTCGTGAATAATGTCTGTAGGTCGGGTAGAACGAAGTGAAACCCGACATCTTTTGTTCCTGTCGGATTTCGCAAATTCAACCTAATCTACAAGATTAACTCTAAGTAACACACATTAACGAGAGATTCTTAAAACTAAATAACCGTACCACTTCTAATGCAAATATTGACTTATCATACTCATGTTATAATATACTGTTCGATATTACAACATAATACAAAATCATAAATGACTAATTTCAGAGTATTCAGAGTAAAATAGAAAAACCTGAAATATTGAAAACACTGATGAATCCATACTATAACTGACTCTATAGAATTATTTTACTTCATCCATCAACATTTACTCTGAAAAACGCTGCCAATCCTAACAACTACCAACCAAATACTTCAAACACGGATTTCCGTGCTTAGGACATGAATCCCCTAAAACAGTTAAAATTGACATGGTATACTTAACTCTTGAATTTATATATAGAATTTATTGATATGCTCTGAGGAAATCGTATGATTAAAAATAGTAGAAAATGGTGTATTATCTTTAGTTTTACAATGATTATTGGTTTTGGATTACTTCAAATTACAGGACAAGTAGTTAATGCAAAAGAGGATACAGATATGGAAAAAGACAGAATCCAGATTTATAAAGAAAACCCCCGTTACTGGCAATATAAAGGTGAACCAATACTCCTAATCGGTGGTTCAGTCGAAGATAATTTGTTTCAAATACCAAACCTAAAAGAACATCTTCAACTCATGAAGTCTGTCGGTGGAAACTATGTCCGATCAACCATGGGATGGAATGATCAAGAGAATATACCACCTTTCAAGAAAGTTGGAGAGAAATATGACCTAAATCAATGGAACGAAGACTTTTGGAAACGTTTTCAAAACTTCATTAAATGGACTCACGATATGGATATTATTGTCCAAATTGAAGTATGGGCTACATTTACATATTATAGAGAGTCTTGGGCATCAAATCCTTACAATCCAAAGAATAACACTAATTACACTGTAGATGAAACTGGCCTTCCTATTGAAGTTGATAGTCATCCTGTCGCAACAAAGAACAATTTTTTCTGGTCTGTACCAAAAGAACGAAATCAAGAAACTGTGTTAAAGTATCAGGAAAAGTACGTCGATAAACTTCTCTCTGA
>JAGFCA010000011.1 GCA_022394755.1 Candidatus Poribacteria bacterium
GTATGACTTTAAATTGTTTAGCAGCCATAATAGACTCCAAGGTAAATGAATAATTATCTTGAGTCTAAGTATACAATTATTTGAATAAACTATCAAAATTAAGTTGACTTTACACTACTTTGCTTGATGGATCTCTTGTATAAGCTTTTGAGTCGCTTCCTGCGGATTGATTTGACTACACACAGCAGATATTACTGCAATACCGTGTGCACCTGCTCGAATTACATCCCTTGTTGTCTCTAAGGTGATCCCACCGATAGCAATCACAGGACATTCCGCAATATCACACATCCTTTCTAATTGCCCCAAACCTTTGGGTTTCTCTGCATCAGCTTTTGAGGATGTGCGAAAAATTGGTCCGAACCCAATATAGTCCGCCCCTTCTGTAATTGCCTTAAGAATCTTCTCTTCAGATCGGGCGGATGCTCCAATAATAGTCTCCAATGACATAATTCTTCTACCAATACTAACAGGCATATCATCTTGTCCAAAATGTACTCCATTCGCTTCAACCGCCAAAGCTATATCTGTCCTATCGTTAACTATTAACGGTACGGCTTCATCTGAGCATATATTCTGCATCTCTTGTGCAATTTCCACTAACTCACGTGTAGTTCCATTTTTATGCCGAAATTGTACTGTATCCGCGCCACCTTTGATTGCAAGCTCGGTAAGTTGAGGATGGGAATATCTGGACTGATGTGTCGTATCTGTGATTACGTGAAGAACACCGATATTTTTCATGTTGGAATACTATTTGATATATGGTAAGGTAATAGGATTAGTTGATACATGCATCATACTATATTCATATCATTTACTAAAAGTCATTTATTAGTATACCATAGAAGGAGACCCTTTGTGAGTAATTTATTATTTCAAAACGGAGAAAAAGTTCTATTCATTGGGGATAGTATTACAGATTGTGGAAGAAGAAACGAAAACACACCTTTAGGACAAGGCTATGTCCTAAAAATTACTGAGTTGATTACAGCGAAATATCCTGAAAGACAAATTGAATATGTCAATATGGGAATTGGTGGCGATATTGTTGAAGGCTTGGAAAATCGGTGGGATACCGATGTAATCGCTGAAAAACCAGATTGGGTTTCCGTTAAAATTGGTATTAACAATGCCAGCCGACAACTGAATCAAGAAGTTTCAAATGAAGATTACCACCCTGTATGGGAAGAATGTTATCGACGAATTCTCACACGGGTCAAAAATGAACTAAATGCACCACTCTTCCTATTTGAGATTTTCTATATAGAGGAAGATGTCGAAAATCCACGCCCGTTAGCTGTAGATGCATACAATGAACGTATACATAAACTTGCCGATGAATTCGATGCACGGTTAATCAGAATAAACGAGGCATTTGACAAGGCTGTTGCAGCCCGTCCCGGAGCATTATGGACAACACAAGATGGTGTTCATCCAAACGCTGAAGGACACACTCTCATGGCTTTGGAATTCCTACAGCAAGCAGGATGGTAACCATTATTATTTCTGGGACCTAATTACATATACGTCCCAGTTTCACTCTAAGTCAAGATGTTTCTTTATCTTCTCTTTACTAAAAACCCATACTTCTTCACCAAAATTCATCAAACGTTCTGCGAAAAGGGAGTTATCAATTTCATTTATAAAGAATTCGCTCATATATGGATTTAGGGAAGACAATAACACCGCTATAATCAATCCACTGGTAGCAATACCAATACCCAATCCAAGCACACTATTCAACCAACCTAAAATTCCTTTTTCAAAAATCCGTTGAATCCGTTCAAATAATGTGTCTATGACGATTGAGGTAATTACAATTAGGACTATTATACTAATCCATATTGATACACTTTCACTTGCTATGACCTTCTGGACTATGATAGAAAGATCTGGCCAGAATTGACTGGCTACTACAAGACCCGCACCAATCGCAAAAACACCCCAGATGCTTCGCGTGAATCCCGCACGGTAACAACCAAAACCAGCAATTCCAACAATGATGAAAATAGCGAAATCTAATTTAGACATAGAAACTGTAAAATTGGGAATTCTATCCTAAGCTGAAAACAATTACTTGATGATACCTATTTCTCCAAATGTATGTTCAAATGCATCTTCAATTGGAACTCTATTTCCCAACTGTTGTAATAGGGTTTGTATTGACTTATAGCCTGTCTTATTAATCAATTCTGCAACTATTGCAGCAGATTGAAGGTAGGCAATTTTACGGTCAGATGAAGACAAATCTGAAAAAGGTGAGTTCAATTCAGATAATGTTGGTAAAGTGTTATTCTTATCTGCTTGTTCTAAATATCTTTTTTCAAAAGACATTAATGGACGAGAAAGGGTTTGTGCCAATCCTTCATTAAGCCAAGTAGGGCAATTCCCTTTAGTAATAAGATCAATCAAAAGATGTGTCCATTCATGACGTAATAGAGTGTAGATGACACCAAGTTCCGGTTCTTCTTCAGCACAATAGAAGATACGAATTTTTCCATCATAAACTCCACTTACCCAGTTTGGTACATCTGATTGAATCTGAGCACCATAGGTGTTAGTTATTGTTATGTCTATTTGTTCATCAGGATATCGATCAAGTAAATTACCTACACGATTATATGTATGTTCAATCAATTGACAAATTAACCAAAACACCAGCAAGTCAATTACTGGATCAACAGTCAGCTTATAGGAATCAGTGCCAATTTTGAATTGTGGTCGAAGTAATCCGTCAGACAGAAGATCTGGGACGAAATCTGATGGTCGTTCACTCACCAAATCAAGATCGTCAATTATTGATTGATAAAATATTTTTTCTTCTGTTATACGGGATTTCCGTCTTTTTATTGTTGAGGAATTCGGACATAAACGGAGGGCGATATCTAAATTTAATAAGGCAAGTTCCCAATTTCCAACCATTTCATAGGCTTTAGCCAAATCAGCGTAAATATGATAATGGCTTGCATCATATTCTAAACCCAATAAATAATTTTGGATTGATTCAACGTATCGGGCTTGTTGGTAACAGGACGCAGCATCTTGAAAATAAGGTAAGGCAACTGAAGATTTATTCTGCACAAATTTGTTCATAATGTAATGTGAACAAAGGGTATTAGGAATAGATGCCTTGACCATCTAATCCTCTTTTTATACACCCTTTGTTCCACAAGTACTATTAAGAACTCTCAATATCAACTACCTGGATGGTAATCTCGCCACATTTAATCTCAGAACCTTCATCTATTGGGGCTGATTCTTTAACACGAACACCTTCAACGTATGTAGGCGAACTTCCCATGTCAGTTATAGTTACTTCATCATCCTGTTTCTCAAAGGAGAGATTAAGATGTGCCAAAAGTTGATTACCAGATTCTGATGTCCCATCAGATTTTTCCCATTCAGATAATTCTTCATCAGTGGGAACTATCGCTGAACTCGGCAAGACATCGGTATCTACATTACCAGTTACCTCTGGACTATATGATGCCTGTGGAGTGAGATCTTCAGATCCAAAATGTGAAGACTCAGATGATTCGCCTCTGATTGCTTTCATCAACTTCTCTTCTACACGTGCTTTAGATCCGGCAATCGGGGTTTCACTCTCTGTCTCCTGAAAACGATAATGAGCAAAATCAATGAGTTCTTTTAACTTATGGAATTGGGTTGATTCCTGGATGTTTTTTAGAAGACTTTTTTGCTTTGTGGTCAACTTATCGTTCTTTAACCAACAAGTATAGGCTTCCAAGATTTCTGATTCTTTAACATCGGTATCGGTGTGCCGTGCATTTTTTGGCGTTTTTTTAAAGAAACGCATTCGTTATTCCTCCAAGTTGACAAATTTATTAGAGATGATTATTGTATCCAACTAATTCCTTTATTAACTAATATTTGTCGCAATTCTTGTGTACAGCGGAAAATCCAAATCTTCACTGTACCGTCTTTTCTATTTAGTATTCGAGATATTTCTGCAACACTACAACCTTCTAAATGCCGTAAAATCCAAGCAATGCGGTGATTCGGTTTTGTTACCTGTTCAAGCGCATTTTCTAAAATTTCTTGTGCTTCTCTGGCAATTATATGCTTATCAGGTCCAGGGCGTCCATCTTCGTATTCATTGAGTGGAAGATCGTCCTGTTCTTCAAGAGTAAGAAGCGATTCTCGGATCCGATCCCTTTTACGAATAGCATCAATTATAGTGTGTTTCGCTACGGTATTTAACCATGCTTGGAAACTTCCCTTTGCAGGATCCCATTTACCTTTATCCAACTTCTGCCAGACTTTTGTAAATATATCCAGACTAACTTCTTCCGTATCTTGATGGTCTCCGAGCATCCGATAGGCTTTACTATATACCCAGTTGTAGTGTTTATCAAATAGCTGACTAAACGCAGCCTCATCACCTTCTTTGGCTTGAGTAGCTAAATAAGTATCTTCGGTTGCGGATAGGGCATTTTTCGCTTGACGCGCCATCAGTGGACCTCCTTGTCCTCCTTTTCTAAAAGAGCAGGATTTTTGCCTCGTCAGTTTTAATACGAAACTTAAAGAATTTACGTTACAAAAATGATATAATTCTTATAGTTAAAAAATGTAGTAATTATGTGTGGAGTAATATTATAGTTTAATTATATAGAGTTAGGTCAGTTTGAGAAAATGATGCTTTTTCTAATACACTTTACTCTGTAGATTAAGTATAGCATTCAAGTAATGGCATATCAAATTTTAATTTCATTTAAATTTGGCACAAAATATCCCTTACAATTACAATTAAATCAGTTTCCCTACATCCATAATGTTTGACGAGGCAATAAATAAATGATATACTTCAAATAAATGATAATTGAATCTATATGTATGATTTTATACAGGTAAATAAAAAATGAATCCTTTATTTTCTGGTATATTTGGTCTATTAGTCGTCATATTTCTATATATTACAGGAGTAATCTTAGCTGTTGTGATGTTAGCTGTCGGTGTTGCATGGGGGATAAGATGGGGTTTGAAATGGGCACTAAAGGAAATTTCTAATGATCCAGAAATTGAACAATGGCTTAGAAAAACTTTCAATCGTACTGAATAATCTAAACTTATACACAAAGTATACGTTCATAGAAACTTAAAGAATTGTAAGTCTACTTTAATACTATTCTCAAAGAGGTCGTAAATGTATAAATCAATAATTATATATGTTGTATTTACAATTATTTTAACTTATTCTGTAGAAAGTGAATTCTTACCAGAAGATAATAGTGATGCGTTTGGATTGGAATATGGAGAATCTATTGCAGGGATACCACCATCTACTCCAAAAATTGATGGAAAACTCAATGATTGGATATATGCTGTTTGGGTGTCTTTTGATTCGGAGAAATAGCTTCTGCGTGGGAAGGGGGCATGGAAAGGCAAAGACGACCTAACAATGACATGGTCTACCATGTATGATGATAAGAACTTTTATTTTGCTGCTGCTGTTCGAGACGATATCTTCAGTCCGGCTAACAATCCAGGTGAACCATGGGTTGGTGATACTATTTTCTTATACATTGATTGGGAAAATATTGGGGCAGGTGTACCCGTATCAAAACCAAACTTTGCTCGAATCAATAACAAAGCTCTTGTTACAGACTTTAGTGCACAAAAGAATCCCGATCTACCAAATTCTGATATTGTAATTCTACCAACACCTGAATTAGGTAAAGGTGGTATGATTTACGAAGTGACAATGCCATTTGCATGGTTAACTAAAGAAAAAATAAAAACTGGATCTAAAGTCGGATTTACCCCTGGTTATGCAGAAGGAACAGCAAACCCAGAAAAGAAAGCGGAATTGGTCTTTATGGATTGGTTTGGATTGAATCCTGACGAATCTGCGAATTTAGGAACTCTAAAATTTGAAGGACCGCTTGAGGTTACTTCAACTGGGAAATTAACAACAAGATGGGGACTATTGAAGAAATTTAAACTATAATCTGTATATAACCCAATCGAATGTCCGAAAAACCTACTAATACTGAAACATTATTGCTCCAATTACTTGAAAAAGTTGACAATCTTCTTACCCGTTTTCAAGTGGAAACAACTCAATCATCTAACGATGTCTTAGATGATTATATTGCTTTTCAGTGGCGTCAACTAAATGGAAATGGTAATCTTAATCCAATAAAACATCCTCATCTGGTTGATCCCTCCGATTTAATCGGGGTTGATACGCAACTTCAAACCTTAGATAGAAACACACGACAATTTCTGAATAATACCCCCGCTAATCATGTGTTGTTATGGGGGGACCGTGGGACTGGGAAATCTTCTTTAGTTAAGTCAATGTTGATGCGATATGCCGATCATGGACTTCGATTAATCAGTGTTGGAAAAGAAGAACTTATATACCTTCCAGATATAGCAGAATTGGTTTGGGAACGAAAAGAAAAGTTTATCTTGTTTTGTGATGATTTAGCATTTAATGAAGATGATCCCGCATATCGTGAATTAAAAGCAATGTTGGAGGGTGGTGTTTCAGCACAACCAGACAATCTACTGATTTATGCTACATCAAATCGACGACATCTGATGCCACGACAAGTAAATGAAAATAAATTTCCACTTGATGATGAAGATGAACTGTATCCACGCGAAGCCACTGAAGAAAAAGTTTCCTTGAGTGACCGATTTGGACTACGTCTGGCATTTTATCGTATTCCACAAAATACATATCTAAAAATTGTTTCTCATTATGCACAAAAACGTGGAATTAATATATCAACATCAGAATTACATCAAGCAGCTTTGGAATGGGAAGCATCCTCAAGCGGACGTTCCGGTCGAGTCGCATATCAATTTATTACAGACCTTGCAGGAAAATTAGCATTAAGAGATAATGTATAATCATGGTATTAAATCGACAATAAGTACATTCCTGAATACAGGAGCAAAATTATGTATGATCTCCAAACTCTGCAATACCTCTTCGATGTACAAGGTTATTTAGTTGTTGAAGATGTATTAAATTCAGATGAGGTTGCAGAACTCAATGAACGAATCAATGAACAAGATCTTCCTGAACCTGGGAAAGTCCAAAGATTCGGTAGTGCACCGGACGGTCCTGGATTTCTACAATGGGGAAAATCCTTCTGTAGCCTACTTGATAATCCTACAATTATGGACATCCTTCGTTTTAGGTTAGGCGACTGTTTTCGTCTTGATAGAATATATGGAATGTATATGCGAGAAGGTATGCCAAGAGGTGGATTGCATGCGGACTATGGGGCTTCTTCACCCACTTCAAGATCAAAACACGGTGAATATTTTCCTTTCAAAGATAATGAGATTCACAACGGATTTGTTGTGGTAACATGGAATTTGGCTGATACCGGACCAGACTATGGTGGATTCTGTTGTATCCCCGGTAGCCATAAAGGTAATTATCGATTACCTCAGGAAATTGCTGTTGAACCTGAAAAAGCATCTTGTGTTATAATACCAGAAGCACCTGCGGGATCAGCAATTCTCTTTAGTGAAGCACTAACACACGGTACTGCTGCTTGGAACGGTGCACACCAAAGACGATCACTCTTATATAAATACTGTGTCTCATCTATGGCATGGACTTCACGACGGGTAGCACAACCTGAAGATATAGAACTAACGGATCGACAGAAAATACTATTTCGTGATCCAGCAGATCCACATAGACACTTTCCTTCACTTTTCTAATGTAAGGAAATAACTACAATAAAACATAAATCAATATGGAGGATTTTATGAACAAACGATTTTATACCTGTACTTTCTTCATCACACTATTATGCAGTCTATTTCTCATCCATACGGCATATTCTGTACCTAAGAATGGAACTGTTCGGGTAAGTGGGGATAACACTTGGGTGGTTTTTGTCAATGGTGAAAAAGTTGCTGAAAGCAATAATTGGCAGCAAGTAACAGTAAGCGATTTCACTCTTGACGACGGGTTTGCTGTCGTTGCTGTTTATGTACATGATAATGAACCTGGGGCTGCAGGAAAAGGTGGGTTTCTCGCCGATATCATCCTTGACGATAAACCAAAATACATCGGCACTGGTGAAGAGGGGTGGAGATGTGATACAGGAAAGCTATTAGCACAACGAAATGATGGTTGGGAAAAAGTTGATTTCGATGATAGTAAGTGGGAGGATGAACTTGAAATTTATGAGAAATTCGGCGCTGGAATATGGGGTTTTGGTGCAGCTGCTATGCGCGAATTCCTGAAAGATCCTGATTGTGAAGCAAATTGGGTTTGGTGCGGTCCAAATGATGTAGAAGATGATATATACTTTCGTTATACAATAGGCACTCTCCCAGTTGAACCAAACGGAAAAATAGCTACCACATGGGGTAATCTAAAGACTGCAAACTAAGAGTCTACATTTACAAGTTCACACTATACTCAATTTTGTGCGATTGCACAATCTGTGCAATCGCACTAATGACCTCCTCAATTTCGTCTTCCTCTAAGCATGAATATGCTATGCGAAGATCTCTTTCACCAAGTGATATCGTGCCAATCCCATATTCATGAAGAAGTGCTTGTCGTACTTTTTCTGCATTCGATAACCTTAGATTTAAACAGATAAAATATCCTGCGTGACTTGGGTAAACTTCCCATAAGCCAGCATATTTCTTATTAGTTGCAATCAGTTTTGCTTTTTCAGCACGGGTTTTAAGGATTTCATAATTCTTTCGTTTTTCCTCTTCATAATTTGATGACTTCATTGCCTTAAGTATTATGGACTGTGAAAGTTGTGCAGCCCCAGAAGTATTTGTACGGATAATACCACTTAATTTTTCTTCAATTCCAGACATAACCTGATCTTTGAATGCAAATGTGAGAAACCCAACACGTAATCCCCACGCATATTCTTCCTTGGTTGCTCCATCAATTTTTACTGGGACTACATTCGGATGACATCCAACCAACTTGCTAAAAATAGATTCATGCATCACTTCTGAATCATACCAAAATCCAGCATAAGCATCATCTACCATTACCAGAATATTACAACCACAATCTGCACAATCCACGATTGATTCTACTATTTCACTCGCTTCTGTTTCGGTAATTGAATATCCTGTAGGATTATGAGGAAAATTCAGCAGAATCAGGAGTTTTTCGTCTGTATGCTCTAATAGTGTCCGTTTAAAACCATCGATATTGAATTTTTTGACTGTATTGAAAAACGTATAGGTGCTAACCTCAGCTCCCATTTTCGTTTCAAACAAGAGTCTGTAATTTCCCCAAATCATATCTGGAAGAATTAGTTTATCCCCGCTGTTGACAAATAAATCTGCAAGTATACTAAATCCTTGAGTCATTCCACTGGTCACAACTGGTAGATTAAATTCTATATTTTCGAGTAGAGGATTCTCCTTTCTAATATGAGCTTGCCATAAAGTACGCAACTCAGTATTTCCTAATATTGGAGGATAAGCAAAAGCACTTTCTACTGATAGATCCGGAATTAGTTGTCGTAAAACATCAAGACTCATCAACTGATTGTCTTTAATTGCTATGGCACGAGTCGCATTTAAACTATCAGCTTTTTCTTGGACTTCCGCACTTTGTCTTAGAATCCCTTTGGGTAAATAAATTCGTTTACCTAAATCGGAAAACAGGGAATAAACCACTGGAGAGAGATTCTTCATTAATTCATTAAGTTCTACTGCTATAGGGTTTAAGGGTTGCATCATTTAAAAATATGTGTATACTAAAGGTTATATAGGTTACAAAATGTATCTGTTAATTATGATTCAACAAATATATCGGCAATTCAATATCAGACCTCGGAAGTGCGGTTTTCACCTGCATATAATCTCGGTGAATGACTATTTACAATCACATTGACGATTTCGCTAATTCACTGAACATTCCACATGCCTGATAAGACTTCTCCGATAAAATACCCAATTAATAATTTATCGTCATTACAGATAAGGTAATTGTGTCTACCTATATACTTAATGTCAATCAATTTGTTTATAAACATCGATTATTAGGATTACTACCTCTACGGAAATATGAGTATTGAAAAATGAAATCTCTTATTAAAGGACTACTCTGGTTAATCTTCATTCTCACTATAATTGGCTTCTGCGCAAGTGTTTATATTCTCAATGCCCCCGCAGCTCCTAAAGATGGAGAAGCAAAATTACAAGTACATCAGCGAACTGCACTCCGTGGTAGACCGACTGTTAATTCAAGACCGATTTTATATACAAAAGATGTTTTCATATTTAGTATTAATAAGCAACATCTTAGTAATTTGAACAGTGGAATTCTCAACAGAGAATTGCTGTTTAGCATTGCCTTAGGACAAAGAACAAACTTTAGTCCAGAACTTTTAGATAAAGAACTACAACAGAAATTTGACTGGATGCAGACTTTTCTAAATTCCGCTCCTGACATAAAATTTAGTTCAGGTAAACCTACAATTAAGGTCATCTTAAGTGGCAATGATTGGATATTGACTGATAAATCTGGGGCAAGTTTTATAATTGAGAAAGTTGGTAATCAACTGGATGTATATCTACCAGATTTGCGAGAGGAATTCAACAATAATAAGATCTCTCTTTCTGAAAATTTGGAATTCTCAATTGAAAAAGTTGGAACACAGTGGATGATTAAAGATCGGGACACAACTCAAGTTTATGAAATTAGACTTAAAAACAACAAACTCGATGTATTTCAACAATCAAAATATCCTATTCAAACATACCTATTCAAAGTTGATATTGCATCATTGGAATCAATAAGTAATGGTAATATAACACAAGATATTAAAAACGGTTTTTCAAATATAAAGGCACCATTAACCTCTAAAGCAATTTTGACAAGTGTAGAGATAGGAGTAAAATGGAAGATAACTGATGGATACCAGTTTTATCAAATACATAAAGAGGAGAATTCGCTAAAGGTATATCTCGATCTTGATAGTTCATGGATCCTTGTCCGAGTTAATGATACTCTTAAAGGTTGGGTACAAAGGATTACTGGCACTATTCACACACCTCCTAAACCTGTATTAAGTTCACGGCAGCAATTAAAGGTAAAGTTGCTTACACTCTTTGGACAAATTAACGAGATGATGGGAAATTCTGATGCGACTGATACTGACATTACAGAGAAATAAAACCTATCTTTAAACCAAGGAATTTCTATTACAATAATGTGGTTAAAAGAATCACTATTTAAGGTGTTTCGATAGGGGTCTATAAATGAAGATCTTATTTCTCTCTCCCACCTTACCATATCCTCTAACTGATGGGGGGCGAATACGCGTATTTAACCTTCTCAAACAAATCGCTATCGAAAATGATGTAACTTTATTAGCGTTGGAAACACAAGATTCAGATAAAGATAGTATTACAAATATACAAGATTTAGACGTTAAGGTTCATCTTGTAGAAAATGATACTTCTCCCCCAACTATTTCAATCAATACCATAATTTCATCTCTCATTAACAAAAAACCAATAACGGTAACCCGATATGATATCTCTGCATACAAACAAAAATTTAAAGAACTTTTAAATACCCAGAGTTATGATGTTGTCCACTATGAAATGTTACATACCGCACAGTTTCATGTTGAAACTGACCTACCCAGTGTTCTATCCCTTCAAAATGTAGATTCAGCGATCTGGGGTAGACTCCAACAGGAGACTATAAACCCATTTTATAAATTAGCTTATTGGACACAATTTCGCGCATTTAAACAATATGAAGCAACGTTATGTCCATTGTTCAATGTTGTTACATGTACTTCTGATATTGATGCTGCAGAATTCCATCAATATTGTTCGGATAATCGTGTGGTAGTAATTCCAAACGGTGTAGATGTTACACATTTTTCACCTGAAACTACATCTCAAGCATTAGCACACTTAATCTATATAGGGAGCATGGATTGGTTTCCTAATGAGGATGCGGTTACTTTCTTTTCTAAAGAGGTATTACCAATAATCCAAAAGAGTGTGCCAGATGTGAGATTTACAATCGTTGGCGGTAACCCATCTGAACGCATCCTACAATTAGCAAAAGAGGAAGCAATAGAAGTAACTGGACGAGTTCCCGAAATTAAACCATATTTCGCGAAGGCAACAATTTTTGTTGTACCATTAAGGATTGGTAGCGGCACACGGCTAAAGATATTAGAAGCACTTGCTATGGGAAAGGCAGTAGTTTCTACTACTGTTGGGGCTGAAGGTTTATCACTTCAGAATAGGGAAGAAATTATCATTGCTGATGAACCCGTTAATTTTGCTGAAGAGGTTGTCCGTTTACTTACTATTCCATCCTTACGAAATGAAATTGGCAAAAATGGACGTAAAAAAGTAGAACAAGAATATGATTGGCGGAACATCGCAGAGAAATTGATTGGTATTTATGAATCCGTTATAAGTGACAATTGATTTAATCTGATATTACATGAGAAAGTAAGGGGTGGCTATAGAAATCCACCCCTTTATTAGTCTTAACCTTCTTCTTTATTTTCTGACGCTTCTTCAGCAGCTTTCTTTTCTAACTCACCTCGCCACCCAAGTACCATACCAGATCTAATATGTTTTATATCAAAACCTGTGTAACGATCTTCAAGGGTATCGCCGAGTTTCTGTGTTGCTGCCCAACGGTCCCATGCAATTTTCATCCACTCGTGTGGTAATGCTTCTCGTACCGCTGGATCAAGCTGCCAAGCATGGCGAACATCAGCAACAGAAGGTTCATCCGTAGACTCACCACCCCATTTTGACCAACCTATTGACAGTGTATTCCTTTCACGTTCAGGTACACAGTGTCCAGTGTGGATTGCTGTACCATTCCGAATGAGTGCTTCACCAGCTCTAAGCCGAATTGCAACTTGACCTGGTAACGGATCTGTTCCATTCCAACTCGGGGTATACGGAACACCTTGATCTTTCATTGACTTTGGCAACAACACATCATGCTCATAAGGTGTACGCCATCTATTGTGACTCCCAGGTACCATCTCATGACATTCGTCATCTGTAAGAGCAAGGAACATACTTACGCCATTACGCTCTTTGATACTCTTCTCATTATTTTCTTGGATTTCCTTCCAACGAATACGTTCTACTTCCTCAGAGTATGCTTCAGGACCATCACCCCGTACTTCCTTCTGTGCAAAGTAACCTTTACCTGTACCCCACCAAGTTGTATCTCTGTGCCAACCCAACTTGTTTTCATGGGTTCTCGGATTTGCCCATAATAGTGTTCCTCTGAATGTAAGATCTTCTGGTTGAAGCCCGTGACACCAAGATGCAACAAAATCTAAAAACTCTGTTGAACCATGAAATTCATTAAAACTCGGTTCCCCAAAAGCTGGATGTATAATCCCACGTAATGCCCACGGTTGCTCCTCGCCTGTTCGATGTATAAACCCTTTCGAACAGTCGATAACATCATATTTATTTTCTGGTGCACAAGCTTGTGTTACACGTCGTCCTGCTTCACGAAGAATTGGGATCCAAGGACTATCAACAAAATCGTTAATGATGACATATCCATGTTCTTTCAAATGTTCTAATCGTTCTGGTGTGCCACCAGGTGCTGAATGTTCTGGATTAAAATCTGCAAAAGATGTAGCTCGATAAGTTTCTTGCGTTTGAGATTCATTCGCTTCCATTTTATTCCTTCCTTCCGATAAAAAATACCAAGTTCATTTCTTGGTAAAATACTCGGTCATGAAAAGTTGGTATGGTTGTTAAGAACTCACTCGTATACCACTATCTCAGAATTATTACATTAAAGGTTAATTTTGTCAAAATTCTTATACACGATATTTGAAAAAGAATATATACATCTCTAAAAATTGTCTTATAATTTCACACAACATACCATTTTGAGAGTATAGGTGTGTGTAAAGTTCTTGGTATAAAGATATTATAAGGTCTATGGAAAATTCATAGGAGATATTCTAACTATCCAATACATTTAGAATAAGATTAAGACTAAAAAAATACATCCCAAACATAATAAGTTAATATAACTATAACATACGTGATTCACGAAGATTTGGTGTCTATAAATTTATAAACCCTTATAGAATAAGGATACGTAAAATTGCTCCGTGCAGGTTTTCGTGAAAGTGGCATCATTATTAAACGAAACAAATTAACAACTTTAGGGCTGAACCAGTTCTTACAATAAAAGTCCAACCGAAAACTAAAAACTATAAACCAAAAAACTAAACACTAATGATTATTAGGATAATTAATGTATCCGAACACACAGATTGTGTGAATATTCTGACAAAAACTATATATCTTTCAATAGAATGACTTTTTTCTCATTATCCACATTTTGTGTTAATATGATATAATAGGATAACTGAATCAGTTTAGTATCTTATCACACCATCAGGTATATGCATTATATTCAATTAAAACAGAGAAATACAAATGTTGAAAAAGATAAGAAAGAAAAAATTCTTTTTCTCATCTATGCTAAATCTATTATTTCTACTCATTGGGTATACATCATTGGTTTATGCTGATGCTCCATCAACACAGAAAATACTGTTTTCATCAACACGTGATGGCAATTGGGAGATTTACATGATGAATCCAGATGGTTCAAATCAAGTGAACTTGACCCAACATCCATCAAATGATTTTGAAGCTGTATGGTCTCCAACAGGCGAACAGATACTTTTCGTTTCTGATCGCGGAGGTAAAGGTATACAGGATCTATATTTAATGGATTCTAATGGTTCCAATCATAGACGAGTATTCAAACGAAAAACAAATGTAGATAAAAGAAGTCCTGCCTGGTCTCCAGATGGAAATCAGTATGTGTTTTGGTCAGTGAATCACGATCGTCATGAATACGATCTTTATCTTGCAACGTTTGGTGATGAAAATGTTGAACGTCTTCCGTATTGTATGTCCCCTGAATGGTCACCAGATGGATCAGAGATTTCTTGTACTGTTTCACATGTATCGGGCAGACGGCTTAAATATATCAATTTACGCACACGAAAAATGGAACAACCTATTCGTGACAAGACTCTCCAATGGCAAAATACCCCATCTTGGGCGAAAACTGGTGGTCGACTTGCCATTTCAGGCAACAAACATAAAATACCTGTCGAATTGGATAGGGATCTACATAATGCATGGAACGATAAAACAACAATCTATATTGTAAATAGAGACGGAACAGGTCTACGCCAACTCGTTGATGAAGTTGGTCCACCTGCATCAATACCTGAAATATCACCTGATGGTTTGGAACTTATTTACACACAGGAAATTATAGGTAGGCAACAAATTTTCAAATTGAATATTAATACGGGTGACCGTATACAATTAACTGATACTGGTGCAATTTCTCGTCAGGCAAATATCGGGGGAGATTGGTTTGATCCTGCATTTAAGTCGTTGCCAGTTAATCCACAAACAAATCAAATTACGTCAACGTGGGGACAACTGAAAATGAAGTAATATATTCTTTATTCAGATTGTGCTACATAAATATTTAGTATCGTTCTTTTTCAATAATAGTGTCATATAACCTAAATTTGTTATTTCTTTAATTACTAAACTTCCCACTATGATGGGATTTAAATAGGAATACTCTAATGACAATTAACAATAATAGTATAGAAATAGAAAAACAACTTGAAGTCTACCAAGAATGTATGGATGGAATACGTAAACAACTTGAAGCATATCAAGATGCTATGGCTACTTTACCAAAGTATTTTGAAGAGTTAAAAGAAACTATTGCCGGAATACCGAGACATACTGAGGAATTACGAAAAGCCATAGCAAGTGTAACAGGACATTCTGGTGACCTACTTGACGTTCTTGCAATAATATCACAACAATCTGAGAAACTACAAAAAGGTGTTGAAGGTATACCTAAACATTCCGTAGAAATTGAAAAGACTATAACAGGTATATCTGAGCATTCTGCAAAGTTGCAAACTACCATTTCAGATATCTTGAAAGATGATTAGAATTGACATTTACACACAATTCATATCTTGCGTTCACACTATATTTTTGATAGAATTCTGTTTAGTCACATATTCCAAACTAACATATACCAACCTATAAGGACGGCAATTAATGGCACTTCCAAGAATGGCAAGAGTTAAGCAACATTTCGATGCACCCGTTCTCTCTAACCTGCCTGCAGCAATTCATGAAGAATTAGATCGGATAAACGCTACCAATATCATCCAATCAGGTGAATCAGTGGCAATCACTGCTGGAAGTCGCGGGGTAGCAAACATAGCAACAGCAGTAAAGTCAACTGTAGAATACTTAAAGAATCTCGGAGCAAAACCGTTTGTCGTACCTGCAATGGGAAGCCATGGCGGCGCAACAGCAGAAGGACAAACAACCGTATTGGAACACTACGGTATTACAGAATCGACTGTTGGTGCTCCTGTAAAGGCAACGATGGATGTTGTTCAACTCGGTAGTATAAAAAATGCGGATGCTGATGACTTACCTGTGTTTATGGACAGATATGCTGCTGAAGCAGATCATGTAATTCCACTCAATCGAATTAAGGCGCATACAGATTTCAACGGATCAATAGAAAGCGGTGTTCTAAAAATGATGGTTATCGGACTTGGAAAACAACAAGGTGCTAACTACTATCATCGTGCTTTTTTCCAATACGGTCTCGAACATGTCATCACAGCTGTTGGCGGATTTATACTTGATACAGGTAAGATTGCATTTGGTATCGGCCTACTCGAAAATGCACATGAAGACACTGCAAAAGTTGTTGCTATGCCAGCAAAGAATTTGCTCAGAACAGAACGAGAACTTCTGGTCGAAGCAAAATCTATGATGGGAAGACTTCCCTTTGATGAGCTTGATTTATTAATTGTGGATTGGTCAGGTAAGAATATCAGTGGAACAGGAATGGATACAAATGTCATTGGTAGAATGATGCAAAACTTTGAACCTGAACCTCTCAAACCTGCTATTTTACGCATTTTTGTTCGTGATCTCACCGAGGAGAGTGACGGAAATGCCACAGGAATTGGACTCGCGGACTTCACAACTACACGATTGGTAGATCAAATTGATCGTCATTCGACATATATGAACGGTATCACTGCTTTGGGACCACAAAAATCAAAGATTCCATTTTATTACGATACCGATAAAGAAGCTATTGAAGTTGCACTGGAAACTATCGGATTAACAAAACCTGAGAACGCACGGGTAATTCGAATTGAAAGCACTTTGAGATTAACAGATCTTGATATATCAGAAGTTCTATTAAAGGATGTTGATTTACATTCAAATCTTGAAGTTGTCGGTGACACCCTACCTCTAAAATTTGATTCATCAAACAACCTGTTACCATTCTAATCGGAGATTATAGTATTGAAAAGATTGATTGTTGGAATCACCGGAGCAAGTGCTGTAGTTTATGGTGTACGTTTACTTGAAGTGCTCTCAAAACGAGATGACATTGAAATACATCTAACAATTTCTGCTTCAGGAGCACGCGCTCTATGTGAAGAACTTCAGATTGAAGTAGATATTGATAACTTCAAAATTGAATCACTACTAAACACTCATAAGGCACAGGTAATATATCATCATCAAAGCGATATTGGTGCTTCTATTGCAAGTGGATCTTTCCGTACTGCTGGAATGATTGTTGTACCGTGTAGTATGGGTACTGTTGCATCTATTGCTGCTGGTATATCCCGCAATCTAATTCAGCGTTCAGCAGATGTATGTATTAAGGAAAGAAGAAAGCTTGTTATTGTACCGCGAGAGACACCACTCAGTTCTATCCATCTTGAAAATATGTTAAAACTATCTCAGAATGGTGTATGTGTCCTACCCGCGATGCCTGGATATTATCATTTTCCAAAAACTGTTGACGACCAAATTAACTTTATCGTAACAAAAATTTTAGATCAATTTGATATTGAATCTGGACTAACACAACGCTGGAAAGAGTAGAGAATTGATACGTAAATTGAAAATTATCCTTGAGATGATTAAATTTGAGCATACTGTGTTTGCTCTCCCATTTGCAATCATGAGTGCCTTTATTGCTTCAAATGGAATACCCCCCTTTGCAAAACTTGGATGGATTCTCGTTGCAATGGTCGGAGCTCGTAGTTGTGCAATGGCATATAACAGACTCGCTGATTCACAAATTGATAGTCAAAACCCACGGACCTCAACACGAGCAATACCAGCAGGACTCATTACAAAAGGCTCGGTTTGGTTGTTTACTATTATCTCGGCTGGATTACTGGTAATTGCTGCATGGCAATTAAATCCTCTCGCTTTGGCTCTTTCACCTGTTGCCCTTGCTGTTATCATGGGGTACTCCTATACTAAGCGGTTTACATCGCTATCACATTTCTGGTTAGGACTTGCTCTTTCCATATCACCTGTAGGCGCATGGATTGCAATTACAGGTAGATTTGACTGGACACCAATAATATTGTGTGGTGTAGTATTGCTATGGACTGCTGGATTCGACATTATATATGCTTGCCAAGATATAAATTTTGACAGAAAACATGGACTATACTCTATCCCTGCACGAATCGGAATTCGTTGGTCTTTATGGATATCCTCTACACTCCATGTAGTTGCTGTTTTATTACTCTTTGCCATTCCATTACTTACAGAATTAGGTCTGTTCTACTACATTGGGGTTGGAATCGTTGTACTCATTTTTATATACGAACATGCAATCGTCAAACCCGATGATCTATCCAGGGTTAACCTTGCCTTTTTTACCCTGAATGGTATGATTAGTTTGGTATTGATGGCACTCTCAATTACAGATATTCTTCTATAGTCCAAATCCTTCTGTTTGGAGACATTTAACATGAAACTCTCTTTATCCGTACGTGTTTCAGAAACTTCATCGAAAAAAGATTCAACACACACTTTTGTTCAACTCACTGAATTGGCAGCAAACATCGGCTATGAAGCAATGTGCATGCGTGCCTCCCAAGTTGGTATTCACTCGCCTTTAGAAGAAATTACTGCTGTTCGTAAACAAGCAGAGTCCTTAAACCTCAAGATCTCTATGATAACAGGTGATTTTCCCGTACCTCTTAATAATGATGAAGGACCAGATGGACTCCGCAATATCACACCATATCTTGATCTTACCGAGCTTCTTGGATCCAATCTAATTCGGATTGCAATGAAGGTTGAGGAGGATATTGTTTGGGCACAACGCGCAGCTGATGAGGCTTCAGAACGAGGAATCAGAATCGCACATCAATCCCATACACAAAGCCTATTTGAAACTGTTGACGGATCAATTGATGTACTAAAACGGGTTGATAGGGATAATTTCGGGATTATTTATGAACCTGCAAACTTGGACTTATGTGCTCAGGACTATGGTGTCGAAACTCTAAAAAGGTTTTCTCCATATCTGTTTAATGTCTATCTTCAAAATCACATCCGTAGACCAGAAGGAAATACTCATCTGTTAACTTGGATTCAGGGTGTTGTTCCACATGATCCAATACGTTTACAAGATGAAGGTGGAATCGATTTTCCAATTGTGTTTGAAGGTTTAGAGGCTATTGGATATGATGGTTATGTTACAGTTCATCAAGCATTCCGTGAGATTATGGAACCTGAAGACGCAGCAGAACAAAGCTATGACTATTTGATGCAATTTTGCAAGTGAGGCTTCATACTCTATTGTGTTATAACCTTAATGGTTAACAAGAAAACCGAGAGATTACTTGCCATTCAGTGATTATAATACTTTTTCTGCAGTAAAGAAAACTACAGTTTTACTCGTAATAGACTGAATTTCAGTTTGGATAAGATTCCTATACTATCTGGTGTAATGGATTCTATTTTCAAAGCAATTCAAATATACCAACAAATTCTCTCTAAATTTAAAAATCATTTATGAAAGACCTTACTCCCAATATTCTTATTATCACGACAGACCAACAGCGAACAGATACTCTTAGTTGTTACGGTTCTCCCTTCACTGATACTCCAAATATCGATAGGCTCGCTGCTGATGGCGTGTGTTTGGAACGTGCTTATTGTACAAATCCAGTCTGTACACCTGCTCGCGCATCTATATTTACCGGAAAATATGTCAGCCGCCACGGTGCATGGAATGTAGGGATGAACATCCCTGAAGATGAACCGATGATTTCCCATCGACTCTCAGAGGTTGGATATCGTACACACTATATCGGTAAAGCACATTTTCAACCTTTTGGGGCTTCTCCTGAAAATTCCATTGAAACAAGAAACAATACGGAACGATATCCGGACTTTCAAGGACCTTATTACGGGTTTGAAACTATCGAACTGGCTCTTGGACATGCAACCTACGGTATCGCTGGACATTAAGGGGAATGGGTGAAAACTCAGGTTTCTAAAGAGACTTTTGAGAGTTATAGTAAAGCAAGACGATTATCCGATACAGGATTCGGTGGCGGAGCACACGATTGGGATATACCATTAAAATATCACAATAGCATTTGGACTGCTGATCGTACTATAGATTTTTTGCAGAAACACGATACCAATCAACCTTTCCTTTTAGCGGTTGGTTTCCAAGATCCACATCATCCACATTGTGTTCCAACTGAATTTGAAGAACGAGTTGATCCAAATAACGTACCACTCCCAGATTATATTGAAGGAGAATTAGAGGATAAACCACCACATTTTATGGCTGCACGTTGTGGGGAACTTAGTAAGCTGGAAACTCGTGGAAAATTTGCTATGGCTGGACAAGGTGGAGGTGCAGATTTTCGGAAAGTCTCTGAAGAGGATGCCCGATTCGGACGCGCATATTATTACAATATGGTGAAGATCATAGACCAACAAATGGGGCGGATAATGGAGTGTCTTGATACATACGATTTGAGTGAGAATACATTGGTTGTATTCACCACTGACCATGGAGAACTGTTAGGTGATCATGGCTTATGGATGAAGGGACCTTTTCATTATGAACAACTTGTCAGAGTTCCAACGATAATTAGATATCCCCAAGCAATCCCATCTGGACAGCGTTCTAATGCACTATTCAGTCATACCGATATTGTCCCAACAATTCTTGGTGCAGTAGGATTACCTATACCGGCAGATGTTGATGGTGTTGATGCTATGCCGATGCTTAGTAGAGAAATGGAAACAACACGTGATTCACTTCTGATTGAATGTGTTGATGATCCACAAGGTTTACGTTTAAAAACAATTGTTACAGATAATCGTAAATTAACATGGTACTGTGGTAACTCGTATGGTGAACTCTACGACTTAGAAAACGATCCTGCAGAACGCGTAAATCTCTGGGATAATCCTTCCTACGCATCGGATAAAGCACAACTTATCGGTGAAATCCTTCAGGAAATGGAAATATTAGAGAAACGTGTTGAACGTACCTCCTACGCATAGGAATACAATTAGTTCAAAGATTGTCATTCTAAAACGATCCAAATCATGAATATAATATGGAATAAAGCTTATTTTATCTGAATGTATTTTTCATAACATCACTGAAGTATAAAATTATGATTTTTCATACACACATTCAATTAGAAACCATTATTACTTTCCCAAAAGAGATTCAACCCTTTAACCGACGAACACGAGCAGGTGTATCATCACCATGGATCTCTGAAGAGAGTATTCGTTGACTTCGATCTTCAATAGGTAAATTCACCTTCACACCACCACGACGATGCGATTCCCTTAATGCAATAGCAACTTCTAACGCTTCTAATCCATCTTCACCAGAACATTTAGGTGAACCACCATTTTCTATTGCATCAATTATATCATCAACTATTGTCAATCCCATACCTTGCATTCGAACTGGATAAGGGAATGGACAGGTTGCAGGTACACCACGTCCTCTTCTACCGCCGGGAACAGAACGTATCAACTCAAACTTTTCAGCATTATTTATGGATCGAATTCGTCCGGATGTACCAATAACATCTACCTCCCACGAAGCAACACCACATGCTGTACTTCGCAGATACCCTCGTACACCGTTATCAAATACAAGATAACCATTCCCCATCAAGTCATTTTCACCTTCAGCGGCTTCATCGGATTGCATTTCACCGAAAACCCAGTCTACATTTCCACCTGCCATATAACGTAGAATATCTATGGCATGACTCCCGTTATGTGATAATCCACATTGAGCATAAACTGTAACTTGAAGGACATTACCAATTTCACCCTCATCAATAAGTTTTCGTGCTTCACTAAAAAAAGGATTCCACCTCCGTGCACAGTTGATAGCCATCACCGTACCATTTTCGTTACATACTTTCAACATCTCATCGGCTTCTTCAAGAGAAAGCGATATTGGTTTTTCCGCCCAGATTCCTTTGACACCAGCAACAGAAATATCTTGCACTATTGTTGATCGCACTCTTGCCGTTGTACATACACTGACAAGGTCAAGATCTTCCTTCTCTAACATCTCTCGATAATCACTATAAATATGTTCCGATCCAAGTCCCCACCGTTCTCCGAATATAGTTCCTTGTTCCTCATGGAGATCAGCACCTGCTACCAATTCCGTCTTAGTGGACGCATCGTAACTTGGAGCATGACAATAAGGTAGAAAAAGTGAACCACCCTGTGTGATTTCATCATCAAATGTACTTCCCATGCGTCCTAAACCGATTACACCTGCACGATATATTGACATAGTGTTCTCCTCTGAGAATTTCTCTCAAACATACTTTAACTGTTCTTGGTAATACATAAAATTGTCTTAACTTTCATGGCGATAGGATAGTATTTTCTCATATACAAAATCTAACCATCTGTTCTGTGGGTAGACGATATCAGGTTTTGGTGAAATGGGTATCCAAAATGGTTGAAATATATGATTCATATCACTCTTCAATTCCCACCTATCTTCAGTTTCATCTGTTGTTGATAATAAAAAGAAATGTCGTTTTTTCTGATTATTGATGCACCCATTCGGCACCCAACCAGAGACATTATAGGCAATATATGATGGGTTAGGAAACTGATCATATTCAAAGTAAGTAACATGTGTGAAGTCTGTGGTAGAAGAATGAAAGATTACAGTTAAACCTCTAGTGAGTTTGTCTTTGAAAGTAATTGCATTCTGATCAGGTTTTATGTATACCTCAGTTGATTCAGATATAAGCCTTTCCTGTTCGTCTAATTCATTTTCAATACAACCAAGATATTGTTGACACATTAGTTCCTTTAGACCTGTTTCTTCTTGTGCCTCTCGAATTGCAGCTTTTTCAATAGCTTCCCCAACTTCAACACTTCCTGCAGGTATTTGAATTCCTGCATTAGGATGTTTAAACACAAGTAGAGAATCAACCCCATTTCTCTTTTGTGTAATGAATGCTGTAACTTTTTCAAATGGTAGATCCAAATCTGCATTAATCTTCATATGGTATTCTCACCTCTATAGGTTCAATTCCCAATTCACTACATTTTGCTTTTACATCCTCAGGGATTTCTGGAGCCACAAGTATACTTCGAACTTGCTCACAGGACAAGCCAAATTCAGCTGCAGCGAGATGTTTATATTTTGCTGCTTGCCAAACTCCTATTTCCCAATTATCTGGGTAAAATCCTATCTCAACTTCTACAGGAACGGGGTTCCCATTACTGTCTGCCATTAATATATCTACTCTGTCATTTGATTTGAAACTATACTCGATTTTAACCAGCCTTAGTCGTTGATCCAGTTCAGTAGGATTGTATGCGATATATTCCTTTAAATGCTTGTGATTAGAGCTTTCTTCTTTAATAACAGGTATTACAGTTTTATCTTTGATTCCGCCTACTTGACCATTTGATGTAGGATTTGGAGGATACAATGGCGAAATAATCTGATCGTCTTTAGAATCAACTTGTTTTATAATTATTGGTTCATGACTATTCTCATTTTTTTTATCAGGTCCTGTATCAACTTCATCCTGTACCACACCCATCGCTTCATCCTGTTTAGGAATTTTATCGTTTACATTAGTTGCGCCCACTGGTTTTACATGACTATTTTCATCATCCTCTGTTGGTAAATGGATAAGCTCCGATTGAAGTCCTTTTCGTTTCCAATGATCAAGGACAGTGTTTATATGTCTTGTCAATAAATGTTCAATAAATCTCCCCAAGTCTTTAACGTTAAAGTAATCTTGAATTGCATCACCAATAAGCATAGCATTGTCATTCTTGTCTGTATTGTATGACAACCAAATGATGGAATTCTGATTAGATATTTCTAAATATTTCTGTGTATCAGTAGAGATTATTGGGACTTCCTTTAGAATATACTTTACCTCTAATACATCTGCCAAAGAAACTGATAAAAACTCTAAGTCGGATGCTGTTTTATCCTGATTTATTGTCTTACATAGACCCGGTGAATTGAGGAATGCATGTATGTATAAATGTAAATTCTGCACCTTATCTGACCAAACAGTATCTCTTTCCTGATTGCCATTAGGGGTTAATGATATTCTTGCTTGAGAACACGCCTCTATGCCAATTATTTTTGCGAGTTCTATTAGTTCATCGCCGTTCCCAAAAAATGGTATAATTCCATCAAAAATTTCTGCAATCAAGGTATGATCATTCCATACAAGATTCTTCAAAGTGAAAAATCCCCACTCATCTCCTATCTTACCAAGCCAACATTTGCTTTCAAGTGTCTGTTCCCATTCTTTGGTCTCTTTCCACTTTCCACCTTCCTGTATTGACCGTAATAGACGATCATAGAGAATATAGATACGTTTCCGAATATTCGGGTCGTCGGTTTGTCCATTAGATGATATTTCTTTAATTCCACGAATGTAATCCAACGGTGCAGCTCGTTCTGAAACTCCTAAAGATATGAAGAATGCTTTTTGTTCTTCCGGGTAAATGTCTTTGAGATATCCACGATTATCTTCAAATAAGACACTTTCATCATACCAAAATACTTTATTCGACTTCCACCAGTATGGTTCTGAGGTAGGTGTAAAAATGAGCTGGTGTTCTTGGAATTTATCACGAGGAAGGGCATTTTGTAGGTTAAGAAAATCGTAGATAGGTATGATATCTTCAATATCTATAGAAGACCCACTTAGAGTTTGTAGATAGACCATTACACTATCTGTATCGGCATTTAGATGTACCCCCAATTTCTTAGCCAGTGATCTGGATTCTTTGTTATCTTGGCTAATATCGATATCTGGATGTAGATATACTACACTATCTCCTAATATAGCTCTATTGTCAATAGAAGGAATAAAACACTCAGTAGGACGATAGAAATTACCTTCTTTATCAGGTACCCATTCTTTTTCCCTTAGTAAGGTATAGTTTGTTTCATCTAATGAATTTAAACAATCAACCAAGATACGCCAGAGAGTCAATGAAAGTGTTTGATCCTGGTCAGTGTATATTTTTTCTAATACCTCTTGTAAGCCATCTAAATACTCTTGCTGAGCTTTCTTTGGAGATCGGGGCGAATCCATTACTCCGATCATTTTCAAGAATCTTAGCCATATCTCCTTATCAGTATTATTATCTAAATATACAGCATCTATGAACCATGTATTATCTTTTCCTGAAAAGTAGGTTTCTAAATCAGTATTACCTGTAAAAGCTTGTGTTAGGTAGGTCTCACATGGTTTAATGAAATACGTTTTTTCCGGTCGTTCCTCCCTATAGGCCAATATTAATTTGGTCTCGCTAATCTGTAGCTTTAAGTCTTTCAATCCAGTTTTCTTGTCAGATAAAACATATTGAAGGAAATTGATGTGGTGCCGGTTTTGATCTATTGTAGGTACTTTATCTTTTGAAGTATATTCTGGTATTATAAATTTCTTAATCAAGTTTTCAGGACTTAACGGACTAACCCCTATTGTTTTTAAAAACCTTTTGATTTCACCACTTGTATCATCCTTAAGTAATGAAGCCTTTATAATTGGCAATTCGCTTATAAATGAATCTATTTCTTCAATTTCTTCAATTCTTTCCGGTGGAAAGAACACTGGTTCCATATGAGTACTTTTATGTGAACCGTTTTCAAGCCGAATAAGTGGAATATCCTTAATTTCCTTCAATTTGGATTTCTGTTCATGTAAATAAATATATAGTAAACACAACCAGTCGTCACACCTATTCTCAATCCATTCCTTATTTTTTTCAAGAGTACGTCTAAGCCATCCCAAAAAATCTTCGATTTTGTATTTTCTTACTCTTGCCTTCTCCATTATCTTAAAACACCTATTCATTTCTTTGGTATTTCGTATTTCAGGATGCAACCATTTTTTTTCTTTCATCCATTCCTCTTTAACCAATTCACGTAAGATCTTGGTGTGTGGATCTAAAACATTCTCTGCTAATGCTAATTCCCCATTTTGTGTTGGTATGTATGGTTTTTCTTGCAGGATTTTGTGTATAGTATTAAAAATAGAATTATACTCTTCAGGTATATTGTCCTCCGGTAGAGGTAATACATTAAAGAAAGTTGGAGTAAGCAAATCTGCTGATTTTAACTGTTCCAAAACTGCTGGAAGGAAGTCTTCAGTTTGCTTCAATAACCATTTGTTCCAGGGACTACATGTAATGTTATCGCGGGCAGGTGTGGTCTGATAGCGTGCTTGAATGAGAAAACGAAAGTGTGTTTCTTTAAATGTAGGAAGAAAGGCATACAATACACAATTGTCCATTCCTATAATTCTATCGTCTTGTATTTTGAATGCGACTTCAACATGTTGTGGTTTCTGAGCGGACCGTTGAATACGTTCACGATCCCCATCAAAATCTTCTTCTTCTAATAGTTCCTTAATCAATTTTCCTGGAGGTAGAATTTCATTCCGAAAAACGAGAAATTCTTCAGACGATTTTTGATTGTTATTATGGGACATAGTCAACTCAACCTTGGTCGCATCCTGAATCTTGTCATGAGGATGTCGGTGACAGTTATATGAACCTTGTAATTTATTCTGGACATCACACCATTGTATTGTCTTGAGATGTTGTAGGAATAATAATGTTCGCATATTTAATTGACTAAATCTGTTTCTCAGTTGTTTTATATCATCATCATGTATTTTATCTTTAAATGGTAAACAAAAGACAGTTCTTCCTTTATCCACTTGTTCAATAACTATTCCTTTTGAACTCATTTCAATCTCAGTAATTTCTTCTGGAAATATAAGATCTGTAATTTTAAAACGTTCATCACCTGAGTAAATCTCAGGTGCATCCGAATAAGTATAAACGGCTTTGAATCCGATTCCAAAAGTACCTATTTGTGTAAGATCTTTATTACTTGCATACAACGAACATATCTTTTTTACATCTTCTTGAGTAAAAGGAGTACCATCGTTCCAAACCAGCAATTTGTCATTGTATAATCGAAATGCAATGCATGAACTTTTATTATCATCTGCATTCTGAATAAGCTCATATATAAAATGTGTTCTGTCACTATAAAGTTCCTTAAATATTCGCCGTGGCTTCTTATCCCAACCATATCGTTTTTCATGTTCATTCGAGATTTGCTTATAATCCGTTGCCATGATTATATCCATTACCTTATGATCAAATAATTTTACTCAAATTGAAAACATTTGCTAAATTTCCCTGGGACATTCTTTAATTGCCAAGAGCAAAAGCGAAATACCGTTTCTATCTTCCTACAAGGATAATATGGGAAGAATAGGTGAATCAGTTTGTCAAAACCTACATTATTAAGGTATTTCGCTTTTGGTCAAAAGAAACACAACAAAATTCACATTTAAAAGTATAATATTGTGTTTATAGATTGGTTGGCATATCACTCATAGATATCCTTCATCTGCCACGCATCAAGAGACACGAGTTCAGATGCTTGTCCTTGGGATCGTAAAGACACACCAACGCTATCTCCTCTATCAGGATACACACGCATTGCCACACATTGTCGACCGTTGGCAAATACCTCAACAACACTCTTATCAACAAAGACCCGTAGCTTGAGTGTTTCGTCTCCTAATATAGATAAACCACCTGTTTCGGGAGCACGTGAACGTACATCTGGAGCAATTGAAGAATATGAGGAATCTATGGTAAGAAGGCTTTCACGCACATTTCTTTCTGAATTATGGTTATTCATGCCACGCTCTCTGAAGAATGCTATTCGGGTGAATTCCTCTTTGTTAGGTGAACGGAGAACATTAAGTTCTACCATCGGTGCACCTTTTACATCAATTTCAAGATCAAGTTCCATTGCGTTACCATTAATCCCATCAAGAACTACTTCCTCATTTGCAGGAAGTGTTGTAGCACCGACATGCTGATGATCATAACGCAACGATTCAATATCTCCTGCAGGTTCAACACCTAAATCATCTCTCGAGAGTAAGGTTAAACGACGTGGTAAGGTCATTATCTGATTCCAACCCTTAGTTGGTTTGGCTGGATTCATGTTATATATAACAATAACTCCACCGTTTCCATCAGGTGTAGCAGAAGGAGCATGAACTCCAGCAGGGGATGCAGCACCAAAATTATTTTTTGCCCCTCCAGTGACAATGAACTTATCCCGTGCTTTATCGTAATCACCAAGGAGATATTGTCCACCACTCATATGACTGAAAAAGAGCAGTATGTGACGATCACCTATAGGCCAAAAATAGGGACAAGCACCATCATCACCAACTAATGTGAATTGGTCATCTTCAACGAAAGGATGTAGATATACCCAGTTCGCTAAGTCTGCTGAACGAAGAAGGAAATTTGCACGAACAGGTTTCCCACCTGGTCCGTGTGGAAGTGTACCACCTGATAGTGAATAGTACATATCATCCTTCTTCCAAATACATGGATCAAATACACGATACACAGGCGTTGTTCCATCCGCATGTCTTGATGGAATAACGGCTTTCCCTGATACTTTTTCCCAATTGAGTAGAAGTGGGTCACTTGATACTGCTACCATATTCCCAACAACAGTACCGTGATACATCGCTATAACACGATCTTCTTCAACATAAGTTGATCCAGAAAAACAGCAACGTTCAGGATTAGGATAGATTGCATAAGGCAAATCACGCCAGTGTATTAAGTCGTCGCTAATAGCGTGTCCCCAATGTTGACGTGTATCTTCGGGTGGATATGCCTGATAGAATAGATGCCACCGATCCTGCCAGAAACAGAGTCCATTTGGATCATTGAGCATTGCTTCCGGATTGATATAGTGATAGATCGGACGATGCGGATCACCATCAAATGCTTTCCGAGCAGCGTTCATCCGTTGTAACAGAGGGTTAGATTCTAATTCTTTTTCCTGTTCTTCAAGAGTTTCTGAATATGTATAATGTGGAACTTTCGAGGTAAAGTCTTCGTTTGCCATTGTTTCTCCTTGAGATAAAGACTATAAGAATTTATGTTTAACATACCATAGCAAACACCCTCTGTCCAGAATTTAATATCAGACTTAGGACATTCCATTTATATATTCGGTTTGATGTAAGGTTTTGATAGGAGGAATGAAAGAAGGAAGTATTAGAAGTTTGATTTGAGTTCTATTTTGTATAGAAATATTTTTACGACTGGGTATTAGAGGAATTAAACTTTATGAGTTCTTCCCATAGAATCTTACCGTCTTTATTACAAAAATCAGTCATGAATTCATAAGAAAATCTATTAAGTACTGTTTCATATTCTTCTTTAAATTGTTCATTTCTGGTTCTCGCTTGATGACCCAATGGTTCAATTATTTCTGTGTATAGATTCGGATTTCCAGAGATAAACTCCCAAAACATCTGTCCACAATACTTTAAATTATCACCTTTATCTGGTTCCTGATTCTTACCATAACAGCAACCATTTATAGCCACGACATTCACAGATGATTTATTTGTTCGTAGTATCCGCTTTGCTTTACTGAAGTTATCCTTGAGTTTAGAAATCTGGCTACTATTTCCCCAATTCGGTCCTGATTTAATTGATACGATGTACCTTATGTTTTCTCTTTCAAACTCTAAATCAATTCCTTCTGCAGAAGATTTCTGTCCACTATAAACATGTGAACAGATAAACACTGCAAGACCTTCAAGAAAACCCCCAAAAATCGTTTCTTCTTGTGAGGAAAGACGGGCATCAAGTATGTGTTTTACAAAATCTTGGGCTGTATTGATTGCTTTGGCTTTGAATAAATATGGATTTTTTCTTTTGATTACATCCATTAATTTCAGATTTTGAAGACTCTCTAATCTTCTCTGGTGAAAATATTGGATATTTTCCTCAACATATTTGGTAATTTCAAGTAGAGTAATGGGTTTCATTTTCAGACTCTTCAAAAAGAAGGTATTGTGTTGGAGTTATGTTTTCTTTTGCCAATTGGTAATACTCTGGTAAGATCTCTATGCCAGCAGAATTTCTATATAAATCATGAGCAACTCGGCAGGTAGTTCCTGATCCTGCAAACGGATCTAATACCCAATCATTCTCTTTCGTGAAGAGTTTAATGAACCATTCAGGTAAGGTCTTTGGAAAAACAGCACTATGATTTCGATTGCCGGTTTCTGTAGCTAAATGTAATACATTCGTAGGATATGCCTTTTTTCGATCCAACCAATTTGAAACATTTTTACCAAATCCACTCCCTACCTTTGAAGTATCTCTCGTTTGATCAGTCTCACTTAGGTTTTTTAGTCTCTTCTTTGCCCAATCTCCCATAGGTACCATTACTTCATCTTGGTACATATTAAAGTTTTTTTCTTTATTAAATTGAATACACCGTTCCCAAGCATCTCTGAAACGGTTTGGCCATTTTCCAGGATAACTGTTTTTCTTATGCCAAACGAATTCTTCTGTCCATAACCATCCCTGCTTTTTCATCTCAAGAATCAGTTCAATTACATAGGTGTGCCGTTCACCGTTAACTGCTTTTTCTTTTATATTTAGTATGAAAGTACCACAAGGTTTTAAAACCCTTAAGAATTGTTCAGCTCGCGGCATAAACCAATTTACATATTCTTCTGGTTTAATACCACCATAAGTCTTAGATCGTCTATCCGCATATGGTGGTGAGGTTACAATAAGATCAATAGAATCCTCATCAAAGTTTTTAAGGATATCTAAGCAGTCCCGAGATAAAGATCTGTTTTTATTTCTCTCATATTATAAGTCTGTAGTTTCAGTTTATGTCAGTAAGAATCATTAATATTGATCTATATTCTTTCCAAGGGTGGGTCTCCCCATCCTTTGTTTCAAAATATAAAACAGGAAATGATTGAAAACCTAACTTAATATTTTAGCTGAAATAAATGCTAACAACATTATAGTTACGTTCAATGCATTTTACCATATATGGTAGTTGTAAACAATTGAATACTATATGTCGGTGTGTAACTTTTTTTCATTATATAACTGTATATCACAAAATAAGTGACGAAAAATTCGTTATAATTTCTCATCATTCCAACAATGTTTCTCCAATATAATACAAGGGATCAGAGACGACAATTTTAGCATTTAGTTGAAAGTCGATCATACAACAATATAAAATACCATTCTTCACTTAATCCGTGATTCAGACATCTAACCTGTAAAATCAACGAAAACCCCATTTCAGATTATAACTTACTGCACACAAAATACCTTTATAAAATAATGTGAAGAAAAACTGATCTTGAACAACTAATACATATAACAATATAGCAACGTATAGATTCTATATTTATCAAAACATAAATAAAATCAGAGTTATAGATAAGTTTTATAAGTAAAATACAACTAAAAACAATAACAATAAAATAATTACTATCTACATATTCATAGGAAAATAAAAGATGAAAATTCATCTCGATCTTCAAACTGAGAATTTAGGATTAAATACCCTTTTTACACAAATTTTCATGCTACAAATTACTATAAATTGTCAGTCTTTATGTCTTTTTCCTTACGAAAAAAATCTGGTGTTGAATCGTATTCTCAATACAAATAACTGTGATAATTAATAATACATAACAATGGGGTGATGTTACAATCTATATATCTGATTCGTACAAAATGTGTATTCAGTGGAATCCAAACACAAGATTTACGTTATCCATGACTCAATCCACTCAAGACAATCACAATGAAAAGACTCACATGGCAACTAATTATTTACATACCCAGTTATCATTCATGATTTGACCCATTATTCAATGAATGATAGAATATGAACACAGTTTGTTCTCAGTGATGTATTTCGCACTCATCAAAATTTAGGAGAAAACCCGTGAATACAAACGATAAACAGTCTATAAAGAAAGCAGATATGCATGTCGGTGTTCAAGGCATTGGAACTTCAAAGAAAGAGCTGGAATTCCTCGTACGACACGGGGTTACACATATGGATGCTTCAGTCAAAGGAACTGACCCAGAAACACTGATGGATCACAAAGCTGAAGCGGAGGCAGCTGGTGTCAGTCTTGAGATGATACATATTGGATTACCAAAAAGTATTACACTCGCACAAGATCCACAAAGAGACAAGGATCTTGATGGAATATGCAAGACCATAGAAAACGCTGCAAAAGCAGGTTTGCGCGGTTTGAACTACAATTTCTGTATCCTAAATCATCAGCGAACCGAAAGCTCTATGGGGCGAGGGGGTTCAAGTTATAGTACATTCGACTTATCGAAATATGATAATGATACTTTATCCGAGGCTGGTGTAGTTAGCAGAGAGGAAGCATTTGACCGTATCGGTTATTTTCTTGAAAAAGTAATACCAGTGGCTGAAGAAAATAAAATACAAATGGCATGTCATCCTAATGATCCACCTGCACCTATATTACGCGGTGTTGAAAGATGGAATTACCCCATATTTGATGGATTAAAACGGTACACTGAGATTGTGGATAGTCCATTTAACGGTTTTAACTTTTGTTGTGGTGTTGTGTCAGAAGGATTGGATGATCCCGGTACTGAATTGTATGAGATCATAGATTATTTTGGTAAACGTAAGAAAATATTCAATATCCATTTTCGTAATATCAAGGGCGGGTTACATAATTTCCAAGAGGTATGGCCAGATGAAGGAGATGTTGATATGTATCGAGTTGCAAAAACATTGCGTGATGTACAATATCCATACATGTTGATGCCTGACCATGCACCATCACACCCAGATGATAAATCACCTGAAGGTGTTTCTGGGCGAGTTCGTCAAGCATGGGCGTACCAATTTGGATATATAATTGCATTGATTCAAGCGGTTAATTCTATGAATTGATTTCAATTATTTAATAAGAAACAATATATACAACGTGTTGGTTGTAAGAAAATGGTGTGAAATACAAGATTGAGACATTCTAAGTCTTAACTGATTCAATAAAATCGGAGACAAATATGCCACAAACACCAAATATAGTTTTTATTCTTGCTGATGATCACGGTTATGGTGATATATCAGCACATAATGGTCCTTCAATTCAAACTCCACATATTGATAGAATCGCAGAAAGTGGCGTGAGACTTACTCAATTCTATGCAAACTCCTCGGTCTGTTCACCAAGTCGGGCATCACTCATGACAGGTCGATATCCAGATAGAGTCGGTGTTCCAGGAGTTATTCGGACACATGCAAAAGACAATTGGGGGTATTTTCAACAGGATGCTATTACACTTCCATCAATTCTAAAACTTAAAAATTACAACACATCTCTAATTGGTAAATGGCATCTTGGGCTTGAAGATGAGAATCATCCTTGTAAACGGGGCTTTGACCATTTTCACGGGTTTCTCGGTGATATGATGGATGACTATTATACACATCTTCGCCATCAGAATAACTATATGCGTCGAGACTTTGAAACAATTGATCCAAGAGGTCACGCAACCGACTTATTCTCCGATTGGAGTGTTGAGTTCATCAAAGAACAGGTACAATCCTCCGAACCATTCTTCCTTTATCTTGCCTATAATGCACCTCACACTCCTATTCAACCACCGGACGAATGGATTGATAGAGTGAAGAACCGTGAACCAGATATTTCTGAACAAAGGGCAAAATATATTGCACTCGTTGAACATATGGATGCAGGTATAGGACGGGTACTTGATTCTCTTGAAAAAACAGATCAACTCTCCAACACTCTTGTCATCTATACATCGGACAACGGTGGTCAATTGGGGGTTGGTGCACATAATGGACCATTGCGTGGTCAGAAGGGTGAAATGTATGAAGGCGGTATACGTGTTCCTACTTGTGCTATGTGGGAAGGACATATACCAGATGGACATGTTTCAGATCAAGTAGGTATGATTATGGATTTCTATCCAACACTTTGTGATATAACGGGTATTCCAATTAACCATGAAATTGAGGGACAGTCTATACTAAAGACCTTACAAGGAGAAAAACAGGATTTCTCGGAACGTCTACTCTACTGGATTCGAAGAGAAGGGGGACAACAATTCTTAGGTGATTGTCAACATGCTATTAGACATGGGGATGTAAAACTCTTACATAACAGACCATTTGAACCTCTTGAACTTTACAACCTATCAGAGGATCCATTAGAAGCTACTGATATGGCAACAACAAATACAGATCAATTCAGAGAGATGGGAAATCTATTCCGACAAGAGATACAAAAATCTGGCAGCATCCCTTGGCAAAAGAATAATTAATTCTATGGATTTGAGGATTATACAATATCATTTGTCATTGAAAATATCTCTTTTTTATATCACAAACTATCTGTCTGTAGTCTATTAGGTCTAAAAATTATATAATTTTCAATTGAAATATCTAAATTGGAACTTTCAACCAATATCACTAATTATCTATAAAATTACGTAATCCTTTTTAGTCATGACTAAATGAGAATAAATAAAAATGACATATCCCCATTGGAAATTCCCATCAGAATTTACTATCTTTTATATATAAAATGACTCTCTAATTTAGGAGTAAGTTATCTCTATATAATCGTCTTTCGATAACATTGACTTGCCTTAAAAACCGTTGTATAATCAACCTATTACAACTCAATTGTGTAAATTCATTATCATAAGTATGAGGGGATTCAATCTTGAGTAATGAAAATAAAAATGATATCGATTCAAAATTAAAAGAAATCTTGGATAGTGAGTCAGATATTATGGTAGAGAATACTGATGAGACTGTAGATCCTGTTAAGAATTCCACTATAGATAACATGGAATTACAACAAGAAAATTCTCTCGAAAAGATAAACCAGTCTTTAACTGAATTACTCGAAATATTCGAAAAACACATCTCTGGTAATCAGAATCAAATACAGATGTTTGATAAAATGTATACCGAAATGAAGGACTATAAAGAGAATTTTCTACTTGATGTACTTCATAAACCCGTAATTCATAACTTAATTCAACTGTACGATAGTTTTCTATCACTCGAATCTCAACTATCTTGTCTTATTGATGATAACAATGACAACACTCTATTAAATGAGTTAGTACAATATAATAGTAATTTACAAAATTTTCGTTATGAACTGGAAGAAGTATTATACCGTTTGGATGTAACTCCTTACAAGGATTCGCCTGATACATTGGATAGGCAGTTACACAAGACACGGAAAGTCATATCTACAGATGATCCAAATTTGGATCAGAAAGTTGCAGAAGTGCATAAAATTGGATTCTATTGGCGTGAGAAAGTGTTTCGGCCGGAAGATGTAACCATTTATCGTTATATATCCTCTACTGATGAATCTGAAAATGGAAACACACATAATTCTTCAGATGAACTAAGGGGGAATTAAATGGGTAAAGTTGTTGGAATAGATTTAGGTACGACATTTTCTGTGATTGCACATATAAATGAGCATGGACAACCTGAAATTATACCAAATTTAGAAAGTGATCGAATTACACCTTCGGTTGTAATGTTTGAAGATAATCTGGTAACAGTTGGAAAAATTGCTAAACAAAATGCCAGAGCTGTCCCTGAACAGATTGTTGAGTTCATAAAAAGAGAGATGGGAAAATCAAAAACAAATTTCTTTCGTACATTCGAGGAAAAAGACTATTCACCTGAGGAACTTTCTTCACTAATTTTGATGAAACTGAAACAGGATGCAGAGATTTATTTGAATGAAGAAGTAACTGATGCTGTAATCACTGTACCTGCATATTTTCATGACGCAGAAAGAGAAGCAACGCGAAATGCTGGAAAAATCGCTGGATTTAATGTGCTACAAGTTCTAAACGAACCTACAGCAGCTGCTCTTGCTTATGGTATTGATCAACTTGGTAATAACCAGAATGTGTTTGTGTTTGACCTCGGTGGAGGCACATTTGATGTAACTATCATGCAAGTCTCTGAATCAGAAATTAAAATGTTGGCAACGAATGGAGATCATCGGTTAGGAGGTAAGGATTGGGACGATAAAATAATTACTTATGTTGCTGAGATGTTTGAGATTGAACATGGTGAAAATCCGCTGGATGATCTTCATACATATCAAGACCTTCAACTGGATGCCATTGGGGCAAAAGAATCGTTATCTCAACGTCAAAGATCATTAATTGTCTGTGGTTATAATGGGAAGACAACACGGGTCGAATTACAGCGTGAAAAATTTGAAGAACTTACTACAGATCTACTTGAAAGAAGCAGAACTCTTTGTGAGTTAGTATTAGATGAAGCAGAAATGTCCTGGGCTGATATTGACAAGATTCTATTGGTTGGTGGTTCGACACGGATGCCAATGGTACAGGAAATGATTCGCTCAATTAGTGGGAAAGAGATTAATCCACATGAAGTTAATCCTGATGAGGTCGTCGCATTAGGGGCTGCTATTCAAGGAACTCTTCGTCAAATCACTGATGATACCATTGAAACACCGGATATGCCAGAAGCTGTCATTGAACGATTTATTGGTCCTAATGGTGCTCCAAAAGTCACTGTAACAGATGGTGCTACACATAATCTGGGTCTTGTCGTCCTTAATTCAGAACGAGACTATATTGTTCATGTCATGATCCCCAAAATGACTGCTGTACCCTGTGAAATTGCAGATCAATTCTTGACTGTTGATGAAAATCAACAAACTGTACTAATTGAAGTAGTACAAGGTCTTGAACAAGATCAACCGAAGGAACAAATTCCATTCTTTGATGAATATAAACTCGGAGAATGCATACTTGAGTTACCTTTTGGATTGCCACAAGGTTCTCCAATAGAGGTAAATTATAAATATAATTTAGACCAAAATCTTGAGGTGACAGCAAAATCATTGACTGATGACGGTCCTACTGCTGTTTTTGATATCTTTTCAATAATTGATAGACCAACCCTGAATGAAGAAGAGGTATCACAAGCACAGACAGATCTTCAAGACCTTACAGTTGAATAGAACTCCTTCACCTATTATCATATTCTTACATACTATCATTTTAATTTCTTAAATGTAGAAACATCAGGAACATCTATATGTCCGATCGAGATGAATTTATCTCATTTGTATCAGATTTCAAAGTAGTATCACCTACTATCTCACAGGAGCAACGAAAAGGTCTTTTGCGAAGAGGTGTTAACCAACACGGTCTCCAAATTGATGATGTAAATGATATTTTGAATAATTCAGGATTGATAATTGGTGAACAACAGGTAAATTTCTTTGAAGTATTAGACTTTAAGGTTGAAGATTTTGAAACTTACACCGAATCGGAGATTGAAGAACGTGTTCAGTCAACACACCAAAGTCTATATAGGAAATCCTTGAATTCAGGTGGACGTCCACGACCGGATGGAAAATCAGAAGAACAGTGGAGAAAAATTTTAAATGATGCACGGGATACCCTGTTAAATTCCAATAAAAGACAAGAACATATTTCTATACTCACTGCAAATTATGGTAATCAGATTCTTGATGAATCTGAAATTAATCAAACAACATCTTCTATAAGGTCTTCAACAATTACTGTTGAGGATAGGGTTATAGCAGTACATAAAAAGGTTGTAAATTCTATAGTATTTTCACCTGATGGCACTTGTATTGCCAGTGGAAGTGCGGATAAATCAATATGTATCTGGGATGTGAATACTGGTGAAAAAAAACACACGCTAAATGGTCATAAGGATCAAGTAAGATCTGTTGTGTATTCACCAGATGGACTAACAATTGTAAGTGGGAGTAATGACCGGACAGTATGTATCTGGAATGCTAATTCCGGTGAGTTAAAAAAACGATTAATTGAACAAAAAGATAAGATTAGTTCCGTTGCTTATTCTCCTGATGGGAAAACTATCGCAAGTGGGAGTTATAATGGAACTATTCAATTATACAATGCTGAGACAGGGGAGCCTAAAATCCTACTCAAAGGACATAGAAATTGGGTTAGTTCCGTTTCTTATTCTCCTGATGGGAAAACAGTCGCATGTGCAAGTTATGACGGAAATGTCTATTTATGGAATTCTGAATCAGGGGAAAATACGCATGTTCTTACAGGTCATAAATTTAGTGTTATTGCAGTAACCTATTCCCCCAATTCTGAAACAATCATAAGTATTGATCTGCAAGGAACAATTCTTGCATGGAATGCTATCTCAGGGAAATCCAAGATCCTTCCAAAGGGTTTGATGTCTTGGATTAGTTCAGTAACATATTCTCCAGATACAACTATTCTCGCATGTGGTAGTTATCATGGGTCAATCACTTTATGGGATATAAATAGCTGGGAAGAAATAAAAACTATTACTGGACATACCTCAACTGTAAAAGCACTATCCTATTCTCCAAATGGAAGGATTCTGGCAAGTTGTGGTGGAGATGGTAAGGTACGAATTTGGAATTCATCAATAAATAAGTAAAACAATATGGAGCCACCAACCATCCATGCAAGGTATATTACAACGAAATTACTACTGATCATATAATTTCAAATAGGTTCAATTCATGTCCAAATCCGATGACTTCATTGCATTCATCAGTACTTTCAAAGATGCATCCCCTACGATTTCCGATGAACAACGGAAAGGTTTTCTCAGGCTTGCAGTGGAAAAATATGGATTAACCTTTGATGAAGCAACATCTATATTTGATGCTTCGGGGATAGTAATTGGGGAAATAGATAATCTACTTGAAATCTTTGGATTAACTGTCACAGAGATTAAAAGATATAATCAATCTGAAATTGTCAATCGCGTTGAGTCAATCCACAAGAAACTATATAATGAATCTTTAATGTCGGGTGGTCGTCCACGGCAAGACGGCAGGTCAGAAGAACAGTGGCGTAGGATATTAAATCAAGCAAGAGATACACTAACTGACTCGAAAAAACGTAACGAATATCTATCTTCACTACAATATAAAGAACCCTTCAATGAAATTAATTCAGGAGCAACAAGTCTTGAGGATATGTCATTTATACCTGAAGGTGAGTTTGAAATGGGTAGTAATGATGAAGAGGCGTTTGATGATGAGAATCCGGTTCATACTGTTTTTTTAAATGAATTCTATATTGACCAATATCCTGTAACCAATGCACAATACAAGGTATTCCTTGATGCTAATCCACACTGGAATAAGCATGAAATGCCAAAAAAATATGGGGATGTTGATTATCTTAAACATTGGCGATGGGATACTTTTCCGAAAGGTGAAGCAGAATTTCCTGTTAGCAATGTTAGTTGGTATGCTGCTATGGCTTATGCACAATGGAAAGGTAAACGATTGCCAACTGAGGCGGAATGGGAAAAAGCTGCACGCGGTGGATTAGTGGGTTATAATTATCCTCACGGTAATTCTATAGATGCAACTTCTGCGAATTTTGACTGGAATATTGGTAAAACCACTCCTATTGGAAAATACCCTGCAAACGGATATGGTCTCTATGATATGTGTGGAAATGTGTGGGAATGGTGTCTTGACAAATATGAGAAATCATTTTATAAAAATTCTCCCGATCGAAACCCTATTGCTAGTGAACAGACAATTGATTCCTTAAATCACAACTTCTTAGAGATCGATTCCAATCGGGTTTTACGGGGTGGTTCATGGCGTATTCCTGCATCATTAATCAGAACAGCAAAACGAAATGCTGAAGCACCATGGTTTTCACTGAATGTTATTGGGTTTCGGTGTGTATATCAAGATTTACATAAGGATAAATCTCTTATTTCTCCTTCCGATGGATCACTTATCTCACATTATTCAAAATTAGATTATGCCAAAACGTAATGAGTATATTGAATTGATTAATGAATTCAAGACTGTCTCCCCAACAATTACAGATCAACAACGGATCGGTCTTCTTCGACGGGGTGTTCAACAATATGGCATATCAATTTCTGAAGCAGAGGACATAATTCAATCATCAGGCTTAATTGTTGGTGTAAAAATAGATTACTTCAAAATATTAGGGATTTCCATAAAAGATATACAGAATAAAAACGAGGAATTAATCACCTCAGAAATTCATTCGAAACACAAAGAACTATATAACACCTCATTAAAAGCAGGAGGTCGTATACGATCTGATGGTAAAACTGAAGAACAGTGGCGGATCATACTAAATGAAGCACGCGATACACTTAAGAATGTTGAAAAACGTAAATACTATATTGCAGCATTACAAGCCGATGTTCAACCTGTAATTGAATTCCTACATGAGAATCCACCTATTCAAGATGCTGATGTATTAGGAGAATCAATTTCATTACAACCCGTAATTGAAGATAGTATGGCACTCATCCCCGCTGGAGAATTTCTGATGGGGAGTGAGGACATTGAAGCATACAATGACGAAAAGCCAATACACACTGTATACATTGATGACTTTTATATCGATCAATATCCTGTTACAAATATAGAATATAAAGAATTTGTCGATGCTAATCCTGAATGGGGTAAATCTAAAAAATGGTATGAGACTACCAGAGATACTATAAGTATTGACAAAAAATATCATGACGGTGATCACCTAAAAAACTGGAAAGGAAATAATTATCGGAGACATTGTGATTACCATCCTGTAACTTGGGTTAGTTGGTATGGAGCAATGGCTTACGCACTATGGAAGGGTAAACGACTACCAACGGAAGCTGAGTGGGAAAAAGCTGCACGGGGAGGTTTAGTCGGACAGAAATATCCATGGGGTAACTCTTCAATTGTAAAACATCCTAACAGCGGCAACTTTTTCCATTATACCAACAAAGTTGGTCAAAATTATGAAAATGGGTATGGTATTTATGATATGGCTGATAATGTTTTTGAATGGTGTATAGATTTATGGGATGAAAACTACTATACGCATTCTCCATATAATAATCCTATCGCTGATGGATATTTAGTAGATATTTTACAGGATTTTACAAGTGTCATTACTCCGAGAGTGATTCGGGGCGGATCCTCTGTAATTACACCAATAAACACTCGTGTTTCATATCGACATAGAAATACACCTAATTATACAAGCTTTCATATCGGATTTCGTTGTGTAAAATCTATATAAATTAAATAAAATAATAATCATCTACTTTTGGCTCATAAGAAATTATTCAATTATGACAGAAAACAAAGAATTCATAGAATTTGTAAATAGATTAAAAACACTATCACCTATAATAACAGAAGAACAGCGTATTGGTCTTATACGCCAAGGTGTTCATGAGTACGGTCTCACAACTGATGATGCCGAAAATATTCTGAAAACTTCAGGATTAATTGTTGGTGAACAGGAAAATCATTTTGAGATATTAGGTATCCCTATTGAAGATATTAAAAATCTAACTGAATCTGATATCGTAGCGTATGTAAAATCTGTACATGAAGAACTGTACAGAGCTTCTTTGAATGCGGGGGACGTCCACGGTCTGATGGTAGAACAGAAGAAGAGTGGCGAAAACTGTTAAATCAAGCAAGAGATAAATTAATAGATCCTAATGTACGATGGTTACATATTCCAAGTGAAGAAAAAGACATTCAATCAGAAACCAAAGGAACGCAGATTATTACAGATAACATGGTGTTGATTCCACATGGAGAGTTACAAATGGGAAGTGATGATCTTGGGTCTGACAAAAACGAAATACCTATCCAAACAGTATATGTTAGGGAATTCTATATAGACGCTTTTCCTGTAACAAATATTGAATTTAAGCTATTTTTGGATAAAAATCCTAAATGGAAAACTTCCAAACTAATGGATGGGTTTACCATGAGAAAATATCGTGATAGTGATTACTTAAAAACTTGGGACAGGAACAAATTTCCAGCCGGAAAAGAAGATCATCCGGTAACTTGGGTAAGTTGGTATGCAGCTATGGCTTATGCTCAATGGTTAGGCAAAAGATTGCCTACAGAAGCAGAATGGGAAAAAGCCGCCCGCGGTGGTTTAGATGGAGAGAAATACCCATGGGGGAATTCTCTTGATAAATCGTTGGCAAATTATGGTATAAACTTAGGCAGTACAACCCCAATTCGACATTATCCTCCGAATAATTATGGAATATACGATATGGTGGGAAATGTAAATGAATGGTGTTTAGATAACAGAGAGCCAGACTTATATCAATCTTCACAAGGGATTAATCATGTCATGGATGACACCATTCAGAATATAGTAAAAGCATATACAAACATTAGAAAAAAGCGTATAGTAAGAGGCGGTTCATGGCATACTGCTGTTAAAGACCTACGAATATCCTACAGAAAGGATTTACCTCCAACGACAACTGCAAGTGTTACAGGTTTTCGTTGTGTGAAACCTACCAACAAGTAAGAAATATTATTCTTATATTAAAATCCTAATTGAGGATCAAGAATGCGTGAATATGATGAATTTCTCACTGTAATCAACACCCTCAAATCATTATCACCTGTAATAACAGAAGAACAGCGAATTGGTCTTATACGACAAGGCATTCAAGAATATGGTCTTACTACAGAGGAAGCGGATAATATTCTGAGAACCTCAGGATTAATTGTTGGTAAACAAGATAGTTATTTTGATGTCTTAGGAATCTCAATTGAAGAACTGGAAAAACTCAGTGAAGCTGATATCATAGAATATGTTGAAGCTGTATTCGAAAGACTCTACCGAGCTTCTTTGAATGCTGGAGGACGTCCACGGTCTGATGGTAGAACAGAAGAAGAATGGCGAAACATTTTGAATCAAGTAAAAGACACATTAATTGATCCAAGAAAAAGACATAACTACATTTCAACACTTCATCATGAGGATACCCAGAACATTGAAAACGAAGTGTCAACAGAAAGTCTGACAACACCACAGGGATTATTGAAAGAAATTGTTCCAATTGGTATTGATGTACCTGAAGATATGGTATATATACCAGCAGGAGAATTCCAGATGGGTAGCGAACATGCTGATGCTGAGGAAGATGAAAAGCCAATTCATACTGTTTCTGTTAATGAATTTCTTATGGATAAACATCCTGTTACAAATCGGGAATTTAGAGAATTTCTACAAAATAATCCTCAGTGGCGTAAACCTGAATTCCTTCATAGTCATATCAAAATGGGTTTACATGATGGATCATATTTGAAGGATTGGCAGATGAGCATGTATCCAGCAGGGAAAGGTGATCATCCAGTTACCCAGGTGAGCTGGTATGCCGCTATGGCTTATGCACAATGGAAAGGTAAACGATTGCCAACTGAGGCAGAATGGGAAAAAGCTGCACGTGGTGGTTTGGAGGGAAAAGACTATTCATTTGCTAATATTGAAGAGATCGACATTACAAAATCAACTTTCAATTCCGACGATACTGTTAGGATCGGACTTACACCGGAAAACAATTACGGATTGTATGATATGTGTGGAAATGTCTGGGAATGGTGTCTTGATGCATATAATGCCGATTTCTATAACCACGCACCACAGAATAACCCTTTCTATGGACCAAACAGCAGAGAATGGGTTTTAGATAACTTTCGACTTATAACTATCGGACGGGTCTTACGTGGTGGTCCATGGGGTATTGAATCTATAGGAGCTCGTGTTTCACAACGTCTAAGAAGTCATCCAACTGATACATTATCAACATATAGCTTTCGTTGCGTAAAAGATATAGGATAAAACCGCATTTGTTATAAATATAATTTAATTTCCTTATCATCTATAGGTACTTTAGTTTGGACAATCCTGAGTGTTATTGTCAATTTTCAAACTGTTCTTGGTTTTCACCACATTATTGAGTAAATCCGATTATAAGATATATTAATAGATATGAATAAAACAGCTCCCTGCAGGACGAAATGTGTGTAGAATCACTATAACGTACAATGGTAAAGCCCCAGAGGGGTGAAATGTGAGAGAATTACTATAACATACAATGGTAAAACCCAAGAGGGGCGAATGTCTGTAGAATTACTATAACATACAATGCTCAAGTACAAGAGGGGCGAAATGTGAGAGAATTACTATAACATACAATGGTAAAGCCCCAGAGGGGTGAAATGTCTGTAGAATTACTAAAACAAATAATGGTAAAGCCCCAGAGGGGCGAAATGTCTGTAGATCAAAACTGTCCAAACTATAGTAATAGGTATACTTCATTATGGCAAGACGTGAAGAATTCATTCAGATTATCAACACTTTTAAAACGGTGTCAGCAATTATAACAGACAATCAAAGACGAGGTCTGTTGCAACAGGCTGTACAAACATACAATCTCTCTATTCAGGAAGGTATAGAGATTTTGGATTCCTTAGGAATAGTTGTCGGTGAACAGACAAACTAGCTTGAGATTTTAGGTCTATCCCTACAGGAAATACAAGGTAAGGATGACCAGACAATCACGGATATTGTTAAAATAGCACATGATGACTTATATAAAGCATCGTTAGCTGCTGGTGGACGCATAAGATCAGATGGAAAAACTGAAGATCAGTGGCGAATGATACTGAATCAAGCACGAGATATTCTGTGTGATATAAACAAAAGAAACGAATATATTACAAATCTACTTCAAGATGAATCTGAAGATTACACAATCCAAAATTCTTCCACAGGTCACAGTACCAATCCAAACGAAATACAGACCAGTGGAATTCCATCTGAAGCTGCCATTCAACAAATAATAGATCCTGTAGAAATTGATATACCTTCTGAAATGGTATTGATCCCTTCAGGAGTATTTTTGGCAGGATTACAAGACAAAAAAATCAATGAGAGTGAGACATCGTCACATAATGTATACTTAAATGGCTTTTTGATAGATAAATATCCTGTAACTAATTCTGAATTCAGTGTCTTTCTATCAGAAAACGAACTGTGGCAAAAATACAACATTTCTAAGAAATACAACAGTGGAAAATATCTTAGTTCTTGGAATGGAAATAGCTATCCAAAAAATAAAGGTGATGATCCGGTTGTTGGTGTGAGTTGGTATGCAGCAATGGCTTATGCTAAATGGATAGAAAAACGGCTACCTACAGATATTGAATGGGAAAAAGCAGCGCGCGGCGGATTAACTGAAAAAACATACCCTTGGGGTGAAGATATTACTAATAACCTGGCGAATTACGGAATGAGAGTAGGGAGTACTACCCCTGTTGGGACCTACCCACCAAATGAATATGGTGTATATGATATAGTAGGAAATGTATGGGAATGGTGCCTAAATCAATATCAAGAAAATTCAGCGAATAGTAAACCAAATATATCTATTCAAGAGATTAGTGATATTATAGATTCCTACTTAGAAATTGAAAGTGATCGTGTATTACGGGGAGGTTCATGGGCAAGTAGTGAGCAAGCTCTCTCAGTGGGATATAGAGGTTTTGCCACCCCTAATATTACATATTATAGTTACGGATTTCGATGTGTAAAGGATATTCATAGTTAAAATACTTCATTCCTTATAAAACTAATTAATAGTGTTCATCTATTTAGGAATTACCTGAATGAAAAAACGTGAAGAATTCATAGATACTATCAATTTATTAAGATCTACATCCAATACCATCTCTGTAGAACAACGGACAGGTATTTTAAAACAAGGTGTACAAGAATACGGACTATCAATTAAAGAAGCCGATATAATTATAAGAGAAACAGGATTAAGAGTCGCGGACACTATTAATTACTTTAGAGCCTTAGGTTTGTCCAATCATGAATTTGAAAATCTAAATGAAAACACTATTACATCAATTATAGAAGATGCACATAGACAACATTATACAGATTCATTAAAAGCAGGTGGACTTCCTCGTACAGACGGGAGAACACAAAAACAGTGGAGAATTATTCTAAATTATGCAAGAGATACTTTAATAGATCCTCAAAAACGTGAGAAATATTTATCTCAATTATTAAGTGAAGAATACACTTCAGATAATTTCAATGAGGATTTATTAAACATACATTCCACTGATATTGAAAACGGTAATCAAAAGCTTGATGCCCGAATATCACTAAATAATCAGACTCCCCTACTACAATCACCGCAGATAGATTCAAATCAGAAGGTAATTACCCCTACTGATATTCCTTCAGATATGGAATATGTACCTGCTGGCGATTTCAAAATGGGAAGTAATGATGAAAAAGGTAGCAACAGAGAAAAACCCGCACATGACGTGTATGTTGATGACTTTTACATCGACACGTATTTAGTTACCAATGCAAAATATAAAGAATTTTTAGATGCTAACCCGCAATGGACAAAACCAATAAAATGGTCTCTCTTTGAAAAAAGCAAGAAATCCTATATCAATGAAAAATATCATGACGGTGATTACCTCAAACATTGGCATGAAAATACCTACCCTGATGATAAAGCAGACCATCCTGTAACGTGGGTGAGTTGGTATGCTGCAATGGCTTATGCTCAATGGATCGGAAAACGGCTACCTACAGAAGCAGAATGGGAAAAAGCTACACGCGGTGGAATATCTGACCAGAAGTATCCTTGGGGTGAATCAATTGATTATACCATCGCTAATTATAATAACTATATTGGTAAAACAACTTCTGTCGGTCAGTATCCTGCTAATGGATATGGAATTCATGATATGATAGGCAATGTTTGGGAATGGTGTCTTGACGAATACCAGGAAAATTTCTATTCAATTTCAGAACCCAAAAACCCAATCTGTGGAATAAGTACGGTTGAATCAATAGAATATAGTAATGTGGACCATAGAAAAGAACGAGTATTGCGTGGAGGTTCTTGGCTTGATGCATCTCAATTCGTGCGGTCTGCATCTCGATATAGGAATTCACCAACACGCACTCTCGCAAGAATTGGGTTTCGTTGTGTAAAAATGGTTAACTCTTAATCTTAAACGTTTGATTTTATTGCTTAGAATGTTAATTAACAATATGGTGGTTTGTTGTGTCTAATCGTAACGAATTTATTTCAATCGTCAATACACTTATATCCCTATCAAAATCAATTACAGATGAGCAGTATAAGGCTCTTCTTCAACAAGCTGTTCAGGAATATGACCTAACTGTTGATGAGGCTTCAGATATCTTGAGGGCTTATGGATTGGTTATTGGTAAAAGGGTTAACTATTTTGAAGTATTAGGTCTATCTATTGAAGAACTTACCAATCAAGAAGAAATTGAGATTGCTTCACTTATTGAAAATGAGCATAAAAGACGTTATACAGAATCCTTACAAGCGGGTGGACTACCCCGTTCAGATGGCAGAACACAAGAACAGTGGCGAACATTACTAAACGAAGCATTTGAAACTTTAATAGATCCCCATAAACGGACTGAATACATTACTACAATTCACTCTGAAGAATCGCAACCTGGTGCTCCTTTACCTCAAGAGGAACTATCTTCAACAGATGAGGCAACTTTCGGTATTTCTATTACAAAAGATATGGCACTCATACCAGTAGGTGAGTTCCAAATGGGAAATGATAACGAGAGAGCAAATGATAGTGAAATACCAGTACATACTGTTTACGTAGATACATTTTATATGGATAAATATCCAGTTACGAATATACAATACAAGCAATTTATTGATGCAAATCCACTATGGAGTAAACCAACAGGACGGTATGGATTAACGGGTTTGAAGACCTTGTCTGTTTTTCGTAAATTCCACGATGGAGATTACCTAAAAGATTGGAACGGTAGCAATTTTCCGGTAGGAAAAGATTCCCATCCTGTTACGCACATTAGTTGGTATGCAGCAATGGCGTATGCACAATGGATAGGGAAACGTTTACCAACAGAAGCAGAATGGGAAAAAGCAGCCCGCGGTGGCTTGACAGAACAAAAATATCCTTGGGGAAATGTCTTGGATTTAAACAAGTCATATTATGACAAAAACTTTAATCAAACCATATCTGTTGGAGAATACCCTCCAAATGATTATGGATTATTTGACATGGTGGGAAACGTCTGGGAGTGGTGTCTGGATGCGTATAATTCGAAGTATTATATTTCTTCACCGAAACGGAATCCGATTGCTGGTATGAATTCTAAGGATGATTTGGATATACTAATTTCCAATTTTAGAAAGGTTGAAACTGATCGCGTCTTGCGGGGTGGAACGCAGTTTACTACCTCAGAACCCATCCATATAGGTACACGTTGGGCAGCTTCACCTGAAACCACTGGTATTCTTGCCTCAAATCCGACTAAGGTGGCAACACTTCTATCTCCAGGATTGATAGCAAATATTGGGTTCAGATGTGTTCGGGATGTGAATATGTAAAACAGTCTTAATATAGTGTTTATACTTTCAACCGTAACTGATAGTTTGAGTTAAGGATAAGTGATTTAGATTTGTTCCGTGGCTTATGCTAAATGGATTGATAAACGTCTCCTGACAGAAACAGAATGGGAAAGAGTCACATGCACTCTTGAAAGAATTGGGATTCGTTGTGTAAAATTAACAACAACATAATTCCGGGTGTTTTACGAATTTAATATATCTACACATTAATTATTTAGGGTTATGTATGTCAAATCGTGAAGAGTTCATTGCAGTCGTAAATACACTGAAATCACTCTCCAATTCAATCTCAGATGAACAGAATAGGAGTCTGTTACATCAAGCTGTCAATGACCATGGTATTTCAATAGAAGATGCAATAGAGATAATTAATTCATTAGGGATAACTGTTGGGGAAGCCATAAATTACATAGAAATATTAGAACTTTCTATTGAAGATTTTAGCTTACAAAATGAATCAACCATTGTTGAGAAGCTTGACATAGCACATAAAAAGCAATACTCAGAATCATTACAAGCAGGTGGGTTACCACGTCAGGATGGGAGAACCCAAGAACAATGGCGTAAAATTCTCAATCAAGCATATGATACATTAAAAGATCCAATTAAACGAAAAAATCATATTGAAGCTATACAAACTCAGACATTTCTTGAGGAAAGACCGTTCATAAGAGAAAATAAAACACCCATCTCTGAAGATGTCTCATTACAAGTAGCAGTACCAGAAGATATGGTTCTAATTCCATCTGGTAATTTTCTGATGGGTAATAGTGGTGATAATGCAAATTCACGCGAAACACCTGTTCATACTGTCGATACTGATGAATTTTATATTGACAAATATCCTGTTACAAATGAACAATTTAAAGCGTTTGTAGATGAAAACCCATTATGGCGGAAACCCTCCTCTGGATTATGGTTAGATATTCAATATTGGTATGAGAAAGGAGATCAACCTTCAAGATTCATATATGATAAATATCATGATGGATATTATCTCAAAAATTGGAAAAACAACAGATTCCCACTTGAGAAGGAAGATCATCCTGTTACACATGTCAGTTGGTATGCTGCAATGGCATATGCAGAATGGGTTGGAAAACGACTACCAACTGAAGCAGAATGGGAAAAAGCCGCACGCGGAGGTATGGATGGACAGAAATATCCATGGGGAGATATAATGGATTCTAAAAATGCCAATTGTACTGAGGAAGCATATAGAACTACCCCAAAAGGCAAGTATCCTGCTAACAAATTCGGTATCTATGATATGGTTGGGAATACATGGGAATGGTGCCTTGACGAATATAATATTGATTTCTATTCTTCTTCAGTTTCATCGAATCCTATTGCAGGTGTAGACTCTGATAAGGATATCAAAGAGCTCCTAGCCAATTTTAGACATGTTGACAGTGATCGTGTTTTGCGTGGAGGTAATTCCTTTATTTCGTCTGAACCGATCCATACATCCGCCCGATGGGGTGGCAAACCTATTCTTACAGAACTTGTGGCAAACTATTCAAGTCTATATTTACCTACACTTGCTAAGAGTATTGCAGCAAACATCGGTTTCAGATGTGTAAGAGATAAAAACGTAAAGATGAATTCCTAATTCTTGTGATAATCAATTTTAAGAGACATTGATTTCACATCCTAAAGAGAGATTAATTATGATAAACAAAAATAGTTATGTATTATGGTATAACAAACCAGCAAAAGAGTGGACTGATGCATTACCAGTTGGAAATGGTCGACTTGGTGCAATGGTATTTGGTGGTGTCGAACAAGAACGCATACAACTCAATGAAGAGAGTCTTTGGGAAGGTTGTTTTCAGGATACAAATAATCCGAAAGCTCTTGAAGCTTTGCCAATCATACAAAAATTGCTGTTTGAAGATAAAAATGATGAAGCGACTGCTCTTGCAGGCGAAACAATGTTGGGGATTCCACATCGAATAAAATCATATCAATCTTTAGGTGACATTCTCATTGATTTTATCAACAATAGTGAAATTAATGAGTATCAACGGGAACTGGATATTGATACTGGTATAGCAAAGACTACCTATCAGACTGGAAACGAGAGTATAAAAAGAGAGGTCTTTGCAACTGCGGTTGATGATCTCATTGTTATCCGTATTGAATCTGATTCAGGAAATGGTGTTAGTTTTGATGTTACAATGACACGAGAACAAGATGCCTCGGTCGAAATAATCTCGGACTCTATCCTAAAACTTGATGGCGAATGCAGTGATGGCGGTTTACGATTTTCCGCATACCTAAAGATAATTAATGAGGATGGGGAAGTAGAATCACATGATGATCGATTGTCTATTCGAACAGCAAAAGGTGTAACACTGTTATTATCGGGGGCAACCAGTTATATCAATCAGAAAGATGCAACTGGAAATCCGCATGAATTGTGTGAAGGATACCTGAAATCTGCAGAAAGTAAATCCTATAATCAACTCCGTTCTGATCACATTCAGGAACATCAATCACTTTTCCAACGTGTGGACATTAACCTCGGTTCAAGTGATACAGAGAATCTACCTACTGATGAACGTTTAGCAAAAGTCAAGGAAGGTGCATCTGATCCAGGTCTTGTTTCACTATATTTTCAGTTTGGACGCTATCTATTAATGGGCAGTTCAAGACCGGGATGTTTACCTGCCAACCTACAGGGCGTTTGGAACCATCACATGAAAGCACCATGGAACAGTGATTACCATACAAATATTAATCTACAGATGAATTACTGGGTTCCAGAAGTGTGTAATCTCCCAGAATGTCATAAGCCACTTTTTGATTATATGGATACACTGGTTGAACCTGGAAGCGAAACAGCAAAACGCCACTACGGTGCTGGGGGTTGGGTAGTACATCACCTATCTGATATATGGGGATTTACAACACCCGCAGACGGTACTTGGGGTATTTCTCCTGTGGGGGCTGCATGGTTAAGTGAACACGTTTGGGAACACTATCTATTTGGTGGTGATGAGGAGTTTCTTAGAGAACAGGGTTATCCCTTGATGAAAGGTGCTGCACGTTTTATGCTTGATTTTCTAATTGAAGCACCAGAAGGTACACCTTTTGCTGGAAAGCTTGTTACAAATCCATCCCATTCACCAGAAAATAGTTTTCAAAAACCTGATGGAACCCGTTCACTATTCACTTATGCAGCAACAATTGACCTTGAAATTATACATGAACTCTTCACAAATTGTATTGATTGTCTTGATGTGCTCGGAATAGATGCAGAGTTCCGAGAAGAATTGGTTTCTTCACTGGAACGTTTGGCACCCCTACAGATAAGTGAAAAAACAGGTAGACTGCAGGAATGGATATACGACTATGACGAACCAGAACCGGGACATAGACACATGTCTCATATGTATGGTCTACATCCAAGTTGTCAAATTACATTACGCGGAACTCCAGAATTAGCAGAGGCTGCACGAAAATCTTTGGAATATCGATTACAACACGGTGGAGGACAGACGGGTTGGAGTCGTGCATGGTTGATAAATTTCTTAGCACGACTTGAAGATTCAGAAGAAGCATATAACCATCTACATGCACTCCTGGCAAGATGTACCTTAACCAACCTATTCGATACACATCCACCATTCCAAATTGACGGGAACTTTGGAGGTACAGCAGGAATTGCAGAAATGTTACTCCAGAGTCATGATGGTGAAATTAACCTCCTCCCTGCACTACCAAAAATATGGGATACGGGTTATGTTAATGGATTACGCGCCAGAGGTGGATTTGAAGTGGATATGGAATGGGAAAATGGAACACTTACTAACTCAAAAATTACATCTAATCTTGGGAGAGTATGTTCTGTACGTTCGACTAAACCTGTTTCGGTGTCCTGTGAAGGTCAAGCTATCGAATCAACACAATCTGATTTAGTCATAACCTTCAACACTGAGATTGGAAAAACCTACGTTATATCTGCTACATAGGAATCAATCAAATTCTACCCAATCCAAGCCGTAAAAAACAATAGACTCCGTCAACAATACGTTGACGGAGTCTATTAATAAATTCCAAGAATTTTGATGTTGATATTGCGATGGTATCTACTTAGTCTTCAAATTCCCCCAAGTTGTTGCTAACTTACCAACTGCTTCAACAGCAGTTATAGAGGAAATCCCATCTTCCATTACAGATTTCACTTCATCATGACTTAAACCACGTTTCCAGACTTGCATATCATCCATTAGTCCAGCAAATGGACGATTATTATCTATATTTTTACCTACGCGTGCACCTTGACCCCAATCTCCTGCGATAGGATCTGGCAATCGGGCTTTTTCCTCACCTACTTTTTCTCCATTAATATATAGATATGCCATTGCTTCTTCACGACTAAATGTACCAGCGTAATGTACCCATTCTTTTGGTGTGTTTTTACCTGCGCGGATATCAAATAACGTTTTACCTGGATTATGTCCCCGATTCAGCCAACGGAAATTACCATCTCCACGTGCTTCTGGGTGTACAACCCATGTTCCATCAGTAGCACGAGCGTTGAAAAGTGCCATATCTGTAACTGAATCAACATTAATCCAAGCAATAATACTCATACCTTCGGTGGGTATATGGTCTGGATCAACATTCGCACCATCTATATCAAGATAACCACCGGCAACAAAATGTGCAGCTTTACCGAATTTACCTGCATTCGCTTGCGTAACATCTCCATTGATAGTTCCGTCATAACCATGTCCAGACTGATCTACGACTGTATTTCCAGAAAATTCTTCAAAATCAAAGTAGAAAACTAAATCTTCGTCTAATACTCTGGCAGATAAGCTGCTCATATAGGTTACAAACATCAAACAGAGAACTACCATTATGTAACGTTTCATTCTAATTACTCCTTGTGTTTTATATAATATCAACCTACTGATTGCTAAATAATGGTTAGTATAACAGAGTTAATATTCTAAGACAATTGAATTTCAATCCTTGTCTCTCATGGTAACATCAGTTTCTTTCTTGGTGAACCAACAAGGCATTCATACATTTGGTTCCGAATTTGTCAGAATCCATTGATTATATGTCTTAACGTAATACCGTTTTGGTTTGAAAACCGAAACTACCGGTACAACATCTGTACAAATTACCAAATATGGTGCTGTTTTCTCCTGTAGAATAAAATAAAAATAGGAAGAAGAATGCTCTACTCAACAGCAAAATCTAAATACTATATTTTAGTAGAATTCAAGTAAAATAAAAGACTGTCTCAAATTCTTTTAACTTGATTAATGAAAACTAATTGGGTAAATTACGTAAGGAAATTAGGAGAAACCAGAATGAAAATATCACCTATTGATTGGGCAATAATTATCGGCTATATCCTATTTGCCTTAGGTCTTGGCATTTACTTCTCAAAACGTGCCGGTAAGAATATCAACGAATTCTTCATCTCTGGACGAAACCTGCCATGGTGGCTGGCTGGTACTTCTATGGTCGCCACTACCTTCGCTTCTGACACACCCCTTGCAGTTACCGAAATTGTTGTTAAGGATGGCATATCAGGTAATTGGTTATGGTGGAATCTGGTCTTGAGTGGAATGTTAGCAACATTCCTGTTTTCTCGATTATGGAGACGATCTGAAATTATAACAGATGTTGAATTCACTGAGTTAAGGTATTCTGGTCCTTCAGCGAGTTTTCTCCGAGGTTTTAGAGCATTATATATAGGACTACCATTTAACTGTATTACAATGGGATGGGTCATCTTGGCAATGCAGAAAATTGTTGTGATTACCTTCAATCTACCAGATACCACATATACCAAAATTCTTGTTGTATTAGGATGTCTGATCATTGCAGGGGTCTATTGTGCACTTTCAGGCTTTTGGGGTGTAGTTATGACCGACCTTGTGCAATTTGGTATGGCAATGATAGGTTCATTTTCTTTGGCTATTATCGCCATTACAAAAATTGGAGGTATAGGCGCATTAAAGGATAAACTGGTTGAAAACTATGGTGTACAACACAATATTCTCGATTTTACACCCGATTTTAGTACTGGAAAAATGGCAATAATTACATTTGGGGTTTATCTTGGAATGCAATGGTGGGCATCAAACGGTGTTGATGGAAGTGGTTATATCGCACAGAGAATGTTTGCTGCAAAGAATGAACGACATACGCTCTTGGCTACGCTATGGTTTAACATTGCACACTATACGCTACGACCCTGGCCCTGGATACTTGTAGCTTTGGTCGCTATGGTGGTGTACCCAGGGATAGGTGATCCAGATCATGTCGATCCGGCATTACAGGATCCTGCAGCCGGATATGTAATGTTAATGCTCGATTATTTACCGGTCGGTCTATTAGGATTAATGCTTACTGCATTCTTAGCCGCATTCATGTCTACAATCGACACACATCTGAATTGGGGGGCATCCTACCTTGTGAATGATTTCTATAAAAGGTTTATTGCTCCTGAGAAAACACCTGAACATTATGTGATGATCTCCCGGTTTTCTGTAATTCTGATTATGGTTTTCGCAGGTATAACCAGTTTATTCATGGATTCAATTGCAGGGGCTTGGAAGTTTCTGATTGCCCTAAATGCTGGAATCGGACTTGTGCAAATTCTAAGATGGTATTGGTGGCGGATAAATGCATGGTCAGAAATATCGGCTATGCTTGCAGCATTAGTTGTTTCTATTTTTGTCTTTACTCTTCCAGCGACCGAAGATGAATTCGCACTACAAATGTTAATCATTGTTCCTGTATCAACTATTGTATGGTTGGTTGTAACATTTGTAACTGAACCTGTTTCCACTGAAAAATTGATTAGCTTCTATAAGAAGGTAAGGCCATCTAAATTAGGGTGGAATGGAATTATCGAAAAAATAAATGAATCTGATGAAACAAATATCACTACCGATACCTTCACAAAGATACCGCCTATTATAAATTGGGTTGTTGGTGTAATTTTCATATATTCACTGTTATTTGGAATAGGAAAATTGATTTTAGGTTTTAATGGTTTAGGAGGGTTATATCTATTAATTGCAATAATCTCAGGCTATATCATGTATGTTAACCTACCTCGTGAAGAGAAAAACAACACTTGAAGAGTATAGGAATCATTCCAGCGCGATTTGCTTCATCTCGGTTTGAGGGTAAACCTTTAGCTGATATATTTGGTAAACCTATGATACAGCATGTTTACGAAGGGGCATGTCAATCAAAATTATTAAACCAAGTAATTATCGCTACCGATGACGAACGTATTTATAATGCTGTACAGGATTTTAACGCTAATGTTGTGATGACTTCTGAGTGTTCTACTGGTACTGAAAGAGTCGCTGTTGTGGCAAAAAACCTGAACTGCGATATCGTACTCAACATACAAGGTGATGAACCATTACTTGAACCTGAACACATTGATTTATTACTTCAACCATTCATAACAACACCGTCCATACAAGTATGTACACTAAAAGAGAAAATTAATTCTATTGAGGATTACTTGGATCCGAATGTGGTTAAAGTTGTTACAAATCTGAACGGAAATGCGTTGTATTTTTCAAGAAGTTCTCTACCATGTATTCAAGATAAAAATCATAATGTTATAGACAAGTATAACCATTTATTTCGACATATTGGTTTATATGCATATCGCAGAGAGCAACTTCTTGAATTCATTTCATGGGAATCTACACCCAATGAAAAAACCGAAGGATTAGAGCAATTACGATTTCTGGAACACGAAGTAAATATACATGTCGTTGAAACCGATAAACCCCTTATTGGAGTTGATGTTCCTACAGACTTAGATCGGGTAAAACATATCTTAGAAAAGAGAGGTAGTAAAAGAAAATGACAAAATATATCTTTGTAACAGGTGGTGTGATCTCAGGTATTGGAAAGGGAATTACTACGGCTTCACTCGGAAGATTACTTATCAATCGCGGGTTTAAAGTTAATGTCGTCAAAATTGATCCATATCTAAATGTTGATGCAGGCGTTATGAATCCTTTCCAGCATGGAGAAGTGTTTGTAACACACGATGGAGCTGAAACTGATTTAGATGTAGGTAATTATGAACGGTTCTTAGGTGTCGACCTCAATCAGCAATCCAATTTTACGACTGGTTCGGTATATTATGAAGTAATTCAGAAAGAACGAAGAGGGGATTACCTCGGTCAAACTGTACAACTCATTCCTCATATTACTGACGAAATCAAGAGACGAATCTATCAAATCGGAAAAGATAACCACGTCGATATTGTTATTACAGAAATCGGTGGTACAATTGGTGATTTTGAGATGCCGCCTTATGTTGAAGCAATTCGCCAAATTGCTATGGAAGTCGGCAGAGAAAACACACTATTCTTACACGTCTCTTTAATTTATACATTACCAAATGGAGAAAGTAAGAGTAAACCTACACAACATAGTATTAGAAAACTACAAGAATTTGGTATACAACCAGATCTGTTATTGTGTCGTACCAGCCAACATCTTGAAGATAGTATCAGACGTAAAATCTCTCTCCTATGTGGTATAAGCGAGGATTTTATCATTGAAGGATTAGATACAGACTGTGTGGACGAAATACCTCTGAATTTTGAAGAACAAGGTATGGGACACCTTGTAGCAAAAAAATTGGGTCTCGAAAGACGCGCTACCTTAGATGCTGAATGGGTGGCAATGGTTGATAAATTAAAAAATCCAAAATACCAAACTACTATTGCTATTGTTGGTAAGTATACTACCGGTAGTGATGCATATATAAGTGTTAAAGAAGCAATTAAACATGGTGGTATAGCAAACGAAGCATCTGTAAAAATTGATTGGATCGAAGCAGAAGAAGTAACTGAACTGACGAATCTTGATAAATTGTTTGAAAATATTGATGGGATTTTAGTTCCTGGAGGTTTTGGGGATCGCGGAATTGAAGGGATGTTAACTACTGTCAAATATGCTCGAGAAAATAATATCCCTTACTTCGGATTATGTCTTGGTATGCAATGCCTTGTAATAGAATATGCACGGAATGTTGCAAACTTAGAAAACGCAAATAGTACTGAGGTCGATGAAAACACTCAATACCCTGTAATTGATCTAATGTTGGACCAACGCTCTATCGCTGACTTAGGAGCAACGATGCGTCTTGGCCACTATCCATGTGTTCTTAAGGAAAATACGAAAAGCTACGAGGCGTTTCAACAACCTATTATCATTGAACGACACAGACATAGATATGAATTGAATAACGATTTTCGCACAGAATTGGAAAACGCCGGTCTCTGTTTTAGTGGTGTTTCTCCTGATGAAAGTCTTGTCGAAATCGCTGAAGTTCCAGACCATCCATGGATGGTTGGATCTCAATTTCATCCTGAGTTCCAATCTAAACCACTTGCACCACATCCATTGTTCAAAGACTTCATCTCTGCAGTATTAACTTACCAAAAACAGAGAATGAATATAGGAGATGATGATGAGTAATACTGCTACAGTGTATACTGGGGCATGGTATGGAGATAACCAACTTGACCTTAATTTTCCTTCTGGATGGGAAGTTGAGATGCTTCAACAGAACGATGCTCCTGCTCTTTCCGATCCTGAAATTGAAAAAGCATTCTCAGAACCGATCGGGACAAAACGTATATCTGAATTAGCAAAAAATAAAAAGAGTGCTGCCATCATTGTAGACGACCTTAGTCGACCAACCCCGGCATACAAGGTTATACCGTTCTTACTTAGGGAACTTTTTGCTGCGGGTGTGCCAAAATCTGAGATACGTTTCGTTGTAGGTGTTGGTGGACATCGTCCTATATCAGAAGAGGAAATGGTCAAAAAAGTTGGCGCTGATATCTTCGCAGAATATGAGGTCACAAATCACAATTTCCTAAGTGGTGACCTTAGAGCAATTGGGAAACTTGATAACGGTACACCTGTATATATCAATAGAACAGTAGCAGATTCAGATTTCAAAATCTGTTTAGGTGGTATATATCCTCACAGCTCAGTTGGATTTAGCGGTGGAGCCAAGTTAATTGTCCCAGGTACCGCCGGTTTCTCAACGATGTACTATTTCCATAAATTCCCACCGGGTAGGGGACCAGCAAATATAGAGGGGGAGAGTGACGAACCTGATCGACGAGATACCATTGAAATGGCAGCTGGACTCTTGGGACTTGATGCTATTGCGAATGTTGTTCTAAATAGTCGCCGTGAAATCGCTGGTCTATTTGTTGGTGATTTTATAAAAGCACATCGAAAAGGCGCACATTTTGCTTTAAATACATATAAAACCGACATTTCAGAAACAACTCGCACACAAAGCGATCTTGTCGTTATAAATTGCTATCCTTTAGATGCTGATGGAATACAACTTGATAAAGCTCTTGCTGCATTTTCCTATTTTGAAAATGCATATACAATAGCACTATATCCTGCTTCTGATGGATCATGTTTTCACGGTTTATTTGACAGACTTGATTATCCACGATATCTACAGCAGAAATTAGAGCACATACCCAGTACACCTTCTCCCCCACCGAAACTTGGCACACAAAACCAACTACATGTCTGGTCTGAGAGTTTTGATAGAGATGATTTTTACAAGGAATACCCATCCTCCCTTCTATTCCGAGATATAGATCAACTCATAAACCTATTCACCGAAAAACTACCAGCACAAGCAAAAGTAGCAATATTGCCTGTAGCAGGAATTCAGGTATTATCACCATAATCCCATCAGTATTGTCTTTTGTACTACAATATGGTAGGTTCGGTTTCTAACTGAACCGTACTCCATCTTTTCATAGATTCAGTTTGCCGGAATGCGAAACGCTATTCATACCGTCGTTTCCAGATTCTGATTCACGGACGAAGATGTAATATATTCGGGACACCACATCAATTGGCTAATCATCTGATTACCCAAGAACCCTCTTCTCCGTGTAACCTGTGTTATCCGCGATTCAGAAAATATTCTAAACGTAATCCTGTATAATCTGAGATTCAGAAAGAGAACCATCCACATCCAACATCATCTTCTCCAATTAATCCACCATTATCACACAAATCTTGACATAGGATTCATTCTCATATACAATGAGAATTATAATAGAATTGTGTTCACAAGGTTAACATTGGAGAATACCTATGAATAACACTGCAACTGTACATTCTCAAGCATGGTATGGCGATGAAGAACTAACATTAACATTTCCTACAGGATGGGAAGTTGAAATGTTAGCACCAAAAGATGCTCCAGCACTTTCTGACCAACAAATTGAAAATGCTTTCTCAAAACCAATTGAATCTCCCGGAATCACCGAATTGGCAAAAGGCAAAAAGAGTGCTGTCATTATTGTCGACGACCTGAGTAGACCCACACCTGCTGCTCAGATCATCCCCTATATTCTCCATGAACTCACATCCGCAGGAATCCCAAAATCGGAAATACGTTTCGTCATCGGTGGTGGTTCACACCGTCCTCTAACAAAAGATGAAATGGCTAAGAAAGTTGGAGCAGACATTGTATCTAATTATGAAGTTTCATCCCATAACTTCATGAGTGGAGATTTACAAGGCTATGGATCACTTGACAATGGAATGCCAATTTACATAAATAGAGTTGTAGCTGAGTCAGAATTTAAAATGTGTGTAGGTGGAATATATCCACATGGTGCTGTTGGATTCGGCGGTGGAGCAAAACTAATTGTTCCCGGTATCTCTGGATTCGATACGATGTTCTATTTTCATACTTTCTCTAACAGTCGGGGACACGCTGTAATTGAAAGAGAAGGTTCAGAACTTGACCATCGAGATTACTCCGAAGCTACAGCAGCTGTAATTGGACTTGATATTATCGCAAACGCTGTTATAAATAAACAACGGGAGATATGTGGCTTATTTGTCGGTGACTATGTAAAAGCACACCGTACTGCCGCAAAGTTTGCATTAGAAACCTACGGAACAGAAATACCCGAAGAATCAAGAAAAGATACTGATCTTGTCGTATTAAACTGTTATCCCCTCGATAGTGATCCCATCCAAACTGGAAAAGCCTTATGGGCAGCTGGATATTTTGAAAAAGCATATCGTATGGCACTTAATCCCGCATGTGATGGAATTTGCTATCATGGATTATTCGACCAAATTGATTATGCACGTTTCAAGCAACAGAGAGAAGAAATTACCCCTCCAGAACTTCCCGAACCCAAACTTGGTAATCAAAATCAACTTCACGTTTGGTCTGAAAACTTTCTTGTAGATGATTTCTACAAGAAACATCCTGATGCTATACTATTCCGTAACTTAGAACAATTAATCAATCTCTTTGCAGAAGTTCTCCCTCCTCAAGCAAAAGTTGCTGTTTTACCATCTGCAGGGATTCAAGTATTAGCAGAAGAAAGTAACTGATAATCCAATGTATTCTATAAGAAATTATATAATTCGCATAAATACTTTCCTCGGTAGAGCTGAAACAGGTATGTTATGTGTTATTGTAGCGATGATGGTTGCTCTTGCAGTCCTTGAAATCATACTACGTTATGTTTTCAAGACAAGCCTGTTGTGGAAAACGGTTATGCTTGAAAACCTTACACTCTGGTTATGTTTTCTGGGTGCAGCTCTTGCCTCCTGTGAAAAACGTCACATCAGCATAGATGTACTCAATAGAATTCTTCCAAAACACTTACAACGATTTCGAGGATACATCATTGATGGACTGAGTGTAATTATTATTGGTTTTCTTATATACTTCAGTTGTTCTTACTTATCAGATGAGATGAAGAGTGATGCATTGTTAATCGGTCCTATACCGCTATGGTTTGCAAAAGCAATCATTCCAGCAGGATTTTCTCTTATGGGTCTACATTTAATTTTACATCTATTCTTAAATATCACTGGTGAAGAGGATGTTGATAATATACCAGTAGGAGAATCTGATTGATGGGATACATCATAGGAATAGGATTAGTTGGTTTTGCACTATTTGGTGGGGCATTATTTGTCCTACTCGGGGGTGCTTCTATCATCGGATACGCTCTTGAAGGTGAACCAATATCCCAAATTCTAATTGATATAAATAGGGTCACAAGAAATCCTACTATCCTGATAATACCCCTATTTACTTTTGCAGGATATATTATCGCTGAAGGAAAAGCACCTCAAAGATTAGTTTCATTCGCACGGGCAAGTGTAGGGTGGTTACCGGGTGGAATAGCGATCGTAGTTCTTGTCACCTGTGCATTTTTTACTACATTCACAGGTGCTTCTGGTGTAACCATCATAGCACTCGGTGGATTAGTCTATCCAATTCTCAGGCAAACATATAATGATAGATTTTCATTAGGTCTCATAACAGCATCCGGTAGTATCGGTCTTCTATTTCCACCAAGTATTCCGTTAGTTCTATATGCGATTATCGCACAAATCCCAATTACCGCAATGTTCGTTGCTGGAATGATTCCTGGAGTGCTGATTCTTTCCATCTTGGGTATATACTGTTGTGGTTGGAGTATTTTCAAACGAACTGAAACCACACCTTTCAATTTACAGGAATTTCTCAGTTCATTTTGGCAAGCAAAGTGGGAACTTCTCCTACCTTTTCTAATCCTTGGTGGGATAATCAAAATAAAACTTCCAATCTTAACTTACATTACAGGATTAGTTTCTCTTGATGAAGCAGCTGCTTTAACTGTAATTTATGTATCTATCATAGAAATCTGCGTTCACCGATCTATCTCTGTGAAAGCATTACCCAATTTAGTAAAAGAAAGTATGATTCTCGTTGGGGCAATTTTGATTATTCTGGGGATTGCCTTAGGGTTATCCAACTATCTTATCACTTTGGAAGTGCCTTATGCTGTAATTGATTGGATTGAATCGATCACGGATAATAAAATAATCACATTAATTGGTTTAAACATCTTCTTACTTCTTGTTGGATGTCTAATGGATATTTTCTCTGCTATTGTGATTGTTGTGCCGTTACTAATTCCAATGGCAGAAGCATTAGGCATAGACAAAGTGCACCTGGGTATAATCGTATTAACTAACCTTGAAATTGGATATTTAACACCTCCAATCGGTATGAATCTTTTCATATCCAGCATGAAATTTGATAGGTCAGTGATAGTACTCTATCGATCTGTACTTCTATTTATCGGATTATTAATAATAGCCTTATTATGTGTGACTTATATACCAGAATTAAGCCTATGGCTTCCACGATTACTTGGTATCACATCAGAACCATTATTATGAAAACAATTTTTACTTAGGGAAAAGACTAAATCTCCGCAAACTTTCGAATGGACGGTTTCCCAATCTCAGGTAACGTTCTGGGAATGCCAAGGAACGCCATAAGGCATTCATACAGTTGATTCAAATATAAAATGTAATTTATCATACGGACCTTACTTCAAAATAATGAAGAAGTAAAGAACATCATTCATCATATATATTAATCAGCCAATCAATTACAGTTAGTTAGAATAATCAGACAACTATTTTGAATCAAATCAGGAACAAATACTACTGATAAATTTAAACATTTTGAATATCATAACAAAAAACCAACAAGAAAAATCTTAATTAACTTTTTCACAGAAATATGACGTTTTACAATATCGTCTGAAAACACAGTCTAAAAGAAGGATTGTCGCAAATTTACTAAAGAGGAAAAACCCTATAAAGTTACGATTTCGTAACTTTTTGCAAATAAGGTGTCAAATTATTTACATCCTCATTATCTGGGGTGTGTAAACTTTTTAACACCTTACAACAGTGTATCAGAATATATCAATAACACTGTCTTGATTCATAGACTTCAATTTATGAATTCTGCTCTTTGTAGGAGGTATCTCCAAATCCTGACTCCTTGTATTTCCGCAAGCTCCAGAGGAGCGAAAGGTGTGTAGAAAAACAAGACTAACATAGAGACAAGCTCCAGAGGAGCGAAAGGTGTGTAGAAAAAACGTTGACATAAAACAAAAAGCCACGGTTTAGAAAAATAACTCATTCACGAAAATTCAAACTGAAAACTATAAACTGAAAACAAATCCAATCCGCGATTCTGATACAAGAAACACTTATAGTGTCAAATTATTTACATCCTCATTGATTTCAAGCAATTTTACATCTAATTCTATATATGTTATAATTGGGATAATTCTTAATTAGGAGATATGTCATGAATAAAGTTCGAAATTCTTTATGCATTCAAAAGACTTCTATTTTCTTATTGATTTTATCATTTTGTATTGGATCATTTTTGCTCGGTTGTTCTGATACAAAAGAAAAAGCTAATTTTAAAGTCGCGATGTTACTCCCCTCTTCAATTTCTGATGGTGGATGGAATCAGTTAGCTTATGAAGGATTAAAAGCAGTCGAAACTGAGCTAGGCGCAAAAATCGGTTATGTTGAAAGTCCTACACCATCTGAACAGGAAGAACACTTTCGTCATTATGCCGCAGACGGGTACGACCTAATTTTCGGTCATGGGTATGAATATCAAGCTCCTGCATTAAGGGTAGCACCAGACTTTCCAAATACTATTTTTGTCACATCATCCGGGGGAACAAGCACAGAGAATATTGCACCTGTAAACTTCAGAATTGAACAACCCGCCTACTTGATGGGTATAATTGCTGGAATGATGTCAAAAGAAGGGAAAATTGGTACTATTGGGGGAGATAATATCAACTCTATAAAAAGCACTTTTGAGGCTTTTGAAGCTGGAGCAAGAAAAGTTAATCCAAATATTGATGTTAGAAATGTATATGTTGGAAACTGGCACGACGCAAATAAAGGAAAAGAACTTAGTGTTCAGTTGATTAATGAAGGTGTTGACTTCCTATTCCCAAATGCTGATGCTGCGGGACTTGGGGCTTATTTTGCTGCTGAAGATGCTATGAAAGAAGGTAAGAAGGTTTATACGTTTGGTGTGAATCGTGATAAGTCTCAAGTTTCTCCGACTACCATTCTGGCTAACGGAGTTATTACCCCAAAGGCATTTGTTAAAGTCGCAAAGATGGTTAAAGAGGCTAAGGAAAATCCAAATAAAAAATTCAGCACTAAGCTAATAACCTTTAACATGATTACTGATCAAGCAATTTCATTTAATTATAACCCTGATATGAAAGATCAAATACCTGAAGATGTAATTAAGGCTGTTGCAAAAGCAAAATCTGAAATTCTCTCTGGAAAGTTAGAAGTTCCCCAAATTGACTTTACTAACAAAGCAGCAGAGGAATAGGTTATAATCCATAAATTATTCATAGAAGAAATGGAATTGTATTACATTAACACAGTTCATTCAATTTGCGATTCCACAGACTAAGACATACTAAGGTTTTATCCGATGACTTTAAAGATGCAGATAGATAACATAGGGGTCACTTTTTCTGACGGTGAAACAGTGCTTGAAGTTGCACAACGTCATAAAAAAGAAATTCCTACATTATGCTATGATAATCGGTTGGATCCATTTGGTGGATGTCGACTCTGTATCGTAGAATTAGAGGGTGCACGAAATCCAATTGCTTCTTGTACAACTAAAGCTACTGAAGGAATGGTTATTCGTACTGCAACCGATACCATTGAAAAATATAGGAAAACTCTTCTTGAAATGGTTGCGAGCGAAAATCGAGAAATAGATGTCCATCCCTTGCGAGGATATGCCTCAAACGAATTCGCACATCTTAGTAATCAGTATAAAATTGATAAATCTCATTTCTCTGGCACAAAATCTGGCATTACAAAGTCAGATGATAACCCTTTCATTCTAAGAGATTATGAACTCTGTATTTCCTGTTATCGTTGTGTCCGTGTCTGCGCGGAACAAGAAGGAGACCATGCAATAAATGTAATGAATCGTGGTTTTCATACACAGATTATTACCGAATTCGATGGATTACTAAAGGACTCAGCATGTACTTTCTGTGGTCAATGTATCCAAACTTGTCCAACTGGGGCACTTGGTGATAAAAAAGCACTAAGAGCAGCTGATCAGGTAAATGATTCTGAGATTGGTAAAACTCGTACCATTTGCGCTTATTGTGGAGTAGGGTGTTCTGTAGATATTTTGACAAATGACAAAAAAATTATAGGTATACATCCAGCAATGGATGGTCCAGCAAACCAAGGGGCACTCTGTGTTAAAGGCCAGTTCGCCTATGATTTCGTTCAACACTCTGACCGTTTAAAAACACCATTGGTTCGACGTGAAGATGGTGAACTCCACGAAACTTCTTGGAACGAGGCACTCGATAAAGCTGCAGACGGTTTTAAAAAGGTATATAACCAAGATGGAAAGTATAGTATATATGGAATTGCATCAGGACGCGCTCCAAGTGAAGCATCATATCTTATGCAGAAATTCATACGAGCGGGTTTCGGAACAAACTACATTGACAATTGCAGCCGTGCCTGACATGCACCAACCGTTGCCGGTCTGGCAGCGACAATCGGACGCGGGGCAATGTCTAACCCCTTAGTTGATATGCAAAAACCCGATGTCATATTTTGCATCGGTACCAACATGACTGAATGTCATCCTGTGGCTGCAACTGGGCTCAAAAAAGCTATTGCTCAAGGCGCAAAACTAATTGTCGCTGATCCAAGACGTATTGGTTTAGCCGAATTGTCTCATCTATATCTACCCTTACGAGTTGGTTCGGATACCGCTTTACTTCTCGGTATGGCACATGTAATTGCAAGGGAAGGACTGATTAATGAGGATTTCATACAAAATAGAACAACAGGTTTTGATGATTTCTTTGAACACATCAGCCAATGGACTCCAGAATGGGCAGAATCTATCACTGGTGTTCCGGCAAAAGACATTGAAACTGCCGCTATGTGGTATGGTGCAGCAGATAAAGGTGCGATATATTATACACTTGGAATCACCGAACATATCTGTGGTGTCGAAAATGTTCAAAGTCTATGTAACCTTGCGTTGATGACAGGTCATGTAGGTCGTGAAGGGACAGGTATCAACCCGATGCGTGGACAAAATAACATTCAAGGCGCAGGAGATACAGGGGCATTACCTAATAACTATCCAGGGTTTCAGTCGGTAACCGATCCTATCCATCAAGAAAAATTCAAACATGCCTATGGAAAAGAAATTGACAACGAAAAAGGAATAACAAAAGTAACCGCATTAGACTTGTGTGGGGATAGTATTCATGCCATGCTTATTGATGGTGAGAATACACTCATTTCTGATCCTGACCGCGAACACTGTGAGCATGCTCTACGTTCATTAAAACATCTCGTTGTCATTGATATCTTCCTTACCGAAACTGCTGAACTCGCTGATGTTATTCTCCCTGCAACCGCATGGGGTGAGACTGACGGGGTTTGTACAAATACTGAAAGACGTGTACAACGGATGCGTGCAGCTGTCCCTCCACCTGGAGTTGCAAAACCTGATTGGTGGATAATTTCTCAGATAGCTCAGCGACTTGAAGTCAATGGCTTCGATTATAGTACTCCAAAAGAAATATTCAATGAATTATGTGAACTTTCACCAATTTATGCTGGTCTGGATTGGGATAGAATTGATAAAGGAGAATATCAGTGGCCTGTACCACACAAAGATCACCCCGGTACTCCAATGTTACACGAAGATTCTTTTATCAATGGAAAAGGGATCTTTTCTACTGTTAATTACAGAGATCCAGCTGAAACTATCAGTCACGATTTCCCTGTATGGCTCACAACCGGTAGACGATTACAATCCTATCATACACGAACACAAACTGGAAGATCACAAGGCATTGACTACCTATTGCCTGAAGAATCCTTAGAAGTAAATCCAAACGATCTGAAAAAATGGAATTTAACAGATGGTGAATGGTGTAGAATGAGTAGTGCACGCGGTACAATTGAAATTAAAGTTAAGGCTACAGATCGTTCCCCACGCGGTACTGTTTTCGCAAGTTTCAGTTTCTCAGATGTACCCGTAAATGTATTAACTGGATCAGGATACGATCCTATTACACAAACCGCGGAGCTAAAGGTATGTCCTGTTAAAATTGAACCATTATAAGGAGAATTCCAATGAAATGGAAATCAAACTGGTTAGAACAAAGTGATGATGTTGAAGAATTAAAGGCACAATTAGAATCTGAAGGTTTCGACCCTTATCAGTGGTCAGGTCGACCAGGGGGTGCATACCTTGATTATATCCATACACAAGATGAAGTGGTATGTGTATTATCTGGTACTGCAGAAGCAAAAGTTGAAGATTCTACGGATACTGTTAAAAAAGGAGATAGAATTGATGTGCCTGCAAATACATATCATTCACTAACCGTCACAAGTACTGAACCGCTTGTTGTCTTAACAGGGATGCGTAAAGGAAAATAATTGTAATGTAAATTCCATTATATTTACTTCACCTAATTCCTTCCTGTATTTATACTATATTAAAACAACAACATCATAGTACTCATATCGTATAACAGATTCTCATTATCTAAAACAATTACGTATTACTGAAAGGACTCTTATGAATATTGCTGTAGAAATTGGTGATTTTCGACAAATACAAACTGATGCAGTTATTATCCCTATTCTTGAGGAAGATCTGCACAACGACCTACTCTTAGCTGCTGATTCTGCTTTAGAGGGACGAATACAATCATTATTAAATCTTGGAGACTTTAAAGGTAAGCATAAGTCTACTGCTGTTCTCTATACAAATGGAACAATTAACGCCCCACGTGTTATCCTAATAGGTCTTGGTAAGTTCTCAGAACTTGATACTGAAAAAGTAAGACAAGCTGCAGGACAAACTGCAAAATATGCACGGGACCTCGGTATAACATCAATCGCTGTACCTATTCCGCCTGAAGCACAAGATGAGTGGATCCAAGGTGCTGTGGAAGCAAGCCTACTATCCCTATATGAATTCAAACAACACCAAACCGTAGATGACGATGATAATGAAAATAAAAAACTTGAATCTCTCACACTACTTGTCAGTAGTGATTCCGAAAAAACAACACTGGAACGTCCTGTTAACCGTGGACAGACTATAGCAAATGGAACAACACTTGCAAGAGATCTAAGCAATCAACCGAGTAATCATCTTACCCCAACACAACTTGCACAAAAAGCAGAAGAGGTTGCAACATCCACCGGGTTGAAATGTACTGTTTTTGACAAAGCAACCCTTGAAGAAAAAGGATTTAGAACGCTATTAGCAGTTTCTCAAGGAAGTGCAGAAGAACCACGTTTCATTATTTTAGAACATACACCAGAAGGGGACGATAAAGAAACCGTCGTACTCGTTGGCAAGGGTATAACCTTCGATACAGGTGGTATTTCACTGAAATCTGGAAGTGGGATGCATGAAATGAAACACGATATGTCCGGGGCTGCTGCTGTCTTAGGTGCTATGCAGGTTATCGGAATTCTAAAACCCAATTTGCATGTTTTCGGTTTGATCGCTGCATCAGAAAATATGCCGAGTTCAACTGCAATTAAGCCTGGAGATGTTGTCACCTCTTATGGTGGAAAAACAATCGAAATCCTAAATACTGATGCAGAAGGACGATTGATTTTAGCAGATGCTCTCGGTTGGACAGCACAGTATGAACCAAAAGGTGTTGTGGATTTAGCTACGCTTACAGGAGCAGTAATTTCTGCTCTTGGACATATTGCGGCTGGCGCATTAGGCACTGATGATGCACTCATGGAGAAAGTTAAAAAAGCAGGTGATAAAACACATGAACGTGTTTGGGAATTACCTCTCTGGGATGACTATGATGAAGGCGTAAAAAGTACGATTGCTGATGTAAGAAATATCGGTGATGGTACATCAGGAACGATTGCTGGTGCTGCTTTCTTGAAGAAATTTGCTGAAGGCTACCCATGGGTTCACCTTGATATTGCTGGTACTGCATGGGGAATGAAAGGTTCTACATACATTCCTGATTCCGCATCCGGTTATGGTGTTCGCTTATTAGTACAATTGGTTGAAGATTGGTAAGTCATAATTATGTTAAAATAAATAGGGGATAGACTCTAAGTCTATCCCCTATTTCTATTCCATTTAAATTCAAAATGTCTCTTTCAAAATAATGTAGCGATGCTCATTGTAATGGTATTTATAATACCATTGGAAATTAACCTTCAGAACGTAGTTGAATTAATTTATTAACTGCGTGAATATATGCCTTAGCACTTGCTTCTATGATATCTGTACTTGCACCATTTCCCGTAATAACATGTCCATTGTCTTGTACCTTCAACGTAACCTCACCAATGGCATCCTCACCTTCTGTTACAGACCGTATCTGATAATCGATTAAATTCAGTTTGAATTTTACTATCTGACTTATAGCCTTAAAAGCTGCATCAACAGGACCATCCCCCGTAGATGCATTCTCAACAATGCCTTCTTCGGTACGAATACCAATTGTAGTCGTCGATGCTATCTTAGTTCCACTGACCACCTGTATATAATCTAATTCAAAGATTGCCGGTACGGATCGTATTTCGTCACTCATAATCGCTTCAAGGTCAGCATCATGAACAGCTTTTTTCTTATCCGCTACCTTCAGAAAACGCTCGTAGACCTTCTCTAACTGATCAGCATCAATTTCATATCCGAGTTCACTCAAACGATGTTTCAATGCATTTCGACCAGATCTTGGACTGAGTATTAACTGACTCTCTTTCCAACCGATTTCTTTGGGATCTATAATCTCAAATGTTACACGGGATTTAATAATACCATCTTGGTGAATTCCTGAACTGTGTGCAAATGCGTTTTCACCAACAATAGCTTTATTCGGCTGCACAGAAATTCCCATTGTTTTACTCACGCGTCTACTAATTGGAACTATTTCAGTTGCATTTATATCAGTATAGTATCCTTCATAGTAATCCCTACGTGTTCGGATTGCCATCACCACCTCTTCTAAAGAAGTGTTCCCAGCACGTTCTCCTAATCCATTAATGGTACATTCGACCTGCCGCGCACCTTGTTCAACAGCAATAAGACTGTTAGCTACTGCCAATCCTAAATCGTTATGACAGTGAACACTAATTATCGCATCATCAATATTCGGTACATTTTCTTTAATTCCAGCTATAAGACTACCAAATTCTGCAGGGACAGTCCATCCAACTGTTTCAGGAATATTTACTACAGACGCACCCGCTGAAATGACTGCTTCTACTACCTCATACAGGTAGGCTAATTCTGTCCTACCTGCATCCATAGGTGAAAATTCTACAGTCGCATCAGAATGGTCAATACACAGACTCTTAGCATAAGAAACTGCTTCCACCGCCATCTCCAATGTCCGTTCAGGGGTCGTCCGAGTAATACGTTCCATATGGATGGTTGATGTGCCAACAAAAGTGTGAATTCTGGCACGTGGAGCATCTTGAATGGCATTCCAGGCTGCAGTTATATCTTTCTCTACAACACGTGATAAGGCACAGATCTCAGGACCTTCTACCTCATTGGCAATCCGCTGCACAGCATCAAAATCACCTGGTGAAGAAATAGGAAAGCCTGCCTCAATAATATCTACATTTAACTTAGCAAGATGTTTGGCAATCTCTAATTTCTCTTCTATACCAAGTGCTGCCCCAGGAGTCTGTTCTGCATCACGGAGTGTCGTATCAAAAATATATACCTTTTCCTGATTCGTTTCAAAATCGTCCACGATATTACCCTCCAAGGTCTAATGTAAAACCATATAAATGGATGATGTTCTATCTAAAATATTCTATATATCACGACCAACTGCTATCGCAATCGGTTTTAATTCCTTCATCAGTGTCTCAAATTGATCAGGGAATAGGGATTGTGCTCCATCACCTGTCATCGAATTATCAGGATCATGATGAACTTCAAGTAATAATCCATCAGCACCTGCGGCTACTGACGCTTTTGTCATATCACATACCAAACTACGTATTCCTGTACCATGGCTTGGATCAACTACTATGGGGAGATGGCTCAACTCGTGAACAACTGGAACAGCATTCAGATCCAGTGTGTTTCGTGTATGTGTTTCAAAGGTACGGATACCTCTCTCACATAAAATCACATCTGGATTTCCTTCAGCAAGGATATATTCGGCTGCAAGCAACCATTCTTCAATTGTTGATGACATGCCCCGTTTGATAATTACAGGTTTCTTCGCACGGCCAACTTCTCTTAACAGATAGAAATTGGTCATATTACGTGTACCAAGTTGAAAAATGTCTGTAGATTCTCCAACAATTTCCACTTCATGAGGTGTCATGACTTCAGTTACAATACCTAATCCTGTTTCCTCTTTGGCTGCTACGAGCATTTTCAATGCTTCTGCTCCAAATCCTTGGAAACTATAGGGACCCGTTCGAGGTTTAAATGCACCACCTCTAATAAATTCTGCTCCGGCTTTTTTAACCTGTTTCGCAATTGTTACTATCTGTTCTGTACTTTCAACTGCGCACGGACCTGCCATTACTGATAACTTCTTGCCACCAATCTTAGTTCCGTTACAACCAATTACAGTTGCTTCATCACGGAACTGCCGACTTGCCAATTTATAAGGTGCAGTTATTGGCATTGTCCTTTCTACACCAGACATTGATTCCATCGGAATATCGCCAAGCAATGTCTTATCTCCTATTACACCGATTACGGTGCGTTGTTCACCGGTTGAAACTTGTGCTTTCAACCCAACACATTCTATTCTATTAACTATCGCTTCAATCTGTTCAGGTGTTGCATCCGATTTGGTAACGATTACCATGGTATTCGATTCCCTCCACCAACTCTTCTTATGTAATTTGAATTACTTAAACTATTTAAATAAAATAACCCAACACCGATACTTAATCGACGCTGGGTGGTGACATTTGTGTTCAGTTACTCTATTATATTAGGCTAACAGACATTCACCACCTAACGTCACTGTATAAAAATGGATATAACCATAGGGAAATTAATGCCCCAAGGTAAATATTCCAAGTTGAACGAATCCAACTAATGTCTACAGGTAAGGTGGGATTGTATTGACGCTTTTGCATTGTAAACCTATATACTTAAAGGTGTCAGCCTGATTTAGTTATTAACTAATAACGAATTTTGCAATAATTGGTTTAATAAATGTGCATATATAATTATAACACAATAATTATTATTAAGTCAAGTTGGGTTGTATATGGGGTACATGAACTTTTTGTTGCTTTACTACTGTGTATCAGAATATATCTACAAGACTGTCTTGATTCATAGGCTTCAATTTATGAATTCTGCGCATTGTAGAAGGGATCTCTGTATTCTGGCTCCTTGTATTTCCGCAAGCTCCAGTGGAGCGACAGGTGTAGACAAGAGGTAAGAAAAGAAATTAACCCCGGGGAACTCCTAAATGGGGTTCATACCCGGGGAATGCCCTACGGCATTCATACCGTTGATCCCTGATTCTGTTTCTGATTCTGATTCGAGAGTCGAAATGGGTGATGTCCTATTACTCACATAACGGGAGTTTGATAATTGACTCTATACTCCATTTCTTATTCCTACGATTATCTTCAAAGAATTAACAACTAATCAGACAAAACAATTCGATGATACCGTTTCTTACCTGCACGAAGCAGTAACCCGCCCTCATCTAAAAATGTAGTATCAATCACTACCTCAATTGTCTTATACTGCTTTTCGTTAATATATCCTCCACCTTGTTGAATTAAACGACGTGCTTCACTACGAGATGTGGCTAATCCTACTTCATGAAAAAGTTCAAGTATAGGTATACCTTCTCTAAGTCTTTCTGAAGAAATTTCTGTAGTTGGCATTGCATCAAGATCAACGCCACCTCCGCCAAAAGCAGCTTTCGATGCTTCTTGTGCCTTGTCTGCTTCGTCAGATCCATGAGCAAGTTTCGTTGCTTCGTAGGCAAGAATTGTTTTCGCTTCCCTAATCTCATCATGTTCTAAATTACCAAGACGATTAACTTCATCCATTGGTAAAAAAGTGAAATATGCTAAGAAACTCTTGACATCCCTATCATCAACATTAATCCAGTATTGATAAAATTCGTAGGGTGATGTCTTTTCTGAATCAAGCCATACCGCACCACCAGCTGTCTTACCCATCTTGGTTCCAGTAGCAGTTGTTAATAAAGGGAAAGTTAACCCATGCACTCTTTCTCCTTCTATCCGTCTTACAAGGTCAGTACCGGCAAGGATATTACCCCATTGGTCGTCACCACCAAGTTGTAGATGGCAATTGTATTCTCGATATAAATAGAGAAAGTCGTAGGCTTGAAGCAATTGGTAATTAAATTCAAGAAATGATAATCCTAATTCACGTTCAAGTCTTTGACGATAACCCTCTGCCTTGATCATTTCGTTAACACGAAAATGTTTACCTATATCCCTAAGAAAATCAATGTAATTTAGAGAAAGTAACCAATCTGCATTATTTAAAAACCTACCTTCTGTATTATCTAAGGTTAGGTAACGCTGTAATTGTGTTAAAATCTTAGAACCGTTACTCTCAATTTGTTCTGCGGATATCATCGGACGCATTTCCGTTTTATCTGTTGGATCACCGATCATGGTCGTTCCGCCACCGATAATTGCTATCGGTTTATGACCAGCACGTTGTAAATGTGCCATTGCCATGATAGGGACAAGACTCCCCGCATGAAGACTATCGGCTGTTGGATCAAAACCAACATAATAGGTTAATTGCTTCTCCGACAAGACACGAGAAACTAATTCTTCACCTGTACACTGTTGAATAAATCCTCGTTCCTGCAAGGATTCAAAGACATTCGACATATATCATTTCCTTCTAAGTAATTCCTGATTTAATAGTATCACAGCAATTTGTGATTGTCAAATCATGCTTTAAAATTACCTGTAAAGTTGTTGGCACTATAAGAACTAAATTCAAAATGAAGGTTGTCCTTCTGATACACTTGCCACAACACATGATTAGAAAACTAAATCTGTATAGATGGTGAACTCTATCATTAATCTCAAAATTAATTCTGTTGTGGATGAAGAAAATTATATGAAAAATTACTAAATCCAAGAGAGACAAAATGTGAAATCTCTACTTGATTCAATCCCAAATTCCAACCTTACAATTAACCACTTTTGCCACTTCTATTATCCTGAGCTCTTACCTTCTTTTCAAAATTAAGAACATATATTCCTGAAGAGAAAAAATATTGAAGAAAGTTCTACGATTAAGCAACTAAAGTTTCAAAACAAAATTAAAAGATGAAGACAGATAATGAAAGTAAAATATATAATGTAAATCTTTTCATTGACCTACACATTTTATTATGTTACTATATAATTCACAATAAAAGAATATCGTATAAATGTTGTTATGAAAATTCATAACAGTTATGAAACTAAAAAATATTTGGAATACCTACAAACCTATACCAGAACAGGATTCAGAACATTTCCACAGGAACAAAAATAAAATCCCAAAAAAAATAAAAAAATAATATTTTTTGACTGAAACTAAAAAACCTTTCTGGTACTGACTTTAGAGACCTTTACAACATAAGCCTAAGAAAATTGTGTTATGAAAAACCTACTACAAAAATTAAAGGTAGTCATAATATTAGAATAGATACAAAAAGTCCGATGTACAAGTTTCTGATTTTAAACTCACATTACAAAAATAAAACAATTCATTAACAGGACTTACGCAGATTGACAATAAAGGAACATTTGTTGGACTTACACATTAACTTTCATCTGTAGCCCAAAAGGGCGAAATGTGTGTAGATACCTTCTTACACCGAAAACTAAGCCCCAGAGGGGCGAAATGTGTGTAGATACCTTCTGGCACCGAATACTAAGCCCCAGAGGGGCGAAATGTGAAATTCCTATTCAGATGTGGGATCAAACAATAAATGTAGCAAGACCACTTCTCCCGTAATCCTGTATTATCCGATATTCAGAAAAGAAAAACATCTCTACCCAAAGGCTTCTTCTCCGTGAAATCCGTGATTCTGGCATAAGGAGCAATAGCTGTAGACTATCACGTTTCAGATAACAACATACATAATATATAAAAATAAATTGAAGAAAATAAATGACAAAGCAACTAATATCATATAGAAAGGTATACATTGATATATTAAACACACGTTGCAATAATATATAGAGAATTATCACAATACATAATAGTAAAATAAGGTGTTATATAATCTAACCCAATAATCTGATTTTTCAGGAGTGAATCTGCCGATAAAAATTATGTTATGAGAATAATAATAGTAAAAACAGAATCATCGCTCATCAAGGAAAACTACAAAATTGTAACTTTTTTCAAATTTGAGAATTAGATGTTTAAATCGTTACAAACCCAGACAGGGACTAATAGGAAAGGCAATGATATAACAAGTACCAATCCTACACTTTGTAGGAAAAGTGTAACATTTTCTCACACATCTAATTAAATGCACTAAGTTGGAAAAACGATAAAATCATCTTAATAATATAGTAGCTTAGATTTAATACTACAGTAAACTGTATACTGAAAATTAATAACTGTAATCTATAAAATATACAGATGGATAATACGATATTTGTGCCATATACTTTACATCACTCTACTCATATTCAAGTTGACGGAACATACAATAAATGATATACTTAAACGGATTTAAAATATTAACTCATTAGAATAATGCAAACTATTTGAGGATTGGACTTAATATAGAAAACTACGACATTTCTCTGGAGGAATTAGCATGAAGCGGAGCATTTTTTATTCGTTTACCATAACATTGTTACTATTCGTTATCTCACTTGGTTATACCCAAAATGAATGGGTGAAAGTAAGTGAATCTCAATGGAATGCATCCTTTTCTGATGTCTTCTTCATTGATAATCAGAACGGATGGATCGTTGGTAGCAATTCTACCATTCTCAACACTACTGATGGGGGTAAAACTTGGAAAAATCAACCAAGTCAACCATTACCTTTTAAAGTAGAATTAAAGAAAATCCGGTTTATCAATCAAAAAATCGGATGGGTTGTTGGTGAAAATGGTACGGTATTAAAAACGACGGATGGTGGCGCATTATGGAATAAATTGCCTACAGATACAAATGTCGCATTATTGGGAGTATCCTTTGCTGACGAAAAACATGGATGGGCATGTGGAGATGGTGGCTTCATCATGCATACAAATAATGGTGGCGTTACTTGGACACAGCAAGAAATTGATACCAATAACACTATTGAAGGAATACATTTCACATCTCCAGCAATGGGTTGGGCAGCTGGCGGTGGTGGTACCTTGCTCCATACAATGGACGGTGGAAATACATGGACATTCCAAACAAGTGCAACTGTCAATACCTTAGATGCCATTTCAATGCTTGATGGTTCTACAGGATGGGCAGTCGGTGCTGGTGGGGCAGTTGTTTCTACAAATGACGGTATGAATTGGACTGTTCAACAAAGTAATGTTCCAAATTCAAACGGAATGCCTGAACCCATTTGGGATGTTCACTTCGTTGATATGTCTAATGGTATGGCAGCTGCGGAATTTGGTGTGATTCTCATTACTGAAGATGGTGGAACTACATGGAAACCATATCCTGAAAGACCTGTCGCTGCACGATTACAAGGCGTTCACATGATTAGTCCTACTGAATGTTGGATCGTTGGAGATAAAGCTACAATCCTACACACTGAGGATGGTGGAACTACATGGAATGTCATTTCAAACGCAAACGAATTACGCGCTCTACACTTTTATAATGATAACCTTGGTTGGGCTGTCGGATTAGCTGGAAGTGTTATTCATACAAACGATGGTGGTAAGACATGGAAACCCCAAAATAGTGGTGATGTATTTGAACTCTTTGGTGTCGGCTTTGTTAACGAAGATAAAGGATATATCGTCGGCAGTAATGCCGCACTACTTGAAACTTTAGATGGTGGGAACACTTGGCATAGTGTTAGTGATCCAGGAGACGAAGGACACGGCACTGCAAAAAGAATTAAGTTTAGTGGTACTTTCAGCTTCAAGAGTGCAATGGGATCTTACGGTTTGAGTTTCGGAACTGATAAACATGGATGGGCAGTAGGAGAAACTGGCAAAGTCATGAAAACAGAGGATGGCGGTGAAACTTGGTTTGGAGTTGATATCGATCCAAACTTTACTGGGGCTGGATTTAATAATCTATTCGGTGTTCATTTCATTAATAAGGATGTTGGTTGGATTGTTGGATTTGCCGGTACTATTGCTATGACCACTGATGCTGGACAAAACTGGGCTATGTCTTTTGGGGCTTCCGAATTACAAGATGTATACGGAATTAACCCCACTACCGCATGGGTGGCTGGAAGTGAAGGCACAATACAAGTTACTACTGATGGTGGTATGACCTGGATTGATCAGACTGTTCCAACAAATGAAAATCTAAATGCTATACTTTTTATTGATGAAAATGTTGGTTGGGCAGCTGGTGATAAAGGTGTAATTGTTCACACTACTGATGGTGGTGTGACATGGTTAAAACACCCCTCACCAACAATTAACAATCTCAGAGATATTGTCAAAACACCTGATGGAACTCTGTGGATCATTGGCGATTCTACTACAATACTCCAATATTAATACACCTGTCTTTATGGATACAACTCTATAACCTTACCTCTGGAGGACATATATATGAATCGATGTAGGTTCCGTTACTCAATTTGGGTAGGAACCTTTCTATTAATATTACAGTTCTCAATTCCAGCACAAGAATACAATGAATTGACACTTGAAGATAGTTTAGAAATCGCACAAACGGACAATTTAGCTATTCAATCTGCTAAACAAAAACTTATTGCTGCAAAGTCTCAAATAAATTTAGCACAATCGGCATTATTGCCAAGACTATCAGCAAATGGAAATTACACTTATTTTAAAGACATTCAGAAATCAGTGATACAGGCTGATGGTGGATTTGGTTTTCCTACTCCAGGACAACAAGGAGAAATGAATCAGATGGACTCTCCTGATCCTGATAATGAAGCAGATTTGATTGAATTGGAATTCGGAGCACATCATAATGTTCAAGGAACTCTGAATCTTACACAACCAATCTTTGCATGGGGACGTATCTACAATAACTACAAAGCTGCAAAAATTGGATACTCAGCCGTCGAAGAAGAATTAACTTCAGCCTATGAATCCTTGAGATTAACTGTATATGAAGCATTTTATCGTGTTCTGATCGCACAAGAATTTGTAAAAGTTGCAAAACAGAGTGTCGAATTGGTGGAACTTCAACTAATGATCGCAGAGAATTCTTTTGCGGCGGGAGTAACGACTAATTTTGATGTTCTTCGCGCTAAAGTTCAACTTGCTAATGCAAAATCACAGTTGATTCAGGCAAAAAATAGAGTTCAGACTGCTAAAGATTCATACAAGAATATCTTAAACATTCCACTCGCACAAGACATATCGGTAAAAGGGTCCTTCCAAATACAACTCATAGAGAATAAACTTGATGAGTTAATCTCTATCGCAATGACACACCGACCAGAAGTTAAGCAATCTAACCTAAATGAGCAAATAGGAGAAAAACAACTCAGTATTGCTAAAACACAAAACCTACCTGATCTCGCTTTTTTCTCTAACTATCAAATATCACATAGTGAAAGACTCACAGAAATGAATAGAATTTGGAGTTTAGGTTTACAAATTAATGTTCCTATATTTGATGGATTTGCATCACGCGCAGGTGTAAAACAATCGGAATCCACTCTTAGACAGATCGAATTATCTTCAAAACAGATAAAATCCTCTGTAGAATTTGAAGTTCGGTCTTCATATCTGGCATTACTTGAAGCCAAAACTCTTATAGATGTTCAAAAAGAAACTGTCGCACAAGCTGAAGCAAGTGTCAGTTTAGCAAATCTACAATTTAAATCTGGTATTATTACTACTGTCGAATTAACAGATGCACAGCTGGCATTATTACAAGCAAATGTGAACCGATTACAGGCACAACACGATTACGTCGTTGGGTTGGCAAAATTAGAAAAAGCAATTGGTCAGAGAATACAGTAATATCAAAATAACCTGTATCTATTCACAAACAATTATATTCATACATTTAAACCATTATATTCATTAGGACTTATACAATATGTTCGTGGTAAGGAGACATCAATAGTGAAGAAAATCTGGATTGTTTTTATCATAATTGCAGTAGCCGGAGTTATTGCAATGTTCAGATTCCTAAAACCTGCAAAAACTGAAATTGAACCAGTAGTGGATTCCTCAATTGTTAAACCTGTAGAAATTTCAAAAGCAAAACGCGGTGAAATAAGAGCTGAGTTACAATTATCTGGTACTATCGAAGCAAAAGCACAAGTCAGCGTTTTCCCAAAAATTGCCGGAAGAATTATTTCACTTTCAATTGAAGAGGGTGATAAAGTTACCGCAGGACAATCTCTCGCTGTAGTTGAACATGAAGAATTAAAATTAGCTATTCAGCAGGCTGAGGCTGTTTTAAATTCAGCAGAAGTTGCATATTCACAAACACATCAACTCGCTGAAGTTCTGGTACATACTCAGGTTGCACAAGCCAGTGCACAATTAAAAGCCGCTGAGATATCTTTGATACAGGTTATGGATCTCGCAGAGATTCGTACTGTCACACAAATTCATCAAGCTGAGGCAGGATTAAAATCTCTTGAAGCAAATTTAGAAAAAATAAAAACCGGTGCAAGAGATGAAGACCGGAACCAGGCTGAAGCAGGTTTAAACCAAGCAAAATCGAATCTTCTAAATGCAGAAAACAACTATGCACGGATAGAAAATCTATATAAAAATGGGGCTATTAGTCAGCAATCCTTTGAGAATACAAAAACACAATTAGACATCGCAACAGCACAACATAAAATTGCTACTGAGCAACTTCAACTCATTACCTCGGGCGCACGGGAAGAAGATATCACGGCAATGGAAGCACAGGTTGAACAGGCTGTTGCAGCGCTTACACTTGCTCAATCACAAGCTAAAACGAAAACATGGCAGAAGGATATCGCACTTGCACAGTCACAAGTTGATTCTGCTCAAGCGGGTTTGAATTCCGCACAAACCTTAGTTAAAGCAAAAAGTTGGGAAGCAGAAATAACTTCTGCAAGAACTTCTATGACTCAAGCAGAAATTTCCCTCAAACTCGCAAGAAAAAAACTCAAGGATGCAACCATTGAAGCTCCTATTTCAGGGATTATCTCACAACGTTTCTTAGATTTGGGGGGAATGGCAGCACCCACAGCACCTTTATTCGAAATTGTTGATGTTAGTACGGTGAAGGCTACAATCGATTTAATTGAATCACAACTTAACCGTATTAAATTAGACCAACAAGCTGAAATTACTATTGATGGAATTAACTCACCTATTACAGGAACAATTTCATATATTAGCCCTACTTTACAACCCGTGAGACGCACTGCTACTGTAGAATTCAGTATTCAAAACACTGATGGTATACTCAAGCCTGGAATGTTTGCTAAACTTACATTACCTGTTGAAATACGACCAGACGTTGTTCTCATTCCACGCGTATCACTCATTGAAAACGCCAAAACTAAAACACCCAATGTTTTCATCGTTGAAGCAGGTATTTCAAAACAACTTCCGGTCGAAATCGGTCTTACAAGTGGTGGAAATGTTGAAATTCGAAAAGGTTTGAATGGTGGAGAATCTGTTATCGTTGCTGGACAGCATTCCTTGAAAGTCGGTGATAGTGTGACTGTTGTTAACCAATAATACTAATTTGGTCTTAGTTGGATAATTGTTAATTCAACTTCACTAATTCCAAGGCACAGTACGGGCAAGGTATGTAGAAACAGCATACCCTCCCAAGTTCCAAGTCGCAGAGGACGATAGGTGTATAGTATTACATTCTCCATACCTAAGTAGAATTACTTGAAGTAAATTATAAAAATTAGTTACAAATCTCAAATTAGCGACTTCTATTTAGGAATTAACATTTTATTCTGAATGAAATGTAAAACAACGCAGATAATCTGATAGTAATATACTCGTTATCACTACATATTGAAAAATGAAAGTGGAACAACTGCATGGTCCTGCAGTAAAACCATCTCAAGTTGTTGAACTGGAATATCTTATACAATGCGATTCCCCTGAAGTTTTCGGAATACACGGACTACAAAAAGAGGGAAATGTCATAGTAGCACGGGCTCCCGCGCGACTTGACATTATGGGTGGTATAGCAGATTATTCTGGTTCAAATGTCTTTGAGATGACATTAAACCGAGCAGCTGTTATCGCATGTCAAGCAAGAGAGGATAGAAACCTAAGAGCTATAACAATTCATCAAGAAGGAGGATTTAGACCACATTTTCAAATTACTCTTGATGACTTTTACACAGAAGGTTCATTAAAATCATACTCTGAAATTTCCACCTTATTTAACAAGGAAACAAAAACATCTTGGAGTGGGTACATACTCGGTTGTTTTTACACCTTACTCAAAGAAGAAAAAGTACAAGATTTCCCTCATGGCGCTGCTATAGTTATCAAAAGTGATATCCCTATGGGGGCAGGAATAGCATCTTCTGCAGCAATAGAAGTTGCAACCTTATCTGCCATCAACCATCTTTACAATCTAAATTTGGATGGAATTGAAATAGCCAGACTCGCTCAAATTGTCGAAAATAGAATTGTTGGTGCTCCATGTGGAATAATGGATCAATTAACTACTACTCTTGGAACTCAAGGTAAAATTCTATCTATTCTTTGTCAACCTGATCAAATACTTGAATCTATAGAAATACCATACCAAGTTAGTTTTATCGGAATACACACGAAAATACCACGAAGCACAAAAAGTTCGGCTTATATTGACACTCGTACAGCTACATTCATGGGATTACGAATAATAAAAGAAAAACTTAAATGGAATAAATTAGATAATAATTATCTATGTAATATCACTGTACAAGAATTTCAACAACACTGTTTACCAATTTTGCCAAACGAAATGAAGGGAAGCGATTTTCTGGAAGAATATAATTGTATAGATGATAAGGTAACAGAAGTAAATCCCGATAAAATATATAAAGTTAAGGATAGAGTTAAACACCCTATATATGAAAATGAACGTGTCAAACAATTTATCAAGGCAATAAAAAACACAATAAAATATCCTAATGATGCAACTAAGTATCTAACAGAAGCTGGAACTTTAATGTATGAATCTAATGACAGTTATCGTGATTTAGCAGGGCTTGGTTCACAAGAAATTGATGGTCTTATCAATATAGCAAAAAAAATTGGTGAGAATGCAGGTATATATGGTGCTAAAATCACAGGCGGTGGCGGCGGTGGTACTGTGGCATTGTTATGTTATGGAGATGTATCAATGGCATTGACACAGATTATATCAGCATATAAATTGGCATGGGGTATTGAAACCGATATCTTCGTTGGATCTACAACTGGTGCAAGTGAATTTGGACATTTACTATGGGAACTAAAAGAAAACGAACCACCTACGCATTTTTAACATGTTAAACTCATCCTATGATAAAATAGGTTTAATAAAATCAGTATATTTATTGTCAATATAATTTCACTTAAATGTTGAATTATTGGAGAGTATAAACCTAAATAATCTCAATTAAACTATAGATGGAATCCTCAGCAGATAACTTCTCTCAACATAATAAAATAAAAGAACTTGGCGTCACATGGCGTGCAATAATAATCGCTATCTTCCTAATTCCACCAAATGTATTTTGGGTAATTGAAGTAGAATGTGTTTGGCATTCAGGACATCCCACCACTATTTCTCTATTTTGGAATGTCGTCCTGAATATCTTTTTTCTTATTCTCATCAATCTTTTCATAAAGAAAGTCGCCCCAAACTCCGCATTAAGACAAGGTGAGTTGATTACTATTTATGCTATGCTATCTATCGCATCCGGTTTAGCCGGACACGATATGTTAGCACTCACTATTCCTGCACTCCCACATGCCTTTTGGTTTGCAACAATAGAAAATGACTGGGCTGACACTTTTCATGCATACATACCACAACATCTTGTCGTATCTGATAAAGAGATTCTTCGAGGTTTCTATGAAGGGGATACCCCTTTTTATAACCTACAAATAGGTGGCGCATGGGTCATGCCTACCTTATGGTGGACATCCTTTATTCTCGCTTTGGGTGTTATCATGATCTGTATCAATGTGCTCATTCGAAAACAGTGGACAGAACATGAAAAACTTGCATATCCTATTATACAACTCCCTATGGCTATTACTGAAGGTGGAGGAAAGGCACAACTCTTTAAAAATCGTTTATTATGGTACGGTTTCATTATTGCAGCAGTTGTGAATATATGGCATGGATTAGCACACTTCTTCCCAATACTCCCTGATTTTAGTGTGAGACACAATTCACGTAACTGGGGAGCATTCTTCACAGAAAAACCTTGGAATGCTGTAGGGAACATTCCTGTACCACTTTATCCATTTGTCATCGGTTTAGGGTTCTTATTACCACTTGATCTCTCCTTCTCATTATGGTTCTTCTACCTATTTGAAAAAGTCCAACGGGTTGCAGGAAGTGCGCTTGGAATACCTGCCCCTTTTCCATATAGCAGTGAACAATCCATTGGTGGATGGATGGCTATCTTTCTCATAGCCTTAATCGTCACACGAAAACATATTATGAACGTGATACGTACAATCTTTGGCATGAAGGGAAGTATTGACGATTCCGATGAACCAATTCGGTATAGGACTGCCTTCCTTTTAATTGCTATCGCAAGTTTATATATAATATGGTTCTGCATCAAAGCAGGAATGACTTTACCGATAATCCTTCCGTTTTTCGGATTCTTCTATGCAATTTCTATCGCTATAACCCGTGTCCGGGCAGAATTGGGTCCACCCGCTCATGAGATGGCTGGTATGTGTAATGCACAACAATTCTTAGTTAATATACTTGGAACACGACGTATCGGTCCAAATAATTTAACTGTATTTCCATATTTTTGGTTCTTTAGTGGTAGAGGATACCGTGAACACATAATGCCACATCAACTTGAAGCATTCAAAATGGCTGAAAGAGCAAATATGAATACAAAAAGACTGGTATTTGCAATGATTATTGCCGTCGTTCTTGGATCACTCTCCGCTTTTTGGGCAACTTTATCTGAACTCTATCGTCTTGGTGGTGCGGTTACAGGGGCTGGTGGTGGAATCGGCCCTTCAGTTGGACACATCGGGCAATTTGGATGGTTAGCAGGATTATTTGCTTTTCCGCGTGATCCAAATGTATCGGCTATGAGTTTTATGGCTGGCGGAATGGGAGTTACATTCTTATTAATGTTTATGCGAATGCGCTTTATTTGGTGGCCCCTACACCCAGCTGGATATCCTATATCAATGACTTTTGGTGTAGGTTATTTTTGGAGTTGTCTCGTAATTAGTTCATTTCTAAAATGGATGGCATTAAGATTTGGGGGACCCGCAACATACCGAAAAATGATTTTCTTCTTCTTTGGTGTAATTCTCGGAGAATACTGTGTAGGAGCATTCTGGAGTGTCTTAAGTGTTATTATACGCGAACCTATATACGATTTTGCACCGGGGTAAAACTCAATGAAATTAAATTACTTTACTATAATTATATTGTTGATCGGTTTAATCCTATCACAGACCGCTTTCGCTGCAGATGAAGGATCACACGCAGCAGAATTCCTTAGCCACGGTGTCGGGGCAAGAGCTCTCGGTATGGGTAGCGCTTTTGTTGCAATCGCTGATGATTCTACGGCTACATACTGGAATCCTGCTGGCATGACAAATGTCGAAAACAACAGTTTTTCTGCTATGTATTCTGATACATTTGGCTCAAGTGATGGCAGTTTTATTACAAATGGACTGGTAAATTATAATTTTGTTAACTATGTTCACCAAATTGAAGGTATAGGAAGTCTTGGTCTCAGTTGGATTCGACTCGGAGTTGATGATATTCCTCGTACCACATTCATAGATATCGACAACAACGGGAGACTCGGGGATTATCAGGATATTAATGGAAATGGGGAAAAAGATACTGGAGAACCTTATATTGATAGACCTACAGTTGCGGGGTATTTTAGTAATACAGATAATGCACTTTTGATTTCTTATGCACGCAATATCCAACCTGTTATCTCCGTGGGTGGAAGTGTAAAACTACTAAAACAATCTATCTTTGATTATAGTGGTAGCGGTTTCGGTATTGACATAGGTTTTATGTTTACACCATATAAAGGACTAAGATTAGGCACAATGTTACTCGATGCAACTGGAACACAAATTCGTTGGAATACTGCTGATAAACCAATTTTTACACGAGGTAGAAGAATTAGGTTAGGTGGAGCATATCAGTTTGCTTTCAATAAAATTGGGAACGGTTCAATTAGTGCAGACATTGAAACTGACCAAGCAGATTATGCCGAAAACAATGACTCAGGCGGGGGTGTCATTTATCGTACTGGTGTGGAATTTTGGTTGTTCAACACACTCGCACTACGAACCGGTTGGAACGGACATGGTCTTTCATTAGGATCTGGTTTACAATTAACTGTTAGCACAATGACCTTCTTTGTCGATTATGCTTTTAATTCACATACCCTCGGTGGTTCACAACGTATCTCTGTCTCTGGACAATTTTAACAAAATGACAACTACAGTTCAGTTTTAACAACATACTTTGGAAAGTAATTACAGAAAAATCTCGGTAGTTAGTCAAATTAACTTGACTATCACAACTATATTCTATATACTTTTCTATTTAATGATACAATTCATAAATTATTTAGAATCTAAACGTATTCAGCAGTTAGGTAAAAAAATAACAATCTAACTTTCCTATACAACCTTAACTGACAGATTAAGGCAACAAGGAGAAAAGAATGGCTATTGAGAGCGTCGGAGCTTATGATGCATCTGCTATCCCTTCGGATGTCGCTCGCGAAATTGAAGTATATGAAATTCAACTTGGACGGGCACAAGCAGGTCAAGTAGAGGAAATAAACTTTACTGAATTTAGACTACGTCATGGGGTTTATGGGCAACGGGATGATAGATCACAGATGATAAGGGTAAAAATCCCTTTCGGTGGACTTACCGCAGACCAACTTGAAATGTTAGCTGATGTCGCTGAAGAGTTTTCCGATAATATCATCCACATCACTACACGACAAGATGTTCAATACCATTATGTGGATATAAACAATACTCCAGAACTCATGAAACGTCTGGCAAGTGTCGGTATTACAACAAAGGAAGCCTGTGGAAATGTAGTACGGAACGTTACTGCATGTCCGTTAACTGGTGTTTGCCAAGATGAATCCTTTGATGTAACCCCTTATTCAAAGGCACTATCAGCATTTCTATTAGGACATCCGGATGCACAAGATTTCGGACGGAAATTCAAAATCGCATTTTCCGGTTGTGAAGAACATCCCTGCGGATTAGCAAATATGCACGATATCGGTGCCGTTGCTGCTGTAAAAGAAGTAGATGGTGAAGAAAAGAAAGGTTTTAGACTTTATGTCGGTGGTGGACTCGGTGCTGTTCCTCACCAAGCTAAAATCTTTGATGATTTTGTACCGGCTGAAGAACTCCTACCTATTTCTCAATCCATTTGTAGAGTCTTCACACGATTAGGTGAACGGAAAAACAGAAATAAGGCACGCCTGAAATTTGTCATTGCCAAATACGGTATTGATGAATTCCGTAAACTGGTTCTTGAAGATAGAGAAACTTTACGCCATGATCCTGCTTGGACTGAATATCTTGATAATCTGGATGCTTATGATGAAACTCCACTTAAACCACCAACACAACTCAACGGTGCGTCAAATCCTGAAGGCTTTGATGAATGGTATAAATCCAATGTACGATTACAACGTCAACCCGGCTACGCTTTTGTAACAATTACACTTCCACTCGGCGATCTAACAGCAGATCAAACCCGGTCTTTAGCTGACATTTCACGGAAGTATGTGAAAGATACAATACGGGCAACAGTGGAACAGAACATTGTATTACGATGGGTTACAATGACAGATCTACCTGCACTCTATAAAGAACTTACCGAGGTAGGTTTGGGAGATCCTGGTGCTGAATCACTTGTGGATATCACCGCATGCCCCGGTACTGATTCATGTAAACTTGGTGTATCATCTTCTCGTGGATTGGCGGCTCACCTACGCACTCATTTCATTGAAGCCGGACATCAAGAAGATATTAAAGATTTCCGTATTAAGATTAGTGGATGTCCTAATTCCTGTGGACAACACCATATCGCTAATATCGGTTTCTTCGGTTCATCAAGACGTATCGGTGAACATATTGCACCGTACTACCAAGTACTACTCGGTGGACATATGATTGAGAATGCAAGTTCCTATGGACTCGCAACCGGAAAAATCCATGGAAAGTACATTCCTGATTTCATTGAAGAATTAACTGGTAGATATTCTGATGAGAAGGATGGAGAAGAAACCTTTACGGACTACGTCGCACGTCTCGGGAAAGCAGAAATCAAGCAGATGCTCACCAAGTATGATAAAATTCCTACTTATGAAGAAGCACCTGAATTTTATGTTGACACCGGAGATACCAAAGATTACCAACTCAAAACTGGTGTCGGAGAATGTGCAGGTGAAGTCGTCGCTCTTGTTTCTATGAAGTTAGATGAAGCTGATCGGTTGATTTATGAATCCGGTTTAGACTTAGAAAAAGGTGAATATCAACAATCAGCTGAATTAGCGTTTAATGCAATGATTAGAGCTGCAGATGGACTTCTAACGACTGTCGGGTTGCAATATATTGATGATGGAACCACTGTGAATGAATTCCGCACACACTTCTTTGAAGGTGGTGCCTTCTTCCCAGGTTATGGGGCACATATATTCAAGGCTACGGAAGAGGATGAATCTACCTTTAACCAAGAATTGTCTCACAGACGCGTTGAAGAAGCTACTCTCTTTGTTGAAGAATCCCATAATGTATATAATCGTATGCGGATTAAACAGGAAGAAGAGGAAGCAAGTCGCAAGAAATCACGAAAATCACGCACTGCAGCGAAACCGAAAGTTGTTAAAGAATCTAAGAATGTTGATGAAATTGCTGACAGCCTCGATCTCAAAGGCGTTGCTTGTCCCTTCAACTATGTTCAGGCAAAGGTTCGCTTGGAGACTATGGATGTCGGTCAACTATTAGAAATCACCATTGATGATGGTGAACCAATTGAGAATGTTCCTGTCAGTCTTTCTAATGATGGTCATGAGATTCTTGATACAAAGAAAATTGGAAAACATTATCGTCTGACAATTAAGAAAGGTGAATAGTTCAACTCTTGTTGGAGATTTATTCAAAACCAAAACTCAAGCGATTACCTACTAATAATATAGATAGGTAATCGCTTTTTTCATGAAGAGATTCTGTATAATATTACACTTGTTTTTGAGCAGTGAGATATATCAATACATAAGATAGACTAATAAAGATTACAAATCAGATTGAGGTAATATGCAAGACTATCAAGATCCAACGACTCAGAATTATATTGAAACATCTACACAGAATTTGCAACCAATGAATTTATCAGACATACTTGATGGTATGTTCACATTGTATAGAAACCATATTAGACTTTATATCAATATTATTGTCGTATTCTTCGTGATAAATTATGGCATAGACAAGGTATTGATGTTAGCTATCCAAGATAGTCCTACAGCTGAGGGTTTAGGCTCAGTATTCTTATTTGCAATCGTTTCTATGTTACTCTCTTTTTATATTGTAGCAGTACTCTCATATACAACTGCTCATGTTTTCTTAGGACAAAATATCTCACCGAGTAATGCGTTTATCCATACTCTGCTTCATTTTGTAAAATTCCTTGCATGTAGTTTTATATATATATTGGTATTGGCAGGATTAATAATTACAATAATTGGAATTCCTTTTGCAGTCTACATGTTTATTCGTTGGGGATTCTATACACTCCCTCTCTTATTTGAAGGAAAATCCGTTACGAAATCATTAAAACGAAGTTCGGAATTAGTTAAAGGATCTTGGTTGAGAACATTCGGCATTACAATTCTTATTATTCTTATTGTTCAAATGATTCAGACCATATTTTCTACTTCTATTGGAATGATCTTCACCTTAATTCCTGGAGCAAATGAAATCCAAGACGAAGGTATCCTTGAGAACTTAAGAAGAATGTTCGCTCCATCCCCTATAGATATCGGATGGGGAATTTATCTAATAAGAAGCTTTATAACATTGGCTATACACTCAATCCTATTACCAATTGGCTCAATCGGTTCAACACTACTGTATTTCGACTTACGAATCCGAAAAGATGCGTATGATCTTGAAATGCAGGTTAATAATTAGGAATCTCAAATACCAGGGACTATAACTTAGAATGGGCAACACAAGACCTACAAAACTTCCTTCATTAGTACTTTCATTGTATAAGAATAATATTGGTTTGTTTCTACGAATCATGTTCCCTGTGGCATTCATCGCAATTATACTCAATATCTCACTATTTTATTATCAAGTAAGTAGAATAGAACAGTTTTCCCCAGAAATAAAAAAACGAGCTGAGCATGGTCCATCTCAATCTGATGTAAAAAACCTTAATCAGCAAGAAAACAGAGTAACAGCAATACTAAATACAAATATTGGAATCATTCCTATATCTTCCAATGTCTATAGATTAATGACTTCTGACAGACTACATAATATTTGGAGTCCAAATGGATTAGAAACAACAGGCCAATCACCTATAATATGGCAAATATATCCTGATCCTATGATAGGAAAAATGAATGATCTTGATGCTTGGACTTGGTCATTAAATTTTAAAACAATAGATTATAATCCATTAATTCTTCTCCTCTTAACGTTATGTCCATTGGCAATTGTAGTTCTACAAAAACTGCCAGATCCACAAGTCGGTGACATGTCATCTGAGATGTCTTCTCCTACCGCACAGTTAGTTTGGAAAAATACGTTAGATAAGATTTTTAAAATAATTATAACCACGATTCTGTTTGTTCTAATCTTAGAGGCAAGTCAATTTCTTTATGCACTATGTGTTTCTGTTTTTCCCTCTTTTATGAAATTTATACCTAAAATTATGTTTCTAATAATCTTGATACCTAAACTATATTTCATGGTAACACTAAACCTTTATAATCAATGTATAATTTTTGAAAATAGATCCATAATAGATATCTTCAAGAGGAGTCATTCACTTGTCCGAGGTTTTAGATTGAAGTTTCTCTCTATTTACTTACAAACTGCTTGGGTAGCAGCCGTTCTATCTTCAGTCATAATGGGTAGTGCGTTTGTCATTTTATCCCTTATCTTCACAGAACTTGCACCAATACGGGATGTCATGAACCCACTCAAGTTTCTTTCTCTCTTTATCGGAGGAAATGTTGCTGTAATGCTACCAAAGACGTTAAGTTTCCTTCCTACAGTATTAATTCTAATAGTTCAGGGAATAGTCTCTGTATTGATTATTCCTTTCTGGGCAATCGTTACAACTTACTTATACAAAGAGAGATTAGCAATGGAACCAAGTCAATAGAATGAAAATGAGATTGAATTTATTGTATATAAAAGGTGTGATAGCCATACTTCTGAGTATTCATCCCTATTACCAATTGGCTCAATCAGTTCAACACTACTATATTTCGACTTACGAATCCGGAAAGATGCGTATGATCTTGATAGGCAGGTTAATAATTTGGAATCTCATCTACCAAGATACTATAATTTAGAATGGACAAACCAAAGCCTACGAAACTTCCTTCATTAATTCTATCATTGTATAAGAATAATTTTGGTTTGTTTCTACGAATCATGTTACCTGTAGCATTCATCGCAATTATCCTCAATATCTCACTATATTATTATCAAGTGAGTAGAATAGAACAGGTAAACACAGACTTACAAAAAACTAATGGGAATAGGGCTTTTCAATTGAATCAAAATAATGCTGCTCAACAAGAATATACTGTTTCAGTAATCCTAAATACAAATATTGGAATTACTCCTATACCTTCATTTGATTACTTGTTCAGGGACTTTATGCCAAACAGTGGAAATAGAACACATCCGACTTCTAAAAAAATATACATACAAGAATATCAGAATGTAATTGAGCAGTTTTTACCCTATCCAATTAATTACAGAAAATATAACGGTATCACAAGGACTTATTCTTCCAATTTTACCACAATAGTATATAGTCCTCTAATTCTTCTCATCTTCACCCTATGTCCATTGTCATTAGCAATGGCACATAAATTGCCAGAATCACAAATCGGTGATATCTCACCAATGATATCCTCTCCTAACTCAGCACTTTCAGTTTGGAAACATACATTAACGAAGATTTTGAAAGTAATTATAGTCCCTATTCTGTTTATTTTAATCGTAGAAGCAAGTCAAATCATTTATTTGATTTCTCTATATACCTTTCCGAATTCAACGATTATACCTCGTAAAACTATATATCTGATAATTTTGATGGCAACTATTTATTTTTGTATTACTTTAAGTCTTTATAATCAATGTCTAATTTTTCAAAATTTGTCAATAATAGAGATCTTTAAGAGAAGTCATGCACTTGTCAAAGGTGTTAGATTGAAGTTTCTATCTATTTTCTTAATAACTGCCTTGGTAGCATCAATCATATCATCAGTATTTATGGGTTCTTCATTACTCCTATTGTCTTACTGTTTCCCAAAACTTGCACCAATTCGGGATGCCTTACCACCACTTAAATTTATATCTCTGTTTATTGGAGGTAACGCTAGCGGAATACTACCGAATATGTTAGGAATCCTTCCAACAGTTTTAATTTTACTTGCTAAAGGAATCGTGACTGTACTTTTAGTACCATTCTGGGCAATAGTCACGACACTCCTATACAATGATAGAATCGATTTAAAACCAGAGGCTATAGCAGCATAATGAAAGTTAGATTTCTCTATACATGTTATGTCATAATATTTCTTCTGAGTATTCAATTCTACATTCCGGTTGCTTCTCAAGAGAAGTCGATACAAGATGAATTTAGATATACACAATCAAACCATAAAGTCTCCTATGAAAAATACCAGCAGGAACTTAGGAAAATTCTTGAACCTGATTCTGAATTCTCATTTAATATTGATTACGTTATCTTACCTGTTGCCATTATAGCAATAGGGATTGTTGTCCTATATTTTGTGAAGCAAATTCGTATAAACTATATATCTGATGTAAAAAATGAAGATACAGATCCACAAGTCAACTATGTAGAAACTGAAAAGAGTGCACTTGCTCGGGCGGATACAGCTGTTGAAGCGAACGATTTTAGAGAAGCTCTCAGATTTCTATATATTTCTGCTGTTCTACACCTACAGGAACGCGGTATTCTCCCCTACGACAAAAGCATTACAAATCGTGAATACCTAAGATTGGCACATACAGATACAGATCTACAAGAGACATTAGCTCCAGTAATAACAGTATTCGATGAAGTATGGTATGGCTATAAACATTGCGATGAAAATACTGTCGAGAGTTTCCGTAACACATTGAAAGAGGTATATGCAAAAAGCACATAACAATATATCTTCATCAATTATTGTAGCCTATGAGATTATATGAAACATCTCCTTCGTAACTTTACTTATTGTGTAATAATACTGTTCGGTACAAGTTTTCTTAATTCATGTGATTATTTTGAAGACGGAACCACGCTCACCCGTATCTTAAGAAAACTAAAGTTTCAAGTTACCGAAATCTCTAATAATTATCCTTCTCGACTAAAGAAATATGATGTATTGTTTCTTCAAGATCTAAAAACATCACCTACAGAAAATGAGATTAGGAATATACAAGACTTTGTAATAGATGGCGGGATCCTGATTGTATGTAGTAGTAATGACAAAGCATTAAGTGGATTAATCGATACTTACGGATTGAAATTACAAAATTTAACTAATAACTTAGAATTCGTTAAAAGAATGAATCCTTATCCCAATTTCCATGATAACCCTTTAGATGAAATACGTCCGCGGACATACTATGTTATTGATTCTTTAGGGAGAGATATTATCGTTCTTTACGGTAGAGAAAATAGAGGAGTGGTCGTTACATTCGAAGATGGGAAGGGTAAGGTGTTTTTTATTACATCCTCGTATATTTTTGATGAAAATGGTCTATGGACCGAAGAAAATGCAACACTTCTATACAATCTAACCTCTACATTTCCCCGGTCTGCACATATCGGATTAGCAATAGACCGTTATGTTTCATTTGAAACGAAACCACCAAATACTTTTGTCACATTAGTATTGAAAACACCTATTGGAATCGCAGGTGTTTATCTATGTATCTTGTTCTTTCTATTCATAGCACTACAAGGCAGACGCTTTGGGAAACCTATGGACATTTATGAGGATAACAGAAGGTTGAGTTCTGAATATGTGGATGCTATGACTATACTTTATCAAAAAAACAATACTCAAATGGAGATATTACAGCATATACGTGAGAAATTCAGGCATGATTTAGGTACACGCTGGAGAGTAAATCCAAATTTAGATACTGGTGTATTTATTGATGAGCTAATCTCACACGGTGTGATAGATGAAGAAGAGGAGCTTTCAAACTTATTGATCCATTTGGATTCTTCCAACATTACAGAATCACAACTCATTGACATCGCAAAAAAAGTTGATGCGTTCAGAGATTCATCTAATTTAACTTGAGCTTGATAATAAGTAATGAAACTTCACTATAGAAAAATATGGCACCTGAATACTTGGTCGGAATCGGTTACTAACCGCTCCGACTTACAAGTTTCTGATTTTTCAAACTTACGTTAATTCAGTATTATTTTATAAATTACCATTACCGATAATTATACAGCATAAAGAGAAACAACACATAATGGAACATAATGTACAAACAATTTTTGATAGAATGAAAACAGAAGTTCAAAAAGCTGTTGTAGGACAAACAGAACTTTTTGAACTGATTGTCGTTGGTTTATTTTCTGGTGGTCATATACTACTCGAAGGTGTTCCCGGTACTGCCAAAACGCTTATCGCAAAAACTTTAGCAAAGTTAGTCTCCGGAGAATTCAGTCGTGTACAGTTTACTCCTGATTTGATGCCATCCGATATTTTAGGAACAAGTGTGTATGACGCAAATACTAACGAGTTTAATTTGAAACGTGGTCCTGTATTCACCAATGTCCTATTAGCAGATGAAATAAATAGGGCACCAGCAAAAACCCAATCTGCACTTTTAGAATGTATGGAAGAACGCCAGGTCAGTATAGATGGTGTACGTCATGAACTTCAATCTCCGTATATAGTTATTGCCACACAAAATCCAGTTGAATATGAGGGAACGTATCCTTTACCTGAAGCTCAACTTGACAGGTTTATTTTTAAATTGCTCGTTGACTATCCAGGACAAGAGGTAGAAAACCAAATCTTATTGAATTATCACGAAGGTTTTGATGCTACACGCTTAGAATCAATTGGAATTCAAGGAGTCTTTGATACAGTCTCCCTGCAAGAATATAAAGATACGATTCAGCATGTCACTGTGGAGTCTTCAATTATAAACTATATTGTTAGTTTAGCTGAAGCATCACGTTCCTCCAATGAATTAATACTTGGAGGAAGTCCACGCGCATCCGTATCTCTGCTCTTAACAAGTAAATCCTACGCTGCATTAAAAGGCAGAGATTATATTATTCCTGACGATGTTAAATATCTAATGCCACATGTATATCGCCATAGAATAATATTGAAACCTGAGGCAGAAATCGAAGGTCTAACACCAGATGATGTAGTTGATAGATTATTGGCAGAAGTTGAAATTCCTCGATAAAAAAGATGCATCTAACCAAAAGACTACTCTATTTACTCATTCCATTAGCTATTCCAATCATACTCGCTACAACCCTACAACTATTGTTATATATTGGCGGTATATATATCATTTTCATATTATGTCTCTGTACAGTAGACTATTTAACGAATCCATTCATCAACGGGATTGAAATCAACCGTAAGGTTAACTCAAAATTCTCTTTAGGTGTTGAAAACTGTGTTTCAGTGAATATTATTAACCGCACCCAACACATTGTGAAGTTAGCCATTAAGGATGACTTTCCAGATGAATTCATCTACAAAGATGTATTACATAGTTGTGTTATACAACCGTCAGATGAATACCAGTTGACATATAATCTAACTCCAATACGACGCGGAATTTATCAATTTGGAGATTTAAATGTCCGTTGTAGCGGAAAATTAGGATTAGTTGTACGCCAGTATAAAGTGATAGCAAACACAGAGATAAAGGTATATCCGAATCTGCAGGCAATACGAGAATATGAACTATTGATAAAACGGGGAATGCTTCATCAGATTGGTCTAAAAAGCTCACGACTCTTTGGAGAAGGAACTGAAATGGAAAGGTTAAGAGATTATTACCCTGATGATGATTTTAGGCGGATTGATTGGAAAGCTACAGCAAGGCATAGAAAACCTATCGTAAGAGAATATGAGACCGAAAGAAGCCAAGATGTAATAATAATGTTAGATACTGGTAGATTGATGGCTACACCTGTTATGTTATCTAAATCTGACTTACCTGACGATGACGATAGTTTTAAATACTACATGTTGAAGTTGGATTATGCAATTAACACGACTCTAATGACAGCCTATGTGTCTATGCTCAGAGGAGATAAGATCGGTTTACTCGCTTTTGCCGATAATGTTCATCAATACTTATCACCAAAACCCGGTAAAAAGCAATTCTTAACAATGTTAGAATCGACTTATGCCTTACCAGTGATTCCTGTTGAGCCAGATTTTGAATCTGCCTTTACCTACCTTTCTACAAAACAACGAAAACGGGCACTTATCATACTATTCACTGATATATTGGATAAAGACTCCGCTGAGGGTATTGCAAAATACGTTCTACAATTTTCCAAACATCATCTCGTGGTATGTGTTACATTAGCGGATTCTGGTATCATAGATTTATCAAAGAAAAAAGCCACTGATTCAAAATCTGTATATCAGAAGGCTATCGCTGAACGTCTGTTGCAAGAAAAAAATGCCATATTAGAAGTATTAAGACTTCAAGGTGTTATTGCAATCGATGTCCCCGCCCATCAATTGACAATGACAGTCATTAATAAATATTTAGAGTTAAAGGCAAAATCCATGATCTAACAAACGAACAAAAGAGAGATTGTTTTAGTTTTTCCTTTGACAGATAGAATATTAAACCTTATAATACTGTTGATAACATTACAGAAACCTTATATTTGGATCATAAATGTCCTCACGCAGACAATCTCGCATCCTGGCGATGCAAATCCTATATCAATCCCATCTCATAAATTCCCCTATCAATACAATCATTGAAGATTTCTGGAAAAATCAAGAGACTGATGAAACACTCCATCCTTTTAGTGAAAAACTCGTCAATGGGACAACTGAAAACCTTGACAGAATTGACGCTGAAATTGATGCTTCGTCAAAAAATTGGAAAATGCATCGTTTGCCAATTATTGATTTGACCATTCTACGGATTGCAACTTATGAAATAATTTATGTAGACGACATTGATGCTGCCACCTCTATCAATGAAGCAATAGAAATATCTAAGTCTTATAGTACACAGGATTCCCCAAAGTTTATTAACGGTGTCCTTGATAACATACGAAAAACACATAAGAATGCCAAAATAGACTAACCAATCTATAGTTCAAATATACAACTCAATTTAATTCCTATATACTATATGTATCATCTAAAATCAGTAATTATCTCTATTCTCTTATTAATTCCTTTCAATCTCTTTGCAGGAAAAGAGTACACATTCTCTTATGAATTTGGTCAAAAAGGTGAAGGGGATGGACAATTCTCTAAGAAGTTATTCACAGCTTTTGATAAAGATGGTGAAATCTATATCACAGACACTGAAAATTACAAGATACTAAAATATAGTGCTACTGGCAGATTTCTATCTGAGATTAAGGGTACCGATTCATCTGATTTTCGGTTTATCAATCCTACATCTATAACTATTGGTACTGACAAGTCTATATACGTAATGGATTGGACTCTTATACATATACTTGGGACAAAAGATCCAAAGATATTTAACTACGGTCCATGTATCCATAAATTCGATCAAAATGGATTCTATGTTAAATCTATTCTTCTTATGGAATTAAACAAAAGACTTGATACCCTTGAAGCTGCTACGCCAGGATTAGATGATGAAGGAAAATATGCCCTTATAATTCCAAACGGAGATACTAAAAGAGATTTCCTACTTACGATTGATTCGAAAGAGAATCTTTATGTGTATGATGATGGTTTTATTTATAAACTTGATTCAGAAGGTATACGCATTAAGAAATTCACTATTTCCCAACCAGGGGTTGGACAAGTAATAAAACCTTCTGACATAACTGTTGATAAATCCGAAAATTTATATATTGTTGATGAGATAGGAAACAGAGTTATAAAATTTGATTCATCAGGAAAATTCTTGTGGTCTATCGGGAGTTATGGAGATGAAAGTGGACAATTTATAAAACCGTTTAAGATTACGTCGTTGAAGGATGGATCTTTGTTAATTGCTGACAAAGCCAAATACCTAAAAGACTTTTTATCTACATTACCAAAACGACTACACGATCCAACACCTCAATATGAAGGTTTTTCAAAAACGTTTCGATTCCGTATTCGAAGAATACAACGGATAAATGAAAATGGAGAATTCACCCAACAATTACTGATTCCATTTCAAAGAGAAACTGAAGATGAAGTTGGACTTATATTGAAAGGTATTGATTCTGACGGAAGTTTATATTATTTAAATACTGAAAAATTACACTTTAGAAAATATACACCGAAATCTCCACTATTTTCTTCTATGTTTCAAACTGAACTAAAACTAAGATATACACGCGATATTCATGATGTTGAAATAGACAATCAGGATGATCTGGATGCTGACCTATATACTAAGTCAGATTTTGACGAACTGATAATTCAGGATGCCGCAGATGCACATCTTACTTTTTCTTATGACTTCAATGAGGATTTACGAGTTGGAATTTCTAACCAATTGACATTGCTTAGAATGACAGATACCAGCTACTATAGAGCACGAGATTTTGAAGATTTCAGAGGCACATTTAATCAAGATGATAAATCTACTGAATTATCCTTAGATAACAGAATTCAATTTGATTTGGTCTGGGTGAGAGACCATAGCATTTATAGATATCGGGAAGCTCGTTTATACGGTTATTTCAGTACAATCCGGCTTGATTTTATAAATGATGCATTAGATAGAACTAATTATAGATACTTCGATTTCTTTGCTAACCTGTCCGATTGGGGTGGTGGGATCAAGTATGATATAAATCGCTCATTCAAATTAAATTTCGAAATTACTCACTTTTTCGGTAAGAATAATTATACTTATCTTGATGAAACTAACGAACTTTATGCTACAGGAATGCAGCAGGCTGACACAATACGGGCATTCTTATATTTATTTGGTTTTTTCTAATAGGTATTAAAACAAATAGCAAACTGACTTATATCCCGGTCCCTTTCACGAAATCAAGAAAAATAAAAAAACTTGCAATTTGATTGCATATAACGTATTCTTTTACTCAATGAGTGTATGGTTATATTCTATGTAAACTGGATATATGTTTGATAGAATAACTATGCCCTTACCAAACTTTTAAAATTGATTTAAACTACACATATAAATCGTTGGTGATTCTATGTCATCTTTTGGAACAGGTGACTATCAATACGAAGTAGTAGAAGGTTGGGGAATGATACCTCAACTTGGACTTGTATCTGGTGTTGCATGCGACTCAAATGACCGAGTTTATGTTTACAATCGAAGTCCAATTCCTGCAATGCTGGTTTTCGAGCCAGACGGCACATTCATTGCAGAATGGGGTAAGGATTTATTCAAAAAGCCGCACGGTATCTGGATAAGCCCGGATGATGAAATTTATACTACAGATACCATAGATCATACCGTTCGTAAATTCTCTCTTGATGGTAATTTGTTACAGACCTTTGGTACTGTTGACCTACCTGGAAATCCCGGCACTCCCTTTAACCAACCGACACGCGCAGTTCTTTCAGAGTCTGGAGATATGTATGTTTCAGATGGATACGGACAATCACGCGTACATCGTATGACAGTAGAGGGTCATGTAATTGTATCTTGGGGAGCACCCGGTACAGGTCCAGGAGAATTTAACCTACCACATGATGTCACTGTGGATAAGAATGACCGTGTATATATACTTGACAGGGGAAATCTCCGTTGTCAATTATTTAATAATAAAGGTGAATTTCTTTCTGAATGGCCTAACCTTGGTTCACCAAACGATTTATTTATTGATTCAGATGATATTATACATATTGCAGAAGCACAACAAAGTATCTGTATTATGACACTTGACGGTGAGATAATTGGTAGATGGGGAGAAAAGGGAAGTAATCCTGGCCAATTTAACGATTCCCCACACGGAATATGGATAGATTCAAATGGAGACATCTATGTCAGTGAAGTAATCGCTGAAAGACGTTTCCAAAAGTTTGCGAGGATTTAACTGTTTTGAAGAAACATACTGTTGCTATTTTCAGTCTTATTCTTATTACAATTTTAGCATGTACAATTGCCTATGCTGGACCGGATCACGAACATTCAGGTGATCATCTAAAGAAGTTTTTCACACAGAACATAACTATACAATTCGCTGTGGTAGCACTGATTGTGTCTTTTGTCTTGGGGGGATTACATGCTTTAACTCCAGGACACGGTAAGGCAGTTGTGGCAGCATATCTTGTAGGTTCAAAAGGTAGAGTTATTGATGCTGTATTTCTGGGATTGGTTGTAACTTTCACACACACATTTAGTGTTATTGCTCTCGGTGTAATTCTATTGTTAGCTAAAAACCGAATACAGCATGAATCTGTTGTGATGTGGTTAAGTCTGGTTTCTGGTGTTCTTATCGTAGGTATTGGAGCATGGTTATTGGGTAGAAATATAAAGCAATACTATACCGGTAGTGGACATGGTCATAGCCACGGACATGGTCATAGCCACAGTCATGGACATGATCACAGTCACGGACATGATCACAGTCACGGACATGACCATACTCACGGACACACACACAGCCACGGTGGACATTCTCATAGTCATGTTCCATCTGATAGAACGGGTTTCTGGGGAATATTAACACTCGGTATCTCAGGCGGAATTGTACCATGTGTGGATGCACTTCTCGGACTCTTATTTGCAATCAGTTTAAATAAACTTACATGGGGAGTGATCATCCTTTGTGCCTTCTCTTTAGGACTTGCTGCTGTGTTAGTTGCTATAGGTATTTTAATGGTCTTGGCTAAACCAATGATTGAACGTTTTACAGGTGAAGGAATTTGGTTAAAGCGAATGCCGATCATCAGTGCAAGTGTTGTTATTATTCTAGGTGCAGTCTTAGTCTTCAAAGCACTCAACGATGTTGGTGGTCATATTTAATCCTTACAAGTTCATTCTTATACTCAGTATACAAATAGCATAATTGAATTGCTTTAATTCTACTATCGGCGTACTTAATCAGTACGCCGATTTTGGTTTTCGGCATATTAATTCATCATTTTAAGAGAAAAGGGAAATCCCAAGTGAATACAATTGGTATCTATAGTCCGGGTGATATGGGGCATACTGTCGGCGAGGTATTACACCAGAATGGTCTCCGTGTAATCACCTGTTTGGAAGGTAGAAGTCAACGCACACAGCAACTCTCTGAAAAAGCAGGTATAGAGAATGTAAATTCCTTTACAGATTTTGTAAATGAAGCAGATTTAATCTTATCAATTATGGTGCCTGCACATGCCTCTCAAGCCGCTGATAGAGTCTCTGAAGCCTTATTACAGACGAAAACTACATTAACCTATGCCGATTGCAATGCCATTGCACCACATACTGTAAGCAAAATAGGTGAGAATATAGATTCTGTAGGTGGAATTTTCATAGATGCTTCTATAATTGGACCACCACCGCGTTCACCCGGTCGAACACGATTTTATGTTTCGGGATCAAATCTTGAACCCTTTATTACTCTTAATAATTTCGGTTTAGATGTTCGTCCCCTCGGTGAGGAGATTGGTTTAGCGTCGGCTATAAAAATGTGCTACGCATCTTTGACGAAAGGGCTGACTGCCCTATGCACCGAATTACTCACTGCAGCAGAGAAACTTGGTGTTTCTGATGCACTTTCAGATGAATTCAAAATTAGTCAATCAGCACTCTATGAGCGAATGGAGAACGGACTTCCTGGTATGCCACCAAAAGCAAAACGTTGGATTGGAGAGATGGAGGAAATTGCTGCTACTTTTGAACATGTAGGATTAACACCTCAAATACTGGCAGGAGCAGCGGACATGTATCGGTTAGTCGGTGAAACACATTTGGCAGATCTTTCACCCGAAGAAAGAGAAAAGTTCCCATCATTGACAGAATTGGTAGAAGTCCTGGCGAAACAGACCGATAATAATTAGAATGTCTCTTGTAAATTAGAAATTATTATTTTACGGAAATAGAAGAATCAACTCATTTTTCCACTTCTGACTCCACCGGTTCCAATATTTCAAACGGTTCAATAATCCATTTTTTAAATGAAACATCATCATCAAAGAAGGAACGCATTAACGCGAATTCATCTGGCGTTACAATTGCACAAAATAAAATCCCTTCTTCTTCACCCTTTGTACGTATTCGAGATTGCCATGCTCTATGGAAAAGCTCGGAATCCCCAGTCATCATTGCTGATATTAGTCCCATTTGAACTGATTTTACTGAGAAGCCTGATGCAGAATGTTTCATTAAAGGCTCTACTAAGTCCTTCGTAAGTATTTCTTGGAATTCCTTACGATTATTTAATTCACTCTTTCCTTTCTTGCTCCAATCTCGAACTGTATAATAGAAATCTAACCATATATCCTTCTCCTCCTCACTCGTTTCTGCATCCAAGACTGTTTTTAGTCTATCATATAAAACCATTCTATGGGATTTGTTTGGCATAGAATTAATATATGAAAGGTAATCCGTGTATTCAGTATTGTATTCTGTGTTAATATAGGAAAGATATTCATCAGTGGAAAATATGGCATCTAAACTAATAGTTTCTTGATTAGATTCGTTTTCTTCTATAATGGTAAGAAGTCGTGTTAGTAAAGCCTCTTGTTTTACATTCAAATCTTCGAAGGCATATTGTCTTAGGTTCCGTTTATATTCGGCTTGTCTATCTATGATTTCTCCCATTTCAGTATACATATTCTTAATGACTGGAACAATTACAACTGCTCCCCCAATAAGAAGTAGTATACCTAATCCTAAGAGTATGAAAAATATCTGTTTTTTCAATTTATTACTCCTTTTTCTTTATATACTATCACTGATTATAGGTAGATGCAATATAATAAGGAATAAACGCTACAGTCATAAACTATAGTGTTTATTCCTTATACCTCTATGTCTGCATTACAAGCCATTTACTCAATGTTATCAGTATTAAACATAATACCTAAAAACTGAAAAAGGGGTTTGAAATCACCAAGAGTAATCATCAGTTTAGTATTTATACCATCAACTTCAGCCTTTGCAGAAAATCCAACACTGTAATTATTAGGTAGAGTTTCGAACATTACTGAAAAAGCACGCATTGAAGCTGCACCCGGCATATCCATTTTTGCCAATAATGGCATGGATTTTTTAACTACCATAATAGGAGAGAAGAGTAACAGAAGGTTATTGTCTGTACCCAAAGCCTTAATTATTTTTTGCATACTCCCATTTACTGACCAATCTTTATCATGTATTACATTCCTATCCAATGCTAATTTAAGTATCTCAGATGTACTTGCTAGTGATAGATACAATTTACCATTGAACTTATATTGAGTAAAACATGAAAATGTTATACTATAGGGGTTTGAAAGAGTTTATTTATGTCATATTTTCAACATTATTTATCTATAACTTTTCAAAGGTGTAGTGATGACAGACAAAACTCAAGAATCGCTGTAATACAATGGTATTCCTAAGCAGGTTTCGCGTAAAGATTTTAATCGTTATATCAAACCCCATCTCTCAAAACGCATCAAAAGTCCTAAACCGAAACTGTCTTCCTATAAGATATTCAACTATATCCTTTATGTTTTACATACGGGTATTCAATAGGGCAACTCCGATCACGGCGTAATGAACTCCATTGGTCTAACGTCTATAAATGGCATAATCGATGGTCAAAAGATGGTTCTTATGAGAAACTTTATGAAGCATCTATCATACATCTTCAGGATGCCGACCTCCTTGACACAACTCAACTACCGGGCAATGGTTCAAATACCGTCGTCAAAAAAAGGGGACGGCATAGGGTATAGTGGACACAAACATCAGAAAGGTGAAAAAGAGGTGGCCATCACCGACAATAATGGCTACCCCATTTGTCCGATAACTATCAAGGCGGTCAACAAACATGATTGTACGATTTTACCTCAAGCCCTTACAGAACTGATTCCCATTACCCCACGGATAGGCTTGGATCTGAATGGTTCTGTTCTAACATTAGATTCTGGTTTTGATACGAAAGCAAATCATGAGATAATCAAAGAGCAGGGCTTGCTTCCTGTTATCGACCCAAACCGACGGAATGCTAAAGAACCTATTGTTATTGCTCGTAAGTTCCGTTGGTTTAGGAAAGAAATCTACAAAGATCGGTATAAGTGGAACGCACTTTCGGTTGGAACCAGATACTTACCGAAAACTCGCTCTTAGTTATGACAAACTCAAAGAAACCCATTTAGGTTTTCGTAATTTAGCATATTCAATGATAAACTTTCGGGTTGCTTTCAACGAAACTTAGATGCTACTCGCTATGAGTTCAAATACTATCTCATCTTTTATTATAATCAAATGATTAAATGATAGGTAGTAACCATCCGTTAAGAATTATTGGAAGTTGGTTTTTTACTTGACACATATATAACAAGTCGCTATATTTAACCCATCATGAGACTGTTATCCATTAACGTATCAAAACCAAAACCGATTAGTCATGAAGGAAAAATAATTTATACAGGTATTTTTAAAGAACCCGTATCTGGAACTGTCATGTTAAGAGAAATGAATATAGATGGAGACGGACAAGGTGATTTAAAGGTACATGGTGGTACATATAAGGCAATATACGGATATCCTATAGAACATTATACACATTGGCAACAAGAATTAGGTAGAGACGATTTGTCCTATGGTCAATTCGGTGAAAACCTAACCGTAAAAGGTATGCTTGAGGATGAAGTGCATATCGGTGATATATTCCAAATTGGACATACTGTTAAACTTCAAATAACACAACCCCGTGTCCCCTGTTTCAAATTAGGTCATAAGATGGGTTCCGCTGAATTTCCTAAGATATTTCTAAAAAGCAAACGGGTAGGTTTCTATTTCAGAGTTCTTGAGGAAGGTGAGATAACTGCACAAGACGATATAGAACGTATAGAACTGTCATCTTATCCAATGAGTGTTACAAATATTCTATCACTACGATACTTTGATACCAACAACCAAACGGATATTAAAAAAGCAATAAAACAACCCGCATTAAGTCCAAGTTGGAAAAAAGATTTTAACAGACTTCTAAACCTATGAATGTAAGTAAAGCATCCTCAAAACTGGAAACAAGTAGAGCAGCCGCTGAAGCAGCAAGAAAAAAACTATGTAAGGCAATAACTGAGAATGGACATGCCAGTTTTATTGTCGCTACAGGAGCATCCCAATTTGATTTTCTCGGTTCGCTTACATCTGATGATTCAATAAACTGGTCTAATACAACAATGTTTCATCTTGATGAATATATAGGGATACCTGATACACATCCAGCAAGTTTTTGTAAATATCTCCAAGAACGTTTGGTAGATGTTGTTCATCCAGGAACTGTCCATTTTCTCAACGGCGTTGCAGATAATCCACAAACCGAATGCGACAGACTCAATCAACTCATCTTAGAACATCATATTGATGTTGCTTTTGTTGGTATCGGAGAAAATGGTCATTTGGCATTTAATGATCCTCCTGCTGATTTTGAAACTGATGATCCCTACATCGTTGTAGAATTAGACGAAGCATGTAGATTACAGCAAGTTGGAGAAGGGTGGTTCAATGGGATTGAGGATGTTCCAACTCACGCAATTTCAATGTCTATCAATCACATTATGAAATCGAAGGCGATAATATGTACAGTCCCTGATGAACGGAAAGCTGAAGCAGTGCGAAATTGTATACAAGGTGAAATATCTCCTATGCATCCAGCATCAATTTTACAGAATCATAACGATTGTACCATATATCTGGATAGTGGATCTGCATCCTTACTTTAATCATATTCTTCATGGAGATAATTAATGGCTACCAGACAGAATTCTGAGAAAGAACAGTCTGTTGGACTCACTGATGAACAAAAACAGCAGTTTCATGATGACGGGTTTTTACTCATTAAAAGTGTTCTACCGAATCAAGCACTCCAACCCTTAATTGATGAGTTGACTGGTATGGTTGAGAATGGTGTTCAAGCAGCACTGAGAGAAGGTGTTCTTGATCCATCAAAAACCTATGATGACGAACCATTCGATTCACGTTTAGGTAAGGTCTCTCATGCGTCTTCAGATCTCAACTGGATCTGGCGAAAAAGTTTTAGCAACCAGAAAATCCGTACTGCTGGAATGTTCATATTACGAACTGCTCCTGAATTGCTGGATGTTGTAGGATCACTTATCGGTCAAGAGATTTTTGCACATCCTCAGTTTAATTTTCGTGCGAAATTACCTAAACAAGCCATTACTGTAATTCCATGGCATCAGGATTTAGCCTATCTCAACCCTGAAGAAGCAGGAGATACATTGGTGGTGAATGTCTGGTTACCATTGGCAAGAGCACATGAAGAAAATGGATGCATGCAGGTTATTCGGGGTTCACATAAGTTCGATCTCATTGAACACAACTTTTATGAACACACTCCCGGTCATACAGGTGGAAAAGGAATCAGTGAACAGGAATTACCTCCCGGGGATATTGTGACGACGGAACTTGATGTAGGAGATATCTTACTCACGAGTGAACGCGTTGTTCACAGGGGTCTTCCGAATACGGGTGAGACTGTCAGATGGAGTGTTGATACCCGATATAGTCAAATTGGTCTTCCTACAGGACGTGAAAGTGTTCCTGGCTTTATTGCCCGGAGTCAGAAAAATCCGGAATCGGTAGCGAAATCACATCATGATTGGAATAGAGAATTTGTATGATAAAATTTAAAGGATAGCTACAGATTTTTGACACATACTCTATTTATTCTACTATAGTTTGGACAATTTCTGAGAGATGCTTCACAAACTTCAAAGTGTTTCTGGTTTTTCTCCACGGTTCACATGCAATACAACTCTAAGAATAATAACTCTGATAGACCAAGCATAGCCCAAGAGAGCGAAATGTTTGTAGAAAACGGTGATACACCACTAAACAAGCCCCAGCGGGGCGAAATGTGTATTGATATAGTTGATTCAAGTGGCTGCTTTAGTAGTAGATCAACATAAAATATCTATTATTTAATTGTCCATACTATAGTAAAATTTATTTGATGGCATATTATATATATGAATTGGTATAAGTTTACATTTATAACATAACCAGTAATTTCTGGTATCGAATAGTATATCAGCACAAGTAAATATTCTTAAAATTAGATTAAATTTGGAGGTTAGTATGTATAGAGTTATTTTGTCTTTACTCATAATTACAAGTCTATTTTTCGTTTCTTTCCATACCTCAGCATTTAAAATTAAGGATGAAGAACTAATGATTTATTTCTCCTTTGATGGTGATAAAGGGGATGTAGTAGAAGATTTAGGTCCACACAAGAACGATGGAGAAGTCGTAGGTACGGTTGATTTTGTGGATGGCAAGGTTGGCAAGGCTGCAAAGTTCAGTCAAGCAGGTGAAATCAAAGCTCCCCACGTTGAATTAAACGACAAGAGTTTTACAGTAACATTATGGGCAAAACCAGAGTTATCTGGTGGTGATCAGCAGTGTGTGTTTTCCCAGACACAAGTAAATGCTACAAATACAAGCTTACACTATCGTATTTACAACAATGGTACAGTACGTATGGGATTCTATGGAAATGATCTTGATGCACCTGCAGCTGTAAAAGCAAAAGAGTGGGCACATATCACTTTCTGGTTAGATGCAGATGAAAAAACCCGTAGAATCTATATTAACGGTGAACAGGCAACAGAGGATAAAGATAAGTCTCTATATAAAGGCACTGCTGGAGATTCCATGGTCGGTTCCTGGGGCAATACAGGTCAGAAATTCAACGGACTCCTTGACGAAGTCATGGTGTGGGATAAAGCCTTATCAGAAAATGAGATTGAGCTTAGTATGGATCCAAACGATGCCGCAGTAGATCCAAATGGTAAAATTGCTACAACTTGGGCACGTGTAAAAAGATAAATTGTAATTGATTCAAACTATTCTGAGTAAATTGAAACACCGTTATTAGCATATTGTAATATATGTTAATAACGGTGTTTTTTCATCATTCTATTTATAAACGTTCGTACTATAAAGACCCATCACCAAACTGTTTTTTAAATAATTTCACGGTATTGTGTTCTGGATGATTTGGCAGTTCTACGGGAGATTCCCATCCTTCTTCAATCTCAGTCAATTTCACAGGGTTTCCATCATTTTCCAAAACTGACTTCCATCCCGCAAGAAAGACATTAGTCTTATGCATTAACTGACCAAAAGTTTGTGGCATCTCGTTGTGTAATGCCATATTTTGGAAGGACCAAATAGTTGGCAACCAAATTTCAGTTTTATCATAAGGATACCCTGTACCCGTATGAATTCTAAAGTTCTCACCACCATAAGCCTCAGAAGTGTGAATTTGGACTGTACCCCATGAACCACTTACCTGATGTAGTGTTCCATAAAACTGATGTCCATCACCATTAACGTGTTCAAGAGTGATTACTCCTGGTGGACTGTGCCAACTATCAGCACGATATGCAACAGATACTACAGGATTTCCTGCCTCTACAATTGCCTTGCACACCATATAAACACCGTGAATACCGTGTGTAGGATAGTCATCAAAAGAGTTGGTAGCAGTATAACAAACTATCTGCTTATCGGTAGCCCATGCCTTTGCTCGTGAAATAGCATCGTTATGCTCATGACTTGATGGAGCAAGGATTGTAGCACCACTCTTTTCTGCGAGTTCAACCATTTTACGCGCTTTGGCAAGGGAATTGGCAAATGGACGATTGATAAGGTTCGGTAATCCTGCCTCAAGATACGGTTCATGAAGGATATGATTCCAAGGATGATTATAATAACCACCAGAAATGATGCCATCCACCTTTCCCAACATATCATCAAAGTTTTTTACCACCTCGCAACCGTATGCATCTGCTATTGCTTTCGCTTTATCATATTCGATATCCCAACAGTGGGTAATCCGCATTCCAGTAAACGGTGTATCCTTCTGTCCTGATCGTGGATTAATATATGGTGCCCACAAAGGCATATGGGAATAGGAGTCACAGTTTAGAAATCCAACACGGAAAGGTTCATGAGTTGATGTTTGCATGATTCCCCCAATTTAGTCTCTTTGTCTATTGATATGGTTGATCCTGTCAAATAAATTTCATATACTCGAAAAATTGAGTATAATTTATATGACCTATATTCAAATGTCAACAATATAACAACCGAATACCAATATTGAAAGGAATTAAGGTGGAAACACCAATATACGGATTAACCGTTAGAGATGTAACAAAACACTTCAAACGGTCGAAAAAACCAGAAGATAAACTGCGTTTCACTAAGAAGATTAAGAATATCCTTAAACCTGAAAAAGAGATTATTCGTGCAGTAGATGGAATATCTTTAGATGTTAACATCGGAGAGATATATGGAATACTTGGGGCTAATGGTTCAGGCAAATCCACATTAATCCGACTCATATCAACACTTCTTCTACCTGATTCGGGGTCAATACATGTATTTGGAGACGATGTGGTTTCAAATAGCATGAAGGTAAGAAGGATTATGAATCGTGTTTCTGTAGAAGCATCCTTTTTTAAACGACTTTCATCTGCTGAAAATCTGATTTATGCTGCACGTCTCTACGGTATATCATCCTCAGAAGCAAATAAGAAAGCTCAATCCATTTTAGATAGACTTGGTTTCGAAACTAAACGGATGGATGAAGAAATGGAATCACTTTCAAGAGGGATGCAACAGAAAGTAGCAATTGCACGCGCTTTGTTAACGACACCAATGCTTCTACTACTTGATGAACCGACCACCGGTCTTGACCCAAAATCAAAACGAGATGTTCAAGCTTTTATTGAAGAAATACGAAACGACAGAAATGCTGTCATTGTATTGACAACACATGATATGGCTGAGGCAGAAAGATTATGTGATAGAGTGGCAATTATTGATAACGGTAAGTTCATTGCTGAAGGAACAGTAAAGGAACTGTTGGCGATGGTACCAGCAAAAGAGAATACTACCACTACACTGGAAGATGTTTTTATTGCACTTACAGGGAAAAACTTAGAAGAAGGAGATGCGTAAACAATGTTGAATATCAGAAGAGAAACTATCATCTCCTATGCATTTATAGAACGAAATTTTAACCTACTCAAACGATATCTTAATTGGGAAATACTCTTTTTTAGCTACTCTATAGTGAATGCTCTAACTATAGGTCTTATTATGGTTGGACGAGGTAGTAGTCAAGATGTTCTATACCTTGTAATTGGTGCCTTAATATGGGGTTTTCTCTCAATTATGATGAGGGAAGTTAGCGATGCCATAACATGGGAACGATGGGAGGGTACAATTGAATATACATTCATGGCACCGATTTATCGGATTACCCATCTCGTTGGATCATGCTTTTTTGCTATATTATACGGTTTATTAAGAACTGGATTGGTATTAGCATTTATGCCGCTCTTCTTTGGTGAACATATTGATCTTGGAAGTGCAAATTGGTTAACGATGGGAGTCACAGTCTGTGTATCCAGTCTGTCGTTTATTGGCATCGGTTTAATGGCTGCAATATTTCCGTTGCTCTCTCCTGAGAAAGGACAAGCAGCGACAGGAATTTTACAATCTGTGCTGTTACTGATATCTGGTATCTATTACGATATAGCAGTACTACCAGATTGGCTACAACCGTTATCACATATTTCACCTGCTACCTATACGCTTAGATCTATCCGTGCTGCCATGTTAGAAAACGCATCAATAGAAAGTCAAGCTGGCAACTTGTTGCTACTGCTTGGTATCGGTATTGTGCTTATTCCGTTTGGATTTTGGGTGTTCCATCTTGCTGAGAAATATGCAAAACGCGTCGGTAGGTTAAAACGCAGTGGATAGAATCACAGAATTAAAAACAACCTGCTATATGGTAGATGAAACCATCTACCATGTATCCCTCACACTTACGCCTTCATCTGCAAGGTATGTTTTAATACCTTCAATGGTAAATTCACCATAATGTGTAATTGATGCAACAATTGCAGCATCTGCATTACTATCCACAAAAACATCCCGTAAATGCTGTGGATTACCTGCACCACCTGATGCGATTACTGGAACTGAAACTAAATCAGATATTGCACCAGTTAATTCCAACTCATAACCTGCTTTTGTTCCATCAGCATCAATGCTATTAACCACTATCTCACCTGCACCTAATTCCACTCCACGTATCGACCATTCAAGTGCATCCCATCCAACCGGTTTTCGTCCACCATCAATATAGATTTCGTAACCGCTTGGAACTGCATCACTCTTTTCGACCTTTTTAACCTGCATACTCAACACAACACACTGGCTACCAAATGCACTTGCCCCTTTTGAAATAATATCAGGATTCCGGACCGCCCCAGAATCAATACTCACTTTTTCTGCACCAGCAAGTAAGGCCCGTCTCATATCGTCAAGCGTTCGTAAACCACCACCGACCGAAAATGGAATAAAAATCTCTGATGCAACAGCAGATACCACATCAATCATGATATCACGTCGTTCATTACTCGCTGTGATATCGTAAAACACTAATTCATCAGCACCACTTTCATAGTAAAAACGTGCCATCTCTACAGGATCGCCAACATCAACATTTCCTTGGAAAGCGATTCCTTTGGTAACTTTTCCATCCCGAACATCTAAACAAGGTATTATCCTTTTTGTAAGCATTTTAGCCTTTCTATTTCTTTTAATCTCAAGATAGAGTTAATTTTGTAATTTCCTTTTGAAGATATTTAGTATATCATCAAACTCTTCTACCTTCAATATCTTATACATAACTGAAAGCGAAGCCATACTGATTCCAATTGGTACAAACACAATAAGAATTCGTTCTATAAAACCATCTGTTCCCAACCAATCAATTTCTATTACCCCATGGGTAACCCAACAGACAAATCCCATTACAGCTGATGCCAATGTTATTCTAAATGTAAATGAAATGAGAGATTTGATGCCTATATGTCCAACTTTATTCCTGAGTAAAAATAATAATACTATGCTATTCAGAGTTACAGTCAAGACCGTTGAAAACACAACTGCTTGAGGATCATAGTAGAATCCACGTAAGATAAAGATATAATTCAGTATGATATTTAATAACACACCACATAAACTAACTATCACAGGTGCTCTAATATCTTTATATGCATAGAATCCATCTGTAAGAATCTTAAGGGAAGAAAAACCACATAAACCAAATGCATATACAAACAATGCACCACCTGTACCAATTGTGTCAGTTTCAATGAATGCTCCACGTTCATAGAGCAATCTGCAAATTGGTTGTGCTAATACCATCAATCCTATTGAGGCAGGTATTATCACTGTTAACATTAAACGTAGAGCATAGGAAAGGGAATTGCGAAATAATTCTGTCTCTCCAGCATTGGCATGTTTCGCCAGCTGGGGTAAAGCAACGGTTGATATTGCCACACCAAATATGCCAAGAGGGAGGTGCATGATTCTATACGCACCTTGTATCCACGGTAACCATTCATCTTCAGATGTGATAAACCATGTATTCGTAAGTTGATTAATCTGTACGGCTGCAACTCCTAAAATTGCTGGTCCCATCAATTTTAGTACTTGAATTACTCTCGGATCACGATAATTCAAAAGAAATCTATACCGAAATCCTACCTTATACATTGATGGAACTTGTATTAAAAACTGTAATAATCCTCCAACTATAACACCAACTGCCATTCCAGTTGTAGGATGCATATCAAATTTTGGAAAAAGATAATACCCACTTATACCAATAAGTAATGAACTGAGATTAAAAAACGAGGATGCACAGGCTGGAATCCCAAATCTTCCTTTACTATTCAATAATCCCATAGCAATTGCTGCCATAGAAACAAAAAGTAGGAAAGGAAACATTATCCGGGTAAGGTAGACTGTAAGATCTATTTTTGTATCAAACTGAAAGTGTTTGCTGTAATCTAACGACTCATCAAAATTATCTCGTGCTAAGATATCAACAATCGTAGGTGCAAAGACTATTCCTATGATTGTAATCCCTATTAGGACAACCAAGGTGAGGTTGAAAATCCTATTAGTAAGGTTCCAAGCAGCTTCCTCCCCATCATCTGCCTCAGTGGCAAGAAATGTAGTGATGAATGCTTTACTCAGAATCCCTTCCCCAAACATATCACGGAGAAAATTTGGGATACGAAAGGCAAGGTAAAATGCAGAACCGCTTATTTTTGTTGGAAAATAGTTAAATATCGTCATCTCACGTATTAAACCTAAAATACGGGATGACATAACTGCAAGACTTACTATTCCTGCTGCCCGGGTAACTTTATGATTCTGCTGATTAGCAGAATGTGTTTCATTTTCTACCATTAATTGTTTATTTATCATGCATTAAGGCATGGAGATATATCTGTGAATTACACATATTTTAATGGATGAGATGCATAACTAATTGCACTAACTCTATATAATTTGATACTTGACAATGATACTAAATTCAGATAAAGTTAAAGCGAAAAGGAGACCATCGTATGGAAGAAAAACGGTATTTTACTGTTGAAGATGCAAACGCTTGTATACCAAAAATAAAACCTGATATATTTGCTCTTCAAAAAATAAAAGAGGAACTCGAGAAACTACATGGTGAACTAAAACCATTTATTGAGTCGATTCCTTCCAATGGAGGTCACAAGAAAACTCTTTCCCTCATGCATGCTGGTGATGAATTCAGAGAGATCGTTAAGCGCATAGAAAGTCATGGGTGCCATCTGAAAGGACTTGATCCACCACTGTTAGACTTCCCCCATCTCCGAGATGGTAAAGAAGTATATCTATGCTGGCGGTTTGGTGAAGATGAAATTCGTTTTTGGCATGAAATTGATAGTGGGTTTTCAGGACGGAAACCGTTGTAAGAATTCATTTTATTTGGTATGGTGAATAATCCTATTTCAATGAATTCATGAAGAAGAAATGGTTTGTAGGTCCATGACCATTACCAATATCTAATGCATGTTGAATTGCACCAGTAATATATTTTTTGGAACTCTGAATCGCTTCAACCAAATTCTTTCCTTGTCCTAAATACGTTGCAATCGCAGCAGAATATGTGCACCCCGTACCATGAGTGTTTTTTGTTTCAACCCATTCAGATTCGAAAAACGTCCAATCCCCTTGATAATATAGAACATCCGTTGCCTTTTCATCTTCCAAGTGCCCACCTTTAACAAGTACAGCTTTACATCCCAGTTTAGCAATTGACTTTGCTGCCTGTTCCGCATCCTCAATAGAACGAATTTCTTGCTGTGCAAGGAGTTCCGCTTCGTGTATATTTGGTGTGATTAGCGTTGCTATAGGAATAAGTTCTTGTTTTAAACTATTGATTGCTTCCTCTTTCAACAGAGAGAACTTGCTCTTAGATATCATCACAGGATCTACTACAATATACTTCGGTGTGTATTCTTGAAGTTTCTTTGTAACTCTATTTACGATGTCAGAGGAAGAAAGCATACCCGTTTTGACACTGGCTACTTCAAAATCTGTAAATACAGCATCGAGTTGTGCTTCAATCAGTGAAAGCGGTAGATCAAAGGCTTCTGTTACTTCAACAGTATTCTGTGCAGTAACTGAGGTAATTGCTGACATAGCGAAGCCACCGTTAGCTGAAATTGCCTTGATGTCGGCTTGAATTCCAGCACCACCACCAGAATCTGAACCTGCAATTGTTAATATCTGTTTCATCGTTAGAAGAATCTTTTAAAATCTCAATCTTATCTTGTAGTCTGTCAACGTTTAAATGAATGGTAAACGCGGCTCGTAGCAGTACGATCTACTGTAGGTCAAGAACGGGCAATGAATTGCCCTAATACGAACCATCCATCAGTTTAGATGTGGCAGACCACTTGAGTCTATCTCATAAATCCTATTTTTGGAGAATTCTTCGATCTTACCATGTACTATATATTAAAATTACGGGCGGGGAGACCCCTCCCCTACGAAGAAGAAATATATCGGTAGGAACGTTTCGTATTTATGAGATACATTGTAATAATATTCAACGCCATATTTAAAGTATAGAGTATGGGTGTTAAACTAAAGGATGATTTCCATTATATCATTATATTCTTATGAATGCAAACCCTACAACAAAAGGGGATGTAAATAATTTGTCACTTTATAATACGCTGTTGTAGCATCTGGTTACCAATATTTGTGACAATAATCATCTTTAGTATTCATTTCAATCTCAGTTATGTAAGATGTATGGATACTGTGGATGTTAAAGGTGTTAATTCTTATTGTTCAGAGATGGTAGGACTTTCACGGAAACCTGCACGGAGGAATTCTGCGATCCCTTATTGTATAAGGGTTTATAATTTCAAGTATGCCTATTTTCCGTGAATCACATTCGTTTATAATACTATAACTTTAGTATGTTTTCATTCTAAGTATAACGGTACCGTTGTGTCATTTGGGAAACGCGGGTACCCATGTGTCAATAGACAAACTTTCATATATATAACCAGGACTTACGCAATGCGTTCAAAAGTCCTTTTATTCAATTTGCATAAGTCCTGTTAAATTTATCTCAATGAATCATTGAGGTGTCTGTGTAAAGTCTCTATCAACTGAGGCAAACATGCTCACGAGACAGGTATCCCATCAGGGTTATCTAAAACTTCTTTTCAAATCCATGTGTCTGAAGAATTTGTAGAAGTGTATCTGTTGCCGGTTCGCCATTACTATCCGTATCTTCTTGGGCAACCTTTGAAATGAGTTCACGTTGTTCGTCAGCAGAAAGTGTATTGAGTTGCTCAACTAAACTCGGTACCATCTGGTTGAGGATGGCTTTACGTTTAGATTTTGAAAGTTTTTCCTCTCCTTTAGAATCCAGAATAGGAAACAAAATGCTTTCCCATTTATCGTATCTACTCAGTGCACTGTCAACTAATTTTTCCATTTTGACTTTTTCTTCTTCTAATGCAGCCAATCTCTGCTTCCTCGCTTCGTCTCTCATCGCTTTTTCTGCTGCTTGTGTAGTCGCCATCTGTCCCTTTACTTTTTCAGGTGTAGTAGGTTTGGACGCTTCGCTATTATCAGATCTATCCGCAGCTTGTTCTGCTAAAGGGCTGTTCTTGACATCTGATTTTTGTGAGGCGTTATCCTGATCCGATAACTGCACCATTTTTGGGGCCTTCGTTTTGCCGTCTACCTCTTCTGTCCTGTCGTTGATTTGCGGTGTTACCTTGGTTACACTGTGTTCAGTGTTATACTGTTTCCATAATACCACTCCGCCGAAAACAACTGTACAGGCAACCAAAATAATAATAAGACGCACTACATTTTTCATCTGAATACTCCTTTTTAAGTGTGTGCATCAAATTGGACAAGATATTGATACGATTATAGATCCATCAATTAACTACTTGTGATGCCAGTTTCAACGTTTTCACTCTCTTCTTCACATTTTTTAAGTGCATCATGTGCAGCCGTCCACTCAGCATTGGCATCCCTTACTTCATCTTTAGCTTTATTATATGCTTTCCATATTAACTACAAGTTTCCAGTAAGAATTGCAGCATACAATAATATCTCCTTTTCAGGAGATTCATCAACTTTTCCTTAAGCTTTCACCTGCTATACGCAAATTTTCTCTCTCGGTTTCACAATCGTTCGCCCATGCTGGTAAACATATGACATTAAGCAGCGCAAAGATTAGCATTATACTAATAACACTTGCTAAATTATTGTTAAGTCGTAAGAAGTTCAATGAATTTGTATATCTCATATTCATAATTTTCCTTTCTTTTTTGGATAAGACCGTTTGATTCTTGCCATGGATGAGACTCGAATAGGTATTAAAATTATTCTGTCATGGAAAAATACTTTGATTATAACTATATTAAAGGTTGTTATAAATAATAATGCAAGAATTAGAGAATACACTCTGAATCTCGCTGCATCATCTCAACTGAAGCAATAATATCATTTATTACAATACCTTGCTAAAAATGGTCAATGTTTCATAAGTTAACCTAAGTTGTTACTTGTCCAGTAGAAATCCTTCAATTCTGATCCGTGTTGTTCCATATACTGTTCGTCTGTGTCCACCCATAAAGTCAACTAGTGCTTAGTCAAGTGATAATCGATGGGTATAGTCGTTTTAGTTTTATACGTGCATCATCTGTAGTAAACCTCCAACTTGTTTTGGTCTGTTTTTCATTTCTTCTGTTTTGCCAT
>JAGFCA010000070.1 GCA_022394755.1 Candidatus Poribacteria bacterium
TTCATAATGCAAATGATGCACTTCTTACCCAAATCTCGTCTATATCTGGTGGGAAATTTAACATCACTGCTGAAGAAGTATTTCGTGCACCAGAGAACCCGGTAACGTTGCGGATACACCTATGGCGACCTTTTCTTATCACTGCTATTATTCTACTACTCATTGATATAGCGTTGCGGCGTATTGATATGAGACGATCCTAACCCAATCTATACTAAGCCCCTCTTACATTTGATGGTAACAGGCACACCACGTGTGTCGGTCTGACTTGTTCTGCTACACGTAGTGTCCTAATCGCTCTGCTTGAATGTCCAATCATTCACAATTCTACCATAAACTCACAAATAAATTTCAGTTCCTTTATAGGATATGATATACTTAACCTAAGGATATAACATCAAATTGCAGAGGCTATATGATGAGCATTACACAATTCACAATGGAAGAGGTACGCTGTTTCGGTGAACGTCAGACACTTGAAATTCGACCTTTGACATTTTTAGTAGGTGAGAATAGTACCGGGAAAACGACTGCCCTTGGTTGCTTTCATGTGCTAGCGGATTATTTTCAAAGGAGAGGAATTGACTTTAATTCACATCCTTATTCAATGGGAACATTCAAGGATATTGTCAGAAATAGCAATAAGAAGGTAAAATCATATAAATTGGGATATACTTACAATTATGAAGACGAAAATATTGAAGTTACAGTTGAGTTTTACGAGAAAGCAAGTGGTTTTGAACCAATTGTGAATTCAATCACAAGTAACTTCTCTGATGGAAGAATCATCTTTGAAGCTGAAGCTGAAGATGAAATAGGTAGAGGTTTTCGAATTACATCTATGAATGAAGAACAAAACCATTATCATATTTATACTTCATCTGAGTTATTAAACGATTATCCATATATTTTCTTATATCATCGATTACAAGATGAATCAGAATTAGATTCCGCGCTCTCCAATTATTTGAAGAAAAAATCTAATAAGTCTGAAAGAAGGGGATTTTCTCCTTTTGATACTCTACAAGACTTGTCAATTTTTAGTACGTCTCCAGTTCGTTCACGTCCAAAACGGACTTATGATCCAACGCGAGAATTTAATGATCCAGAGGGAAGCGACGTTCCCATGTATTTAATGCGCATTGAAGCAACAGAAAAGAAAGATTGGGAAATGCTAAAAGAGCAATTGATTGATTTCGGTAAGAGTTCTGGGTTGTTCCAGAACATAAAAATAAACAAACTTGGTCGTTCACTTGGAGCACCATTCCAATTGCAATTCAAGGTAAGAGGTCCTACTTCAAATATCACAGATGTTGGCTATGGTATCAGTCAAATTCTACCGATTTTAGTTCAGATATTGAATCCTAATATGTTTCAGAGGAATAGACGGCTCAGGATAGCAAATTTTACATTACTTCAGCAGCCCGAAGTCCATTTGCATCCAAGAGCGCAAGCTCAATTTTCATCGCTATTAGTAAATTCAGCGTCTCGGGGTAAACAGTCATTTATTGTTGAAACACACAGCGACTATATGATTGACCGGGCACGAATTGAAATTAGAAAAGGTAACATCAAACCCGACGATGTTTCACTGATTTACTTTGAACCGGTAAGGAATATTGTAAGAATACATAATATTGGGTTTGATGAAATGGGTAATCCAATTGATGTACCAAAACATTATAGAGAATTCTTTTTAAAAGAAACTGATCGACTCATGGGGTTT
>JAGFCA010000219.1 GCA_022394755.1 Candidatus Poribacteria bacterium
ATGAGAATAATAATAGTAAAAACAGAATCATCGCTCATCAAGGAAAACTACAAAATTGTAACTTTTTTCAAATTTTAGAATTAGAGGTTTAATTCGCTACAAACCCAGACAGGGACTAATAGGAAAGGCAGTGTAATAACAAGAAACAATCCTACACTTTGTAGGAAAAGTGTAACATTTCTCACACATCTAATAAAATGTACTAAGGTGGAAAAACGATAAAATCATCTTAATAATGTAGCAGCTTAGATACAATACTACTGTAAACTGTAATCTGTAAAATATATACATGGAAAATACGATTTTTATGCCAAAACTTTACATACACCTTATATGCTTTAACCTTGACTTATACATTCTACATAGGATATAATTGACCTGATAGATATTTACGACTTAGGTTTAAAAGGTTAATCATATTAAGTATTATCCCGTAATGTAACAGGCAACATTGTTAATCTAAAAAGAGAAAGTTCAAACGTATCGACTATAGTTTAATACATAATTGTCAAGCTAATTCTAATATCATCTGATTATTACTAAGGTATCTTTTTAATAGCGAGATGACAGGTAACCCACTTAGGAGGATACAATGCCTAATAGAGACTGCACAAACACAGACTGTGAAGGATTTTATCGCAGAGATCTAATTAAAGCGGGTGTACTTGGCTTTTTTGGTTTCGGTCTCACCGATTTCTTTCGCTTGAAAGCTTTCGCTGAACCCACTGCTAAACCCGGTACAGCAAAATCAGTTATTCTGGTATGGTTAGGTGGCGGTCCCAGTCACCTTGATATGTGGGATCTCAAACCCAATGCCCCTGAAGAGATTCGCGGACTTTTCAAGCCTATAAATACCAATGTTAACGGAATACAGATCAGCGAACATATGCCAAAACTGGCACAACAAACCGATAAATTATGTATCGTTAGGTCTATGACTTCCCCTGAAGCCGCACATGAACGTGGAACTCATTATATGATCACTGGTTATCAACCCTTACCTGGATTCGCTGTTCCCGGACACGGTGCCGTTGTTTCAAAGTTGAAAGAACAACGCAGTGCTTTACCCCCATATATTGCTATTCCTTCACCTGTTGCTTATGGTGATGGAGGTTTCTTAGGAGCATCCCTTGCTCCATTTTCTCCTAATGGCAATCCGGCAAGCAAGAACTTCAAAGTACGTGATTTAGAACCCCCAAAAGGTGTATCGTACGAAAGAGTTGAAGGTCGACGTAACTTACGGGATGCTGTTGATACTGCATTCAAAAAATATGAAGCTGGGAATCCACGCGTTGAAGCTATGGATAATTTCTATACAGCTGCTTACAACCTGATGAGTTCTCAAGACGCCCGCGCTGCATTCGACCTTACAAACGAGCCAAACCAGATACGCGATGCATATCGACGAGATACATTCGGACAAAGTTGCTTACTGGCTCGTAGACTTGTCGAAGCTGGTGTAAACTTCGTTACGGTAAGTAATGGGGGATGGGATAACCATAACAATATCTTTTCCTCACTACCCGGTAAACTAAATGCCTTCGATACCACAATGGCAACACTCATAAATGATCTTACACAACGTGGATTACTTGATAGTACACTTGTACTTGCGATGGGTGAATTCGGTAGAACTCCTGTTATAAATCGTAACGGTGGACGAGACCATCATTCGCGTGTGTTCTCAATTATGCTTGCTGGTGGTGGTGTACAGGGTGGACAGGTAGTAGGAGCGTCAGATCCATTTGGGATGGAACCATCTGAAACACCTGTACGACCCGAAGATCTTTCTGCTACTATCTATAAGAGTCTCGGTATAGATTACAATCAGAGTATTGAATCGCCTGATGGTGTCCGAATTGTCCTTTCACGTGGTGGACGACCAATACGAGGCGTCTTAGCATAAATAGAACCGCTTAGCGTATATTGCATTTATGTAGTGCTGGTATAAAATTCGTTGTTACTGCCAGCACTACACACTGCTAACAGAGGTTGGGGCTTGGTTGATTAATGGATTCTGATGATGTGTAGACTGAAGTTGCAGATCAATTAGTACTCCGGCTGTTATACCTTCCTACAAGTACTCCTTCCTTATATCAATCCTACCTCACTGATGGATGTATACCATGAAGAAATTTATTTATACTATTATATTCTTTTCTACAATTTTTCTGTATGCATTGCTTGGTAATATCACCAAAGCAGATGAACATTCACAGGAACAGCAAGAAAAGTTATCACCAATTTGGTCAGTACAATTTAGTCCTGATGGACGGACACTGGCTGTTGGTAAATACCAGTGGGTGGAACTTTGGGATATTGAGACCCAGACAATGATACACGCCTATGAACCTCATGCCGGCCGAGTACGTTGTATTAAGTTTTCTGATGATGGAAAAACACTCTTTGCTGGCGGTGGTTCTGCTGCACAGAGTGGAGAAATCAGACTCTGGGATGTTCCGACTGAAGAACTCATCAAGACAATTGAAATACATGCAGACACAATCGAATCTATCGCAATTAGTCCAAATAATGGAAAATTACTTACAGCAAGTATGGATGAATTTAGTGCAGTAATTGACCTATCACAATATGATGAGAACCAACCTATTAAAGATCAAGCAAAATGGCTTACACAGCATGTCGGCAGAGTTCTCGCTACTCTATACCATCCAAGTGGGACTTATTTTGTAACCGGAAGTGAAGACAAGACTTTGAAAGTTTGGGATCCACAGGATTATACTGTTTTGGTCAGTTTTGATGGAAATGATGATTCTGTTTATTCTCTTGCCTATGCTGCTCGAGAAAACCTAATTGTATCCGCCTCAGCTGATAGCACAGTTAGATCTTGGAGAATCACGCAAAACAACAATGGTGAGACACAGGGTGCTCCTGTTCGACAATTCAACCAGCATGATGGGGCTGTCTATAGTGTTGATTGTGGAATATGGAATGGAACTGAGATAATTGCATCTGGAAGTGCCGATACATCTGTCATTATTTGGAATATTCGCAACGGAAATAGACCTAGAACTTTTAACGATGCAACTGACGAAGTTTATACTGTAGATATTAGTCCAAACGGTCAACAGGTTGCCGCAGGAAGTCGTGATGGCAAGGTTCGGATTTGGAATATAGGTAATAATTCTTTATCTTATGAATTCTAACATTTTATTTTAGGAACATATTCAGATTTGAAATATCAAAACAAAATTCTTGTCATACACTCTGTATACAGAGTGAAGTTAGATATTATAAATGGTAAAATCTTGGGGTATTAGCAAACCTTACCTACGAAGGTTTGTTGTAGTTTTATAAGATGGAATATTTCACACTATACAGAGATTCAGTTCTTAGGTGGTTATGATCCATTTTCCATAATTGGAGGTAAAATACCATGCGTGAAAGTAAGAAATCTACCATTCTCATTAATCATAAACACCAACCGTGTTCAATGAGATTCATAATATACATTCTATGTCTCTTGCTCTTATATTCAATTGGTACACCATTCTCCGTTAATGCTCAAACCACACCACGGTTGAATTCCTTATTCCCTGCTGGTGCACAGGTAGGAAAATCGGTAGAAGTAAAAATAGAGAGTTCAGATTTAGAAGGCGCGCATACACTGATCGTTGAAGGTGAACCCGGTATTAAAGGGATACTGAATCCAGGCGGTGGTGAAGTTGATGAAACCAACAAACCTGTTTTTGAATCGAATTGTGGACAATGTCACGAACTACGTTCACCAAGCAATAGATCAATGACTGCTACACAATGGGAAAATGTTGTTAAACGAATGGTTACTGAAAAAGGTGCAGATATAAATGAAGATGATCAAACAAAAATAATTCATTACCTAAAATCTGCTGCAAAGGCAAGCGGAGGGATGACTGTTGAGTTTGATATCGCTCCTGATGCACAAATCGGTGTACGTGAAATACGAATTGTAGGAAGGAATGGAACATCAACTGCATGGCCATTTGAAGTTAGTGATGTACCAGACATAGTTGAAACTGAAGTTAACAATAATTCAGAATCCGCAACCCGCTTAGAATTGCCTGTTATAGTAAATGGAGTCATCAGTTCGGGTGGGGATGAGGATTACTACGTTTTTGAAGGTACAAAAGGGGATCGTTGTGTCTTCAATGTGAAAGCATACCGCTACAATAACATTAGCCAACAATACTTCAATCCCACAATATCACTCTATGATATAAATGAAAAAGAACTCGCTCGGAGTAACGGATTCTTTAGCCTTGATCCACTCATTGATTTCACACTCCCGGCTGATGGGGTCTATTTTCTACGTATACGGGATCTACTATATCGTGGAAATCCTGATTCTGTATACAGATTAACAAGCGGTGTTGTTCCATACAATACATACATATACCCAACAGGTGGTGAAATCGGTACTGTAACACAAACCACTATCGGTGGTGAGAATTTACCTGAAACCACATGGGATGTTGATTTACCCAGTGACCACGCACCAGGGATAAAACTTGTAAGAACACCTTACGGTATTTTTCCATTCATAGCAAATGTATATACAGAAGATATAGAACTTATCTCTTATAACGAAAATAATACTGAAGACACAGATACAACAGAAGGTAGTGAAGAACAGGTACGGAATGCTGAATCTGAGATTTTATTCCAAAGTAAATGTACTGCTTGTCATGAACTTCGATCTCCAAACAACAGAGCATTAACTGCCGAACAGTGGGAAAATACTATCATCCGAATGTCGGAAAAAGAAAATGCGGATATTACACCTACAGATAGAGATCGTATCATCGCTTTTGTAGCTGAAGAAGTTGAACGGATGGGACAAATTATCGCTAAACAGATTGAAGTCTCGCAGCACATTGAAACACCAGGAGCCATTAGTGGACGCATCTCAAAACCTGGAGAGACTGACTACTATAAGTTTACCATTGCCGAAGGTTCACGTCTCGGACCCTGGTGGGTTATACACCCATTTGATAATAAAGACGAAACAGGGTTCGATACTGTATATCCTCCTGAAGTTGAAATTGACTTGAAAAAGGAATACACTGGTAAAGATGGACGAATTATAAAGTGGTACAGGACTAATAGCAGAGGCGAAAACGTCTTTTCTAATGTTCCTGAAGATGATGTTACAGGATATGCACTTACATATTTTGAATCTGAAAGGGATCAAAAATATCTGTTGTCACTCGGTTCAGATGATACAATAAAGATATGGGTGAATGACAAACTTATCTTTAGCAAATATGTGCATAGACCTCTTAGACGCGCAAATGATGTAATTGAGTTACCCATATCCAAGGGTAGAAACAAAATTCTATTTAAAATCACAAACGGATACGGTCCCTGGGGATTCTTCGCAGATATCGGTGGTTATTCTATAGAATTATTGTCAGAAAATCTTAATTCCCCTTTAAGTCCTTCTCTAACCTTATTAAACGCAGAAGGACGAGTAATTCGAAATAATGCTGGAACAGGGGGTAGACGAAATGCTGTTATCGACTATAGTTTTGCACGTCCCGGAGTATACGGTTTACGTGTGGAAGATGTAGCAGGTAATGGGGGTGCAGGTTATGTATATCATTTAGATATACGACCAACTGTACCAGATTTTGCAATTTCAGTAACACCTGATAATCCAAATATAGGACGTGGTGGTACTGTGCTCATGGATGTTACTCTACAACGCCGCGTTGGATTCACCGAACCCATTCTATTATCCGTTGAAAATTTGCCTCCCGGTATTAAAGCAAGTCAAAGTGCCATTCTCTCTGAAGGTGGGAACGAACGAGGATTCCTTACACTAACTGCATCTCCAGATGCAGAATTGGTTCATAGTGTTGTCCAAGTGGTTGGTACAGTTACAACATCTGCCGGTCAACAAATTCGACGGGCTGCAACTCCTGTTGAGGTATACCGTATACAAAACAACGATCAGACTGTTCGTAGGAAAAATGTCGTCGTCAGTGTAACTGAATTTACTCCGTTGATTGTAAGTGTTGAGCCGAAGGAAGTAATTGTGACCCCAGACGGTCCGGTTGAAATTACTGTCAAGGTTAACCGCAAAAAGGGCAATCGACAAAATATGAACTTGACTGTGGTTGGACTGCCATTTGGTGTTGAACTACAAAGACAGACTACCGTACTACGAGGTGGGAAATCTGAAGCAACAATCACACTTGTTCCAGATATAGTTTCCACTGGAGATAACGAATTAAGACGAAATCCATTTATTGGTAATAATCAGACCAGACCCCATACGTTTGTTATCAATGCATCTGTTGGTAACCGTCGGGTGGCAAGCAGTCCTGCAGTGGATCTCTGGCTTGGAAATCCACCAACTTCTGATCAACAAACAAATTTAGGCGGAAACTAATCTACTTATAAATGAAAAAACCCGGAACATTCCAATAACATGCCAAGATTGATTAAAGTATCAATCTTGTAAGACGAGGTCTTCAGGTTGCCATGAGTGCAGTCATGGGTATTGACACCTCGTCTTAATTTTTATTTTCTCTTATGTAATAAATGTCATAACTTTACGGAGGTGTAAATGTCAGGATACTATCGATTTCCTACTATTTCTCAGGAAACCATTGTTTTTGTATGTGAAGATGATCTATGGACTGTTTCTATAGATGGTGGCGTTGCACGGAGGCTCACCTCAAATTTAGGTGCAACAGGATCACCCCAATTATCACCAGATGGAGAACTTCTTGCTTTTGCTGGACGCGAAGAAGGACCAGCAGAAGTGTATGTAATGCCTGCTCTTGGTGGGGAAGCTAAACGATTAACATACCAAGGTAACCAAGCAAGTATTGTCGGTTGGAGTTCTGATGGCGAAACTATTTTGTACTCCAGCGGTGCTGGCTCTGCATTCGGGGCTTGGATTTGGAGTTTATCCCCTAATGGTGGAGAACCACAACAACTACCTTACGGACCTGCCAATCATGTGTCCTTTGGTAGTGATGGGGGTGTAATTCTCGGACGGTTAACACGTGAACCCGCAAGATGGAAACGCTATCGCGGTGGAACTGCTGGACAATTATGGATTGATGTAGATGGAGACGGAGAATTTCAACCATTCAAACCTGTAGATAGTAATTTCACTACACCAATGTGGATTGGGGATCGAATATACTTCATTTCTGATCATGAAGGTATAGGAAATATATACTCATGCCTAACCTCAGGAGAAGACATTAAACGTCATACACATCAAGAAACATACTACAGTCGATCCGCACAAACAGACGGTTCAAGAATTGTTTACCATGCAGGTGGGGATCTATACATATACGAAATTGATGAAGATAACAATTATCAAGTCAATGTTGATTTCCGTAGTCCACGCATACAAAGACAACGCAAATTTGTCAATCCTACAAGATTTCTTCAAGAATATGCACCGTCTGCTGATGGTAGATCAATTTCCTTAACTGCACGTGGTAAGTTATTCACAATGGGAAATTGGGATGGAGCAGTCCTACAACATGGGGATAGGAATGGAACACGCTATCGTAAAACTGAATGGCTAAATGATGGTAAACGCATAGTGACACTATCTGATGCTGGTGGGGAAGAAGCACTTGAAATTCATTCATGTGATGGTAGTGAAGAGATTCGTCGTTTAGATAACCTTGATATTGGACATGTACGTCATTTAGCTGTTTGTCCTAAAGGGGACGACCTGAAAGATCAACTCTTAATTGTTAATCATAGGTTAGAACTTCTCCTTATAGAATTGGAAGAACCCACGCTTCGAATACTTGATAAAAGCTTACACAGACGCATTACAGGTGCAACTTGGTCCCCAGATGGTAAATGGATAGCATATAGTTTTCCTGCAACAGAAACGACCTCATCCCTTAGATTATGTAATGTTGAGTCAGGTGACATCTCATTAATAACAAAACCAGAATTTAGCGATTATGCACCTGCATGGGATCCAGAAGGTAAATTCCTATATTTCCTATCACAACGTGAATTTGATCCTGTAGGGGATTCTCTACACTTTGATCTCGGTTTTCCTGTTTCAACACGGCCATTATTGATTACGCTACAGAAAGATACTCCAAATCCGTTTATCCCCGCTGCTCCTCCATCTGATGAAGATAAAGAAAAGGAAAAAGACGATAACGAGGATAAGGATAAGGATGAGAATGGTAAGGAAGTTGAGAACTCTGAAGAAAAAGATGAAAATGCTGAAAAGAAATCAGAAAAGAAAAAGAGAAAACCTATTGTTATTGATTTAGATGGGATTGAACAGCGTATTGTGGCATTTCCATATTCACACGGAAGATATAGTCAAATTGCCGGTATAGAAGGCAAAGCTATATTTACCTCTTTTCCTGTTCAACATGCAGTCAATTCTCCTGGTGAAGAAGGGGGTTCTGGTGGAAAAGGGAAATTGCACGCTTACGACTTCAAAGATCAGAAAAAGGAGATATTAGTAGGAGACATAGGTAGTTTTCAGCTCACAAGAGATTACAAATACTTGGTATACCGTACAGGAGACCGTATACGTGTCGTTAAAGCCGGAAGAAAAGCTGAAGATGATCCAAAAGGTGAAAACAAAGGAGGAAATCCAAGAAACAATGGGTGGATTAATATAAACCGTATCAATCCTTCTGTTATACCATCTGCCGAATGGGCACAAATGTATAGAGAAGCATGGAGACTACAGCGCGATTATTTTTGGACTGAAGATATGTCTGATGTTGCCTGGGAAGATGTGTATAAACGCTATCTACCCCAACGTGAAAAAGTCGCAACAAGAGCAGAATTTTCTGATCTTATGTGGGAAATGCAAGGTGAACTCGGAACTTCTCATGCCTATGAATCCGGTGGAGACTACCGAAGTTCACCAAACTATGCACAAGGTTTTCTTGGTGCGGATTACAGTTATGATTCTGAAAATGAGGGCTACAGGATTACACATATTGTACGGGGTGATACATGGAATGAACGTAGAGATTCTCCTCTCGGAGCACCAGGAATTAACATCCAAGAGGGTGATGTTCTTCTATCAATCGGAGGACAACAGGTCAGCGAAAACGTATCTCCTGGGGAGTTATTAGTTAATCTTGCTGGACAGGAAGTCCAAACTACGTTTAAGAATGCTTCGGATGGTGAAAAACGCGTTGTAACCATTAAAGTACTCGGTAGTGAATCTGAATTACGATACAGAGAATGGGTTTCACAGAACAGAAAATACGTACACGAAAAAACTGATGGTAAGGTAGGGTATGTGCATATACCTGATATGGGAAGACGTGGTTATGCAGAATTCCATCGAGGATATTTATGTGAAGTAAGTTATCCTGGTTTACTCGTGGATGTTCGGTATAACGGTGGAGGAAATGTATCGCAGCTTATCTTAGAAAAGTTATCGCGCAAACGTATCGGTTATGACCTTCCGCGTTGGGGTACACCACATCCCTATCCTGCCTCTTCGGTTTTAGGACCGATGGTGGCAGTGACAAATGAAAACGCTGGATCTGATGGAGATATATTCTCACACTGTTTCAAGTTAATGGATTTGGGAAAACTAATCGGTAAACGTACATGGGGAGGCGTAATTGGTATATCTCCACATCAAGGATTCGTTGATGGAGGATCAACAACCCAACCCGAATACTCCTTCTGGTTTGTTGATGTTGGATGGAACGTAGAAAACTACGGAACCGATCCCGACATAGAAGTAGATTATCGTCCACAAGATTATACCACAGACAGTGATCCGCAACTTGACTGCGCAATTGAACTCCTGTTACAGGAAATGGAAGAGAATCCACCAGAACTCCCAGATTTTGGTGAGCGACCACGGTTGACACTTCCAACTTTACCAAAATCAGAATAGTTCTTACTGTATGAAATGAATTAATCTAACTGGATGTAGAAATGCATAGAAGTTCCATATTAATCAACAAGATGGTAGTGGTATCTAAATCACTACCATAATTTAAATATCATTATATAACCTTATGAAAATACTCTGTGCAAATGTTGGTAGCACCTCATTCAAATACCAAATACTCGATATGAATTCAACCACATCCCTTGTCAAAGGTGGTGTGGAGCGTATTGGAAATTCACCTTCAGCATATAAACATGAAGTGCCGGGGAAACCATCTCGTGAAGGTGAAATTGATGCTCCAACACATATAGATGCTATTTCCCATGCTATACAACTGATTACGGATCCAGAGGTTGGATGTCTAACAGACCTGAATCAACTCGACGGTGTGGGTTTCAAAACCATCCTTGCCAAAGGATATTGGCGGTCAGCACGGATAACTGAAGATGTAATACAAGCGTTAGAAGCATCAACTCTCCTTGCTCCAATGCACAACCCTTTTTACATCGCATCAATCCGCGCATTTCAAGAACTGCTACCTAAAACTGCCCTCGTTGCTGTTTTTGAAACATGGTTTCATCAAACTATTCCGGATTATGCGTACGAGTTTGGAGTACCTCGGTCCTGGGTAGAAGACCACGAAATACGAAAATATGGGTTTCATGGGGCATCACATAGATATATATCAGAACGTGTCCCTGAGATGTTAGGAAGAAATAGTGGAGAAGGTCTTCGGGTTATTTCCTGCCATCTTGGAGGGAGTTCCTCAATTTGTGCTATCAAAGACGGTGTATCTATTGATACTTCAATGGGAGCGTCAACGCAATACGGGATGATACAATCCACACGTTGTGGAGATTTAGATGCTTTTACTGTGTTGTATATGATGGATAAAGAGGGTTATACTACAGATGAAATCCGACGCCAATTAGTTGAGGATTCAGGTGTAAAGGGTATATCGGGGACCAGCGGAGATATGCGGGATGTTGAAGAGGCAATAGAAGCCGGAAACGATAACGCTCGATTAGCTTTACAGACCTATGTATACGGAGTGAAGAAATATATCGGCGCATATATAGCTGCTTTAGGTGGAGTTGATGTGATTGCTTTTGCTGGTGGTATAGGTGAAAAAGGTAAATCTACACGTTCCCAGATCTGTGAAGGACTTGATTGGTGTGGGATACATTTAGATGAGAAGAAAAACCAAGAAACAACTGCTGAAGGTGATCTATCAGCCGATAATAGTCGTGCAAAAATACTTGTTGTTTCAACGGATGAGGAACTTATTGTATCACGTGAAACAGCTCGTGTTTTAATTGAAGACGTGTAGGTTGAAGGTATATTTTTTATACTAAACCCTACATTAGATACTCTCGTTTTTTGAATATACGCATAGCAATTGCCATACCCCCCACAGTGATTAAACAGATAAGTAGGACTGCGAGCAATTTTGGAGAGGATCCACCTAAAAGACCATCCAACAGATCGCGGGGTAATCTGTAATCGGGAAATAACCCAATTAGGTAATGTGTGATTGAAATTCGTTTTATACCTATCGGCATTCCTGTAATAACTGTTATTCTTTCCCAACCAAACACGAACAGTAAGCCCCATAATACAGGATTCTTAAATCTTACTGACAATAATACTGCAATTGTACCATAGGCAAAAAGTCCTAAGGTTAGTGTCCCTGTATAAACAAAACTCATACCCAACACCAAAACACGTTTACTTAGTATCGGGTGCGTTTGTATTATACCAGTTAATAGTAAGTGAGAAATTCCTATTAGAATAGTCGTTCCTACAAGATAAGCTGCGAATTTACTAAGTAGTATATGTGGTTTGCTGATTGGTCGCATTTGCAGATAGGTTAATCCGCCACTATCAATTTCGTCCGAGACTATTGCCGAACCATAGAAGATGGCACAAAGATTAGTAAAAAATCCGTAATAAAGTAAAGTCATGTAAGGGATGAAACTGTTTACAGAACTAAACCCTTGGGCAGTAATACGAAAGACAACTGCAATTAATAAGGATAATATACAGCCAAGAATTATGAGTAATCCTTTACGACTCAAAAATAATTGACGGATTGTTAGTTTGAAAATCGCAATGTAAGATGGAAGCGCGTTTTGGATGGTTGACATTTAAGGGTTCATTCGTTGATTTTTTCTACCTATCATAGTAACATAATAATGAAGTATTTACAATCTAATGTTGATAAATATATAAATTCAAAACCCACTCTTTCCTATAATCCATCAATTGTAAGTAGCATATTATTAATAACAACGGTATTATAGACATAATGAGGCATTTATGCAGAAAATAATTGACACACATCAACACCTATGGGATGTTGCTAACTTAGAATATCCATGGTTAGAAGGATTTGACCTACTTGAACAGAAATATACACCTCAAGATTATCGTGAAGCGTTTGGTAGTTTAAACGTTGTTAAATCAGTTCATGTTGAAGGGGATCCTGCAGAAACGCACGTGGTTCAAGAGGTAGAATGGTTGAGTAAGATTGCAGAAGAAGATGGTATGATAGGTGCAATAGCTGCAGCTGCACCTTTAGAGAATCCAGATGTTGAATCGACTATTGAACAACTTGCTTCGTTTAAACTTGTGGTAGGTATCCGCAGAATGGCATGGCATAATCCCGACAATCAATTTTATGCAAGTCCAGAACTAATCAATGGTGTAAAATTACTACCGAAGTATGGTCTTACATTTGAACTTTGTGCGAAACATGATCAACTCAATGCAGCAATTGAACTGGTAGAAGCCACACCAGACGTCACACATGCCATTAATCATTGTGGAGGACCAAACATAAAAGACGACGAATTTGAACCGTGGGCAACCCACATGAAAAAACTCGCCGTCTTTCAGAATGTTTCTTGTAAAGTCTCAGGAATTGTTACAACCGCAAGCGAAAACTGGACTCCTGAGGAACTAAAACCGTATATTCGACACCTTGTAGAATCCTTCGGCTATGATAGACTAATGTTTGGTAGCGACTGGCCAGTTTGTACTTTAGCTGCTGAATATCAAGAGTGGTACGATGCACTTGCTTTTGCTATTGACGATGCTTCAGAAACAGAGAAAAATCGATTTTTCTATCAGAATGGATTAGAATTCTACAAAATGTAAATCATAGACACCTAATTTAGTAGCGATTTATTTAGGTGTTATTAATACTGGTTCAATACCTTGAGATTCATGAATTTCCTGCTTTAGTACATCTGAATCTGATCTATCAGAAAACTCACCTATTGTTACACGATGCATAGTATTTCCATTAACAACAACTGTGTATATCATTACCTTTTCATTGGGGTATAAACTCTTTAAATTATCAGCCAATAGTGTAGCATTAAACTCTTCTGAGAAAGATCCTACCATCAGTGTCATCTTTGGTGCATCATCCAATACTGCAGGTGTGTTTTGAGCGACCTCACCAAAATTCATCTTAACTTCTCTACTGCTCGTATTGCCAGCAACATCTTGAACATTTATAGTGAATTTATAGGATGAACCAGAGGAAGTAGAGAGATTGTTAAATACAATATTTTCTGGTGGTGTCCCATCTCCTTCTTTTTTCTCAACAAGGTTATCCTTGGCATCATAGACCTTAAGTGTCCAATTAGCAATTGCATTTATATCCCATGTTTTGACACTGATGCTATTTTGACCTTTCTTGTCAATTTCAATGGTTGCAGGAATCATGTCAACGGTAACCTTCTCTGTGTTTCTGAGATGGGATTTACCATCAGAATCAATAACATACAGATGTAAGACATAATCACCATCCGATACCAATTTACCATCGTCCGCAACAGCATTCCATTGAATACCCGATACAGGTGTTCCTGTTCCAGTCATTTCCCATACCTCTTCGGTATAGACATCTCGTAGTGTTAACTTCCATTTTTCATTAGTCTTAACCCTAAACCTGAAGGTAGTAGAATCCGCGATCCCATCATTATTAGGAGAAATTGCAGATTCTGAAAGTTCCAGTGTTCCTTTAGAAATATTTACTTCAACATCTGGCTCAAGAGATTTTGGCATTCTAATTAGAGAATCCTGTGTTTCCTCAGTGTTTTTGACAGGTATCGTATCATTCTTAGTCAAAATTGGATTTGTATCAGGTGAGGGTGTTCTTTTTGTACCACCCCATCTTAATGTCGCAGAAATCCAATGAATGCTTTCATCGAATTCACCCCCCTTCACATGTGCATAATCCAACTGTCCTGAGGCATTACGGAAACTGACCCCTTGTGTCCATTCTCCAGAACTAAAGTTCTCTGCAGCTGTTAAGGTAGTGTATCCTACACGAAAACCGAAATGATTATTGAATAACCATCGTTCTGCCCCAAAGTGTAAACGAAGTCTTTCTCCCCAACTGGAATCATTCTGTCCTCTAATAGCAATATCAGCAGATAGTAAGGTAGAACTATCAGGACGGTATGATGTACCAAACCGTGTTCCTAACGAAGGACTATTTGGAATGAGGTTACCTTCGTCGTTACGTATACCATTACTCAATTCGGATAAATTCATACCCAAGATAATTGAATCCCCATACTTCTCCAATGGATAGGCAAACTGCATTCCGAGATCTAAACTCCAAAGATAATTTGTCATTATGGCAGTATTGTCTTGAAAATATCGTATGTTAGCACCAGTAGATACCTGTTCATTTAAGGCAAAACCGTAACCTAATAGTACAATCTGAGTAGATTTATCATAGTTATTATTCCAGTTGTTGAACCAAGAGGCTACTGATAGATTTCCAATATTTTTATTTGTTAATCCCAAAGTGTCTGGACTGGCAGCTAACGAGAATGTTTGGTCTGGACCTGACTGGTCACCAGAAAACGGTATTCCACCCATGTTCACCTCTAAACCATTCATAAATCCGAGTGAAGAAGGGTTCCACAAAAAGCCGTTATTGGTTGAGGGACCAGCTGTGAACGCGCTTCCCATTCCTACAGCTCGTGCACTTGCACCGACAAATATATCTCTACGATCTATACCTTGGGAACCGTCAGACACCATTGTATTTCCTAACAAGATGACGACAGTACATATTATTAAGAGCGTCTTTACTTGCATTTTTTTTCTCCATCTATTTCATCACTATAAATTTCGGCAAACTTCCACTGTACTATTAACGTCAAATCAATAAACATGGGTACATGGTGAAAATCACGTTTTCACTTGCTTGATGCGAATATATATGAGAAAATAAACAAAATTTGTCTATGGGGAAAATGATGGAAGAAATACGAGAATTAAATGTGCTATTAGAATCTGGAATTGAGGAATATGAGGAACAACTAAAAGCACTGCAAGCTGAAAGACTAAAATATATTCGGCTTTCTATGACTGATGGATTCGGTGCTGAAGAAGGACAATCAAAAGAGTCCTGGTTACTTCATTTGAAACAACTTGAGGATACATTAGAAGTTCGAGTTAAATCTCTTAAACAGGCTGTTGTGGAATTAGCTGAGGCGTTCAAGAAAGTAGAGACAGAATAGTATGCAATTCATATCAATGTCAACCCGTAAATTATCCTTTATCACCTGTTTCATAATTACTATTGTTAGTGTAAGTATCCTTTCTTCCTTAGCACAAGATTCAGAAATAGAATTGACGGTAGAAGAGGCAATTCGACAACACAATCTTGGTTTAGCTTACTTAGAGGAATCCCAACCCACAAAAGCACTTGTAGCGTTTACAAAACTAATTGAACTACTACCTGATGAAGCTATCGGATATGGCAATTTAGCTGTGGCACATTTGCGTTTACAACAATCTGAAGAGGCGGAAAAATGGGTTAAACAAGGTATCACGGTTACACCAATGGAGAGTCAACTTCATTTCATCTTGTCAGAGGTATATCAATTAAAGGGTGAAACAGAATTAGCAGTTGCATCAATGGAGGAAGCAGTAAGATTAGACCCTGAACAGTTAGAGTTTCGTTATAAGTTAGTACGACATTATCTTGGTCAGAGGAGAAATGCAGAAGCACAACGTCAAGCATTCATACATCTGAAGGAACTCAATTCACGTTCACCTGTAAATGTAGTTATACTTCTTAAGTTAACACAAGCCTTAATTGCACAGGGAGAATTTCAACAAGCGGAGACATTATCACAACAACTGTTGATTCTATTAGGGGATACAGAGGCAGATAAGTTAAAGTACTTAACTCAAGGAATTGAGGAAATAGGGAAACGAAACAAAAAAACTGCTGCTCGAAATCTTCAAATCTTTGAAAACGTACAACGAGCCAGTCCTCGATATCAACAAGGAATTGGTGAACTCGTTACAAACATATTGGGTCATCCAATTGAGTCATTTACCTCTGGTTTTAAAGCACGTATTACTGCTAAAAAAAGCGAACCAATATCAGTAGAATTCACCGATATTACAGACGAAATTGGTCTTAACCAACTAAAGGCTGCATCTACAGATTACCCACATATTTCCCTAATCGACTACGATAATGACGGGAACTTAGATATATTCATATCTAAGGATATACTTCTGAAAAATGATGATGGGAATTTGAAATCTGTAAAAGGAATTGCTGAGATTATTGGAGAGATTTCAAATCCCAATTATACTACTTATGCAGACTTAGATAAGAACGGAACACTTGAGATTCTTCAACAGGATGCATATGGAATTTCACAGTTACGTATGATAGAAGATGGAAATTGGGAGAAAACTAATATCATACAGTATCATACACCGAAAAATGGAACAGGTGTGTTACAGACATTTGATTATGACCACGACGGGGATCTGGATATATTTTCAGGACAGAATGGCGTAAATATATATCAAAATAATGGAGACGGTGTATTTGCAGATGTAAGTGAGAGTGCTTTTGTATCAAATGAGGATAGGGAATTTACATTAAATTCCATTATACATGCATTTATTGGGGATTTTGATGATGATGGAGATTTAGATTTATTTACAATTAATCAGGATGTTGGTTGTATTCTATTTGATAACTTACGACAAGGCAAACTACGGGCAGTTTCGACTAAAACTGATATACCACAGGATGTAAAATATACATCAGTTTCTGGTGGTGATTATGATAACGATGGAAATATTGACCTACTATTGGCTACGAGTTCGGGTATAAAACTCTATAGAAATCGTGGGGATGCAACATTCATCAGAGACACCCGATCTGTAGATGTTTTTTCTTTTTCATCCAAATACAACACTAAGCAGATTCACAGTCTGGATTATGATAACGATGGATTTCTTGATATATGGGTCATTAGTCCCCATGGATTATTGCTTTTCCGAAACGATGGAACAGGACGGTTTACGGATACAAGCTCAATAATAGATGTCAGCAACAACCTGAATAAGGGTATTTCTGGATCAGTGGCCGATTACGACAACGATGGGGATTTAGATCTATTTTATTTAGCCGAAAATGGACAATTCTGTGCTTTAAAAAATAGCGGGGGTAATCAGAATAACTGGTTACAGGTCAGGTTAGAAGGAATTACAACTGGGAATAATAAAGTCAACAGGGATGGAATGGGTTCTAAACTTGAGGTTAAGGTACGGGATTTATACCAACTGCAGTATGTATCTCAACAAGTTTCACATTTTGGATTAGGTTCGTTTGAAGGGGCAGATGTTGTAAGGGTAGTGTGGACAAACGGTGTACCCCAGAATGTGATTGAGCCGAAAGCAAAACAACGAATAATGGAGAAGCAGATATTAAAGGGTTCATGTCCATTCCTATATGTTTATGATGGAGAGAACTACCAATTTGTTACCGACCTTTTATGGCGTGCTCCTCTTGGACTTGTAACATCGATGGGATTTGTAGCACCAGATGAAACACGGGATTTTGTAAAAATAGCTGCTTCGCAAATTCAACCAAAATCTGGAAAATACTCTATTCAAATAACAGAAGAATTATGGGAAACAGCATATTTTGATATGGTAAAACTGATTGCTGTTGACCATCCAGAAAATACAGATATTTTTGTAAATGAACAATATAAACCTCCACCATTCGACGATTTTAAGATATACACTGTTTTCGATAAACGACTTCCTAAATCTGCTAAGAATCATAGAGGGGAAGACATCTCAGAACGCTTAAAATCCTCTGATTACCAATATGCTAACGAGCATGTTCTTGGACCCTATCAAGGAGTAGTAGATAAGCATGCCATCATTCTTGATTTGGGACATATTCCTGACAATGATTCGGTGAGGTTATATCTCAACGGATGGATTTTTCCTACGGATACAAGCATTAATATTGCACTATCACAAAATCCTGATATCGCTCCTAACTTTCCTTCCGTGGCAGTGAAAGACAGTGATGGGAAGTGGAAAACTGTGATACCAATGATAGGGATTCCTGCTGGTAAGAACAAGACGATTACAGTTGATCTAACAAACAAATTCCTATCCGATGACAGACATGTTCGGATTGAAACGGATATGCAAATATATTGGGATGCTGTATTTTACACAGTTGGTAATCAAAATGTGCCGATGACAATCACAGAATTAACACCAGATACAGCAGATTTACACTACAGAGGTTTTTCAGAGATGTATCGACCCAATCCTCATGCTCCGCACTTATTTGATTACCATACGGTTACAACATTGCCACAGTGGAGGGATTTAGAAGGATTTTATACGCGTTTTGGTGATGTAAAGACACTATTACAGGAAGTTGACGATATGTATGTTATTCTAAATGCAGGGGATGAGATCACAGTAGAATTTAATGCTACACGACTACCATCTTTAAAACAAGGGTGGATCCGAGATTTTATTCTTTATAGTGATGGTTGGGATAAAGATGGGGACATCAATACACTTACATCTCAAACGGTAAGTCCTTTACCATTCCATAAAATGACTAAATATCCTTATCCTGAATCTGAGCATTTTCCAAATAGCATGGAACACCTAAGGTATCAACTTGAATATAATACACGTCGTGTAACTCATGAATTGCCACCATTACCTGATAAGGATACACCGTGAAGAAACACAGGTAAGGCAACTATACAAATTCTAACTGTCAAATTATTACTATTCTTTTTCTTTTACAGTGTCGTTTTTTAAATTGGATTCAACCCAACGGAGTGGTAAATACAGTCCTACGAGAGCAATTAATAGTATACCAGCTAATATTACATAGGAATAAGCATCCCTGCCATACAACCATTCGCCGAAAATCGTATTAAATATTGATTTAATTAGAACTGGATGTGCAGACCTTTCATATAACCAACCACCAAGAAGTGGTCCTAAGACTCGTCCTAAACTTAAAAATGTGTCCATAATGCCAATTGCTGTACCTTGACCCATTTGAGTTTGCTTTGAAATCCAAGATGCATTTGTTGGACGGATGAGTTGGTTTCCAATTGCTGTAATTGTGAGGTATAAGGTCAAAGACATGAAGGAGATTGCATTCAACAATAGAACCATTCCAAGTGCATTTAAAAATAAACCTACAATGATTATACGTCGTTCACCGAATACATTTATTAACCTTCCCAGTAATCCACCTTGGATGGGTACAACGATCGCCCCCATGATCATAAACATCCAACCCATCTCCTTTTGACCAAACCCCCATCCTTCCTTTATAAATAGAGGGAATGTTGCTTCTAAACCTGAGAAACTAAAGGTAGTAAAAAAGGCTACAAGGAATAACGGTATCAAAGAGATATTTCTAATTGTGTGCCGAACTGCTTCTTGGGGAGAGATCCATTGGTGGGATTTTGGGTCAGAGTCTTTTTGTAGTGATTCTGGTAGCACGACAAGGACGAATAAGAAAGTTATCAGAGATAATCCACCTGCAATAAAAAAGGGGAGATCATGGCGTCCCATCACACCGCCGATAGCAGGACCGAGAATAAAGCCGAGTCCCATTGCTGCACCCATCAACCCCATCCCTTTACCGCGTTCCTCGGATGTAGTTACATCTGCAACATACGCCATTACGGTTGGTAAGACAGCTGCTGAAGCAATACCTGCAGCACCACGTGCTATTACAAGTAACAGATAGCCTTTTGCTAAACCAAAAGCAGCTAAAGCAATTGCGTTCCCAAGCAATCCAAATAAAATTGCTGGTTTTCTGCCATAGATGTCAGAGAGTCTGCCCCATATAGGCGCAAACAGCAGTTGCATGACTGAATAAATAGATAATAAGAAAGCGATTTGTGTGGGAGTTGCCCCTATTTCTTCTGCGTAATATGCAAGGTTTGGAATGATGATGCCAAACCCTAACATAACAAAAAACAGGGTTAAAAACAGGAGAAGAAGTCTCGATTTATGCATTCGTAGGTATTAATGACGATTTCTGACCAATTTAGAATCCTCTTGTTGGAGGTATAGAGTATTATAGCAAGCCAAAACAGCTGTGTCAAATACAGAGATATTGGCAACTAAGGATCATAAGTTGTAAAGAATGGTCTGTGTGTTTCGACACTTCAACAAGATGAGTTCGGTATGTCGAGGAATCCAGAACATTAACCTCATTGCCAATAACATCCGAATCATATAAATAAAACCCACTGTCAATACAAATCAACAGTGGGTTTAAAATGCTAATAATCTATAAACTTAGCTGTCTAAATGGAAGATAGCCATTTTCAATTCTGTCATTTCTTCAATGGCATATTTAGGACCTTCTTTACCCATACCACTCTCTTTAACACCACCATAAGGCATTAGGTCAGCACGCCACTGTGTTCCCCAGTTAACCATTAAATTTCCAGATTCTACCTCACGGACAAAACGCATTGCCCAATCAACGTTCTGTGTAAATATAGCGGCACTCAAGCCATAATTGGTATCGTTAGCAAGTGCGATCGCTTCGTCAATATCGTTTACACGGGTAACCCCAACTGCTGGACCAAAGACTTCATCACAAGAGATTTTCATTTCTGGTTTTACATTTGCCAAGATAGCAGGTGTAACAAACTGGTCTTGTTTTTCACCACCGGCGAGTAGTTCAGCCCCATCTGATACAGCTTCCTGAATCCATTCAGCTACACGAGTTGCATCATTTTCTCGAATCATTGGTCCCATACGAACTCCATCTTCCAAAGGATTTCCGATACCAATCTGTGAGACTTCTTTTTGGAATGCATCTAAGAAATCACCGTAGATTTTCTCATGAGCAATGACCCGTTGTGTTGAGATACATACTTGTCCAGCATTAGAATAGCCGGATGCAGCGGCAGCACGAGCAACTTTCTCTGGATCGGCATCGGGCATAACAATAAGTGGTGAATTAGAACCGAGTTCCATCGTAACCCTTTTCAAACCAGCGACTTTACAGATATGTTCTCCGACATCCCGGCTTCCAGTAAAGGTGATCTTCCGCACACGACGATCAGCACAGAGTGTATCTCCAATTTCACCACCAGGACCAGTAACACATTGTATTGCTTCTGGAGGTGTTCCAGCCTCTAAAAAGAGTTCTACTAATTTAAGTGCAGATAGAGGTGTATCTGTTGCGGGTTTGATAATAATCGCATTTCCACCAGCAATTGCTGGACCTGCTTTATGACAGACAAGGTGAAGCGGAAAATTGAAAGGACTAATCCCTGCGACAATTCCACACGGGACGCGAACAGTAAAACCGAGTTTATTCTTTACACCCGGAGCACCTTCAAGAGGTATTGTCTCCCCGGTCAATCGTTTTGCTTCTTCTGCAGACAAAGCGATAATTTCAGATGCTCGAGTTGCTTCAACAGTTGCTTCAGCTAAAATCTTACCTTCTTCTCGTGTAATAACTTCAGCAAGTTCATCAGCCTTTTCTACCATCAGGTCTGCGACTTTTCTTAATATCTCATACCGTTCATACCCAGTCAACGCAGCCATTATTTTCGCGCCGCGTTCTGCAGTTTGAATAGCCGTTTCAACGTCGTTAGCATCACCTCTTGGAACGGTATCAACAACCGAACCATCAAAGGGACTGAGAACATCGATTTTGTCAGACTTATCAACCCATTCACCACCTAAATGCATTTGCATAATGCGTTTTTCTCCATTATTTTTAGCTTATAGTATTTGCTGAATAATTATTTTGTATTTTTCAAAAAGCCCCATGTTGTTGTAGCTTTCCCAGCAGCCTCAACAGCAGCATATTCAGCTAATCCAGTATTCATTACGTCATTAAGTTCATTTTTTGTAAGTGCTTCTTTGAAGAAACCAACTTCATCAAACAATCCTGTGGCTGCGACATTGCCTGGACGTGCCCCTATCCAAATTGGAGATACATTTTTTATTATTTCGCCACCACTTGGTTTTTCTTCTTCTAATTTACCATCAATATACATCTGAACATTTTTTCCATCGTATATTTTTGCAATGTGATGCCAAGTACCATCAGCAACAACAGTTTTGCCTTCTATGCGGCCATTTCCTTGGGCTGCGTTCCACATAAAAACAGGATAGTCAGCATCGTGAATCCAAATATCCAGGTGTCGAAGTTCTTTAGGTTCGGGCCATTGATCGCCATTACGCCAAACCACGTATTGCCATGATGCAGCATTCAATTTTACCCAAGCGACAAAAGAGTATGGGTCAGCGTTGAAGTCGTCGTCATGATCAATTCGTACATAACTGTCGCCTTTTCCTGGGAATTGTAATGCTTTTCCCATTTTACCATCTGCGACCCATTTTAGAGTTCCCTTTACTTCTCCATCGTGTCCGCTGACAATATCTTTTATAACATTTCCACCATTTTCTTCAAATAACCAAGCACTAATCAACCCTTTTTTAGCTGCATGTACAGTAAAGGACGTACTTATAATGATTAATGTTATGTATAGAATAGCTTTTCTAACCATGTTTCTCCTCCTAACTATTACACCACAATATTAAGATTCGATTACAAATAATTATATTAAGTAAGCGATGACCTATTCACGACAATTATCAACTGCATCCTCATCCAATTCTACACCTAAACCGGGTTTATCAGGAATAGTGATGTACCCTCCTTCAAGCGGAATGGTTGAAGGCGTGACAATATCGAATGCGCGTAATGCATTTAATGTCATTGATGGCATTGTTGCATTCGGCATAACTGCTGTAAGATGCATCACATAGGCAGTTGTGATTCCCAAACCCACAATTTGTATCCACACAGGAAGGTGCGCAGCATGTGAGATCGTTCCTTCACGTATAGCATTTGCAGCCCGTGAATCAGGATATGCAATAATAAATGAATCGTTCATTTTTGCCCGAATTGCTTCAACGGGATCGGGATTACCGAAGTGTATTGTTATCGGCATGTCGGTCTGTGCTTTGATTTCTTTGTATCCTTCTATATTGGGTTGTGGAATCGGTGTTTCGAAGGATTCAATATTAAAATCTTTTAGCTGCCTTGCGACCTCAAGCGTACTTTCAGGAGTTTCAAAAGAATCGTTGGCATCCACGCGAAGTTGAAAGTCATCTGGTACTACATCTGAAATAGCTTGTACCTGTTCAAGTACTTCAAACCAAGGACGCGCTTTGATTTTATGCAGTCTATAACCAAGTTTATATGCATGTTGTGCTTCAGCAGCCCATTCTTCAGGTGTCATGTCAATAGACCAATACCCAAATGATGCTTTATCGTTGTGTTTTTCACCCAACAGTTGATGTACAGGAACACCAAGAGCCTTTCCCATTATGTCGTAAAATGCTTGTTGAAGGGGTGTCGGCGCCCATCCATTCATATATTCAAACGGATTCTTACCAATATACCGTTGAATTGTTTCATCCGATTGAAATGAACCGTCTCCGATTCCAATAATTCCTTCATCAGTATGGACTTTAAAAACATGGTCAATCTGGTATAGATTACGATTCTTCATCAAATCATAAATACCATCATGATATGGAACTCTAACCCTGATTACCTCAATTTGGGTGATTTTCATGATTTATACTCCCATTATCTGTGAAACGATTTCTGTTTATACTAATTCAGAAAAACGGATTTAGAGTATCATCAAGTGTTATCGAGTGTCATTCATCACGTCGTATCCAACTGACGACATCTTCCGCTTCACCAGTTCCACCCTCTAAACCATCACTACCAAAAGAGAGTAGGTCGTATCCATATTGATCATGTATCCCGGGACGAACATATATGTATTGATTTGCCCATGGGTCAGTTGTAATGGGAATTTGAATGTATGGACCTAACCAATTTATTGGAAGGGGAGGTTCTTCGGGTTGTTCCCAAAGAGCTTTTAACCCTTGTTCTGTTGAAGGATAATCACCATTATCTTTGGCATACCTATCAAGTGCAATGCCAAGTGTTTCAATATCCTCAGCTGCTTTCGTCTGCAATGCACGACCTGCTTGTCCAAGTAATCGAGGTGCTAAGATTACTGCAGCAACAACAACTATAACAACAACGACGATTAAAATCTGAACGAGTGTTAAACCTGATTGTTTTCGATCAGTTTGTATCACGTATGCGTCTCCACGCTATTTTATTCTGGATTTGTCAGAAAAATTCTCCGAGAAGTCTATCATATAAGATAGATTATGTCAACGTTATTGTACCGTGAGGGTATGTAAAGTTTTTGGCATAAAAATCGTATTTTCCATGTGTATATTTTATAGATTCCAGTTATTGGTTTTCAGTATGCAGTTTACAGTAGTATTAAATCATAGCTATTACATTATTAAGATGATTTTATCGTTTTTTCTACTTAGTACATTTTATTAGATGTGTGAGAAAATGTTACACTTTTCCTACAAAGTGTAGGATTGTCTTTTGTTACTACACTGCCTTTCCTATTAGTCTCTGTCTGGGTTTGTAGCGAATTAAACCTCTAATTCTAAAATTTGAAAAAAGTTACAATTTTGTAGTTTTCCTTGATGAGCGATGATTCTGTTTTTACTATTAAATATTCTCATAACATAATATTTATCGGCAGATTCACTCCTGAAAAATCAGATTATTGGATTAGATTATACTACACTTTATTTTACTACTATGTATTATAATAATTCTCTATATGTTATTGTAACGTGAGTTTTTATGTCAATGTACATTTGCCTTTATGATATTAGTTGCTTTGTCATTTATTTTCTTCAATTTATTTTTATGTATTATGCATGTTATCTGAAACGCTGATAGTCGACTGCTATTTGTCCCTTATGTCAGAATCTCGGATTACACGGAGAAGAAGGTTTTGGATAGTGATGGTTTTCTTTTTTGAATCGCGGATGATACAGGATTACGCGGAGAATCGGTCTTGCAATATTATTGTTTGATCCCCGAATTTGAATAGGATTTCACACATTTTGTCCCCTCGAAGCAGAATAAGATCAGGAATCAGGAATCAACGATATGAATGCCGTAGCGCATTCCCCGGGTATGAATGTCGTTTAGACATTCCCTTGCGTCTGCACACCATTTGGCGTTCCCCTGGGCAACCCTTTATATTATCCAAAAATCTTTTTTGGAATTAGATTATCGGGGGTAAAATGTCGAAAATACCATAACACTTTGAAATTTGGTTGTATCCTCTCTGAAATTTCCTAAACTATAGTAGTGTAAAGTCAACTTAATTTTGATAGTTTATTCAAATAATTGTATACTTAGACTCAAGATAATTATTCATTTACCTTGGAGTCTATTATGGCTGCTAAACAATTTAAAGTCATAC
>JAGFCA010000088.1 GCA_022394755.1 Candidatus Poribacteria bacterium
CTCAGAGAATACAATGCTGATATAACCATTGATGAAGTTATAAACATGTATCATTAATTCTAAAGTTTACTATAGTTATATAAGTCAATGCAAAATCAGTCTGATTTTGCATTGACCACTTTTGTCATAAATGTTATTATTGTCTCAATTGGGATGATGCAGCGAGATACAGAGGGTATCTCGCTAATTCTTGCATCATTATTTGGTTAACACCCTCAGTAGATCTATTTTCGGAGGTAATCATGTCAATAGATCCAGAAATGGAAAATCAAGAATTTTTGAAATACTGGTTCACACATACTGACGCAAATTCAGTATTTAAATGGTTAAAGAGACAAAAACCTGACTATTCCGATTCAGACGAAGAAATAATAACAGTACTGATTAATCGTAATGAACCTTTAGTAAACCTTGGGTTGGCTTTATATGCAACATTACCAGACAAGCAATCACTATGTCTTTTTAGGGATGGTGATAGGACAATAAAGAAAGCACTACTAACAGGTACCTTCAGTATTCGGCTTTTATATTCTTGGGTTGATGAAGTCTTAACAGAAATCCTTGATTCCTTTGATGAAGAATTACTGCAATATCTTTTAAAAAATCAAACTATTGATGATACTTTTCTGACATCATTATATGAAAAAGATAGGTGGTTTAAAGACTTGACTGATGAACAATGGCTTAAGACAATAGCGTTTACTATTTCTAATCCACGGATAAGCACCTCGCTTGATAAATTACCATGGGATTTCTATGAATTTGGATCATATCAACAAGTATTCTCAACTGGTTGGAAACTGTTTGAAACGCTGCCGGTGAATAAAGACTCTGCAGCAGTCCTTTCTCATCTTGGAGAAAATTTAGTTCCAAACAAACCTCATGATATGGATGTGTTCGCAACAATAAAAAGATGGGAAGGAGAGAACGATGAGTCTTCTGATGTGTATTTGAATGTGTATTTGAAGTGCCGCTATGTCCTCGCAAAATTGATTGGTGGAACCGAATTTGAATCATTAAAAGATAACGATGACCTTGCTTTGAGACTGTCATATTATAATAGATTCCGTGCACACAAACCAGAAGAAGTAAGAGAATTGTTTGAAAAAGACAATGACAAATTCCTTAATGTTGCGATATATAATACAAAACTCTATATGAATGAAAATATTAGAGAGGAGTTGAGACAATGTTGTAGGGATTATGAAGACCCATACGCGCTAATGATTTATCCCGAAAGTTTCAATGCACAAGTTGAGAGACTTACAAAAGATCATCCCGAATGGTTCCCTGACTTTGATGGTACCATCCCTTTTGATGCAATTGAAGATCCATTACAAAGGGCTAATAAACGTCTGGAATTTTTGCAACAACAGACAAGAACACTTATCGGATCAGAAGATCAACCATCCATGATAGATGACCTGCATAGTGCAATAAATGATGTGAAATCTGATCTAAAAAATTCTAACGAGCAAATTGAAAGACTTCAATGGGAATCTGAAGATAATCACTCTCTTATTGAGAAAATCAATATCTCCACAGAAAACATCAATACCATCCTAAGCGAATCTAACCGACAACTTTCTGAACAATTATCAAAGATTGTGCATTGGGGATGGGTAATGGGTGGTGTGATTATATTCTTGTTACTTATAGTAAAACGGACAATTGAATGAGACACTTCTGTACCGCAAACTATAGTAAAATCCAAAAACATAAGCACACTTCTGGTTCGCTAAACCTAAACCGCAGGACTATGCTGTAGCACAAACTTCCAGTTTGTGCAGTACTGTGTGCGCAAACTGGGAAGTG
>JAGFCA010000135.1 GCA_022394755.1 Candidatus Poribacteria bacterium
TGAAAGAAAAATGTGATATAATACTTCTGGTCAGGATAACTCATGGTTAATACTCCTTTTGAATTATACTTTTATAAGAGTATAACCTATATCCTGACTAAATTCAATTATGCACACCCCTCAATTATGTAAGTATTGGTCTGGACCATTTGATTATTATCATTTGAGCATTTACCATATTTAAAAAGGAGGATTGACCGTAGTGAGTATCGCAAAACTTAGTTCCTTTTTTGGAATACTAATTATATCAACGCTTTTCATAGGGTGTTCCACCTTTAACAACGTAGTTTCTGAAGATATGCAAGGCTATTATGATTTTCGTGAAGTGCGGTGGGGTTACACGCAGGAACGTGTAATGTTACTTGAACAAGGTAAAGGGGTGCATTTGCGAACACCGGATCTACTTGTTTACAAATCTATAATTGACCAAGTTCCTGTTTTCCTTGTGTATACTTTTCGTGGTAAAAGATTACGCTCTGCTGGATATATGACGCAAAAGCCGACTACAAATGCACAAAATCTTATCCAAAAGGCTATTAAGAAACTTGGCGAACCCAGTCATGAACTTACCAATGGCAAGATGTGGGAATTGCCTAAATCAATAGTATATGTGGATGGATATTCAACACATACACGCGCAAGGACTTCAACTTATCAACGATCAAGTGGTGTGTTAGAACTTATTTTAAATGAAAAACCAGAAGATGCAGAGATTACAATGCGGTGGGATGGGGTCTTGACTTATATTGATAGGAATTACTATAGAGAACTATCAGAAATGGATCTTCCACTATTGGATTTATCCTATTATGAAAAAAGGTTGTTTGGCATCCTAAGAAGACGCTCAACCACAAGCATTAGGAGTCCAACAGGTAGGACAATAACAATACCATCGCAGGTATTAGAATCGCAGGAAGAAACAGATCGTTAATCCTCAAAACCAAGATTTTCAGGATTGGTCGATTCCCAAGATTATAGGCGCGCTTCCAAGCGCGCCTTTCTTCTTTGCACGAGTCATTCCCAACCATCTTAAAAGTATGAAATCTAATTTACTATAGTTGGCAATTATCAAACTATATGCTATCCTTTTAAAGCAAAACTTTCCATAATAGAAATTCCTTCATAGTTTTCACTGAGAGAAACTGCACAAAATTCGTCTTTCTCTTTCAATTACGTGCTTTTTTCTGCTAAATGCAACATTCAAAAGCAAAATAGCATCTTTATATTAAAAGATTAGTCTATTTGTGAGGTGTTCCATGAAACATAATGATTCTGAATTGATTGAACGCACACTTGAAGGTGATCAGCAGGCTTTTGCTTTACTTGTGGAAAAATACCAAGAACAGATACACGCTTTGGCGTGGCAGAAAATTGGTGATTTCCACATCGCACAAGAGATAACACAAGATGCTTTCGTCACTGCGTATCAAAAACTTGCAACCCTCACACATCACAACCGATTTGCAGGATGGCTCTATGTCATTACCAGTAATAAGTGTAACATGTTGCACCGGAAGAAGAAGTTACAAATACAATCTCTGGAGGAGACAGACCCAATGGAATTAGAAGAGGTGTATTATTCCGAATATACGTCTCGTCAACGTGAAGAAGCAGCGAATCAGAATCGTCGAGAAATTGTTCGGAAGTTACTCAATAAACTCCGCGAAAGTGAACGGACAGTGGTAACGATGCATTACCTCGCAGGCTTAACGTGTGAAGAGATTGGTAAGTTTTTAGGAATGTCTTCCAACACAGTTCGGAGTAAGCTTCATCGTGCACGTAACCGACTTAAGAAGGAAGAAGCAATGATTAAAGAAAACTTAAGTAGC
>JAGFCA010000079.1 GCA_022394755.1 Candidatus Poribacteria bacterium
GAAGCTGATGATGCCACTGAGGCTGATGACACAACTGAAGCTGATGACACAACTGAAGCTGATGACACAACTGAAGCTGATGATGCCACTGAGGCTGATGACACAACTGAAGCTGATGACACAACTGAGGCTGATGAGCCAATTGATGTTGAAACTCCTGAAGTTGAAACTCCAACCGAACCTGTCGTTCCTGAACCTCAAATATTTAAGATTACACTTTCCAACCTTACTGTAGGTGAACCAGGTGTAGGCGGTCAAATTTTCTCACCACCAATTTTTGCTGCACATATTGCAGGTGCTAAGATTTATGAAGTTGGACAACCCGCTTCTGAAGCATTGGTCTTACTTGCTGAAGGTGGAGATACATCTGGACTCGCTGCTATCGCTGCAGCTGCTGGTGCTACACCAGTTATGGGAGAAGGATTGGTCTTACCAGGAACTTCTGTAAGCGTAATGGTTGCCGCGGATTCGGTAAATTCTGCTCTTTCATTTGCAACTATGTTGGTATCTACAAATGATGCATTCATTGGTGCAACTGATGTCGCACTCTATGACGAAGCAGGCATGCCAGTAATGACCACTCTTGAGCTTATGGCTTATGATGCAGGTAGTGAACAGAATACAGAACGTGGTTCTGATATCCCCGGACCCATTGGACTCAGTGCTGATGAAGACCCAGAAGGTAGTAATGCACGCGTTCCTACTGAAGGTGGCGTTATAACCTCTCATGCTGGAATTATGGGTGTTGGTCAAGTTGCAGCATCATTCGCATGGACTGAACCTACAGCAACACTTACAATTGAACCTTATGTTCCAGAACCAGAACCAGAACCAGAACCAGTTGTACCAACTTATGATGTTGCACTTGAAGCTGGTCTAAATATGATATCTGTTCCATTAATGCCAACCGAACCCTATACAGCAAAATCGCTTGCTGAATTAGTTGGAGCAACAGTAGTCATCAAATTAGATCCTGAGACACAAAGTTTCGTCGGCTACGTTGCTATTGATGAAGATGATGGTTTCGGTATTGAAGGTGGACAAGGTTACATCGTGAATACACCTGAAGGTGGACCTGTAACATTCTCCGGCTATGCATGGTCAAACGAATCACAGGAAACGGAAGAAGAAGCAGCAGCACCAACTCTTTCTATCTTGAAAAATGCTTGGGCATTTATCGTTTCAAGTGAATTGAAAGATATCCAACCAGGAATGTCCTATACAGTCGTTGCTAAGAATCTTCGTACTGGAACAGTTGCAACTGAAAAAGTTACAGGTGAAGATGGAAGTGTCTCAGCTGTTTGGGCAGACTTGAATCGTAAGAGTGTTGTTGAAGCTGGTGATAAGATTGAGATCTCTCTACTTGATCAAGAGGGAACAACTGTATCTGGTCCATTCCAACGCACTGTACAAACTTCAGATATCCATAATGCATATCTTACAGTACAATTACGAGTCGGTGATGTACGTCCACAAGAAACAATTCTTGGACAAAACTTCCCGAATCCGTTCAACCCAGAAACTTGGATACCTTATCAATTGAGTAAGGATTCTAATGTATCCATCACAATATTTGATGTTTCTGGCCATACTGTACGCTCTCTTAACTTAGGTCATCAGTCAGTAGGTTCATACATGCAACCTTCGTCTGCAGCCTATTGGGATGGCAAAAACGACGCAGGTGAATCTGTTTCGAGTGGTATTTATTTCTACACACTCCAAACTGATAATATCTCATCTACACGCCGTATGGTTATCTTGAAGTAAGTTCAAGTAATTAGACACAAATAATTAAAAACGCCCCGACTGCCGGTTTTCCGACTGCAAATCTATACCGATTAGCGTCGGCGGTGGGGGCGTTTTTTCATGTGATTACAAGGAATTCAATTAGAATTAGAAAACTATGAAATATTTTCTTTCAATACTCATAATATTTGGTTGTTTATTCTCATTAAACAATAATATATTCGCTTTTTCTGCTGGTCCACCAGATGAAAGAACAGGTGCACCGGATGAGTTAACTTGTGCTACTGCCGGGTGTCATGCTGGTAATCCGTTAAATTCTGGCGATGGAGCATTAGTTTTGACAGTACCTGAAATTTATACTCCAGGTATGGTTTATGATATTATTGTTGAATTAACGCATTCTGGCCAATCCAAATGGGGATTTGAGATGACTGCACTCAATAGTGATAACACCCGTGCTGGAACATTCTCTAAACCAGATAGTAATACACAAATCACCGAAACTAATGATCGGCAATATATCAAACATACCAATACTGGTAACTTTAAAGGAAAACAGAACAAGAATAGTTGGCTATTTAAATGGACTGCTCCTGATACAGATGTGGGTCATATAACATTCTATACAGCAGGAAATGCATCCAATGGTAATTATGTTCCTGGTGATGATTATATTTATACACAGACAGCAACATCAGAAATCATAACTCATGGTGTATCCTTATCCAGTAATGTATTAAAAAAAGAAACAACAGATGCAAATACTGGTGTAGAATATAGACTGATGGTAACGAATACAGGGAATGTTGAGGATACAATTCTCCTTGGGTCATCTGCTGAGGTAGGTATAGGTGGTGCTGTACTTGGTTCATTTAAAAAAGCAGATTCTCAAGATATTCCTACATCACAGTTAGAAATTGATTTAGATGCTGGCGAATCTACAGAAATCATATTCATTGCTTCTGGGGACTTACTTACCCAGGTAGGTGATTATCCTATCACCGTGACCGCATTATCAAAAAGTGAGCCAACAAAATCCGCTGAAATCACTACATCTACAACGATATTACCGATTTATGGAGTTAACCTATCGGGTGTTGGTGAATTATCAATAAAAACGACGGATGCAAGTACCGGTGTGTTATATAAGTTTAGAGTTACAAACACAGGAAATACGTCTGATCAGATTAATCTCTCTACATCTGGTGATGTTACAGCCAGTTTAAGTCAAACTACATTAACTCTTTCTTCCGGTTCTTCAGCAGAAGTCACCTTAACAATACCCGGATCGGGATTAGCAATTGCAGGGAATTATAATGTGATAGTTACTGCAACTTCCAATAATGATAGTTCCAAGACTACAAATGTAACCACAGCCACAACCATACTCCCTGTATACGGCGTAACAGTTTCTGGAGTAGGAGATTTAACATCTGAAACTTCTGATGCAAGTGATGGGATTACTTACAAATTCACTGTTTCTAACACAGGGAATACAGAAGATGTTATTGACCTATCAACATCTGGAGATGTTTCAGGTACATTGAGCCAATCGACTGTGTCACTATCTTATAACTCATCAACAGAAGTGATATTGACTATCCCAGCCGGTGAAGTATCATTAGCAGGTGAGTATTCTGTGAAAATTACTGCCATCTCACAAGGAAATACAGATAAGACAGCAGATATTACCACAACAACAACTATCCTACCTGTCTATGATATTTCAATTACGACTCCCGAAAAACAAACTGATATTACTGAAGGGAGTATAGGTTATATATTTACACTTACCAACAACGGTAATACAGATGATGTAATTAATCTTTCTACAACAGGTGATGTTACAGGGACACTCAGCCAAGAATCGGTAACACTACCACCAGGATCATCAAAAGATATAACCCTAACTGTGTCTACCACCGGACTGACAGCTGGTAATTATACACTTAATGTAACAGGTACATCTGTTGGTGATAATGCGATAACTGTTGCTTCAGATATTTCAATAGAAATTGGTGCAGTATATGGAGTGATGTTATCCAGTGAAGATGAACTTGAAGGTAATACTACAGACATCCTTAGAGGTGTCAGTTACAAACTGACGTTAACCAATACTGGAAATATAGAAGATACTATTTTCTTGAGTTCATCAGCACAAGTAGGGATAGAAGGAAGCGTCCTCGGTTCATTTAAAGTTACATTAGACCAAGAAGTATCCACAAGCGATGCTGAGATCACTGTAGCACCGGGTTCATCTGTAACTGTAACATTCATAGCCGCAGGTGATTCATTTACTAAACCGTCTGATTATGAAATCATAGTTAAGGCTAAATCTAAAGGAGACCCAACTAAATCTGCAAGTGTCATTACAACCACGACGATAGATCCAGTTGTATGGGACTTGAATGCTGATGGTATAGTTAATATCTTGGATTTAGTGCTTGTATCCAATCAGTTTGGTGAATCAGGTGAAAATCTTATTGGTGATGTAAATATGGACGGAATAGTAAATATTCTTGATCTTGTTCAAGTTGCTTCCTTATTTAATAAATCACAAGTTGAGATAATCGAAGCAATGAAATAAATTGTTGAAGAATAAAGAAATGGTATACTTATATGTGTGCCATTTCTTTATTAATAATTTTAGCTTTTTGGGAGAAAGAAATGGCCTCAAAATATCGGGTTGGAATTATTGGATGTGGAGGAATAGCGAGAGCACATGCAGGTGGGTATCAAGGTGTAGAGGAAACAGAGATTGTTGCGCTTGCAGATCCAATCCAAGCTGCCCTCGACAACTTTTCAGAAGCTTATGGTGTATCAGAAGACAATTGTTATTTAAATCCACGTGAGATGTTAGATAAAGAGAATCTTGACATTGTAAGTATAGCAACATGGCATAAACTTCATGCACCAATGACTATTGCCGCATGTGCCAGGTCTCCTAAGGCAGTATTATGTGAAAAGCCAATGGGAATCTCTCTCGGTGAATGTGATGACATGTTAATTGCTGCACGAAGAAACAATGTCAAGGTTGTAATAGGACATCAAAGAAGATTTAATTCCGCATGGACTGATGCACGGAATCTAATTGCTGAAGGTGCAATAGGAGAACCGAGACAGATTGTCTGTCATGGTGGACAAGGACTTTTGAATGATTGTTCCCATCTATTTGATATGATGCGGTATGTGTTAGGTGATCCTGCCCCACAATGGGTTATCGGTAATGTTGAACGAAAAACCGAACGGTATGAACGGGATATACAAATAGAGGATAGAAGTGCTGGTATAGTTGGTTTTGAAGGTGGATGTATTGGAATGCTCATGCAGGAAATTGGAAGACCGAATTACCAAGGCGGAATAGTATACGGGTCAGATGGAATTGCTGATGTAACAGAAGGACGTGTCCGTCTGTTAAATAATAAAGCATCTGACTGGGAAGAACGACCTTCAGATGGAACAAATCAACATGTTGCACAAGCACAAGAATTAGTGGAATGGATTGAAGATAAAGCAGAACATCGTGGTGCAGCGGTACACGGACGCGCCGCCGTGGAAATAATCATGGCAATTTATGAATCGGCACGTATGCATGAAGTCGTTCAATTACCTTTACGGACACATGCCAATCCGTTAGATTTAATGATTGAGAACGGAGATCTTCCAGTAGAACGTCCCGGACGATATGATATTCGTGCATTCTTACTACATGGTGAATCCATGAAACCTAATGAACAATAATTTCTGATGGGAATTAAATGATATGCAGATTTCACAAGGTATAAGTGTCGGTTTATCTGCGCTCCGTAGAAACAAATTACGGTCAGTCTTAACTACCCTCGGTATAATTATAGGTATTGCTGCTGTAGTATCTGTAGTTTCAGTTGGGGGTGGTGCTGAACATTTAATTCTCATAGAAATGGAACGTACAGGCGGTGCGGGGATGATAGTCTGTTTCCGTAGAGAATTTATCCGTAGAGATGATGGCAGATATATGCGTAATAAAGTGCCAGAATTTATAGAATACGAGGATTTAGATTTTATTATGGAATACTGTCCATCCCTGAAGACAGCAACAGTACAAGCCTCACAGAATCTAAGAGTAGCCTATAAACATAGAAATCAATCACTTCAGGTTCAAGGTGTAACTCCATCTTACCAAGATGTAAACAACTGGTTTTATGAATATGGAAGGTTTATCTCTGAAGACGATATCAACCGTATTGACCCCGTCTGTGTAATCGGTTCTGAAGTTCATAAAGATCTATTTGAGATGGAAGATCCAATCGGAAGAGAGTTAAAAATTGGGTCTGAGAGATTTACGGTCGTCGGTATCATGGAAGAGAAAGGGAATATGATGGCGACCGAAGGTTGGGATAATAGAGTTGTTATACCTATCTCCACTATGCAGTCTCGTTTTCTTGGTCAAATGAGAGGCTGGTTAGTTCTGTTTGCACAAGCTAAGAGTTTTGATCTTGTTGAACAAGCAGTTGCAGAAATTAAGGTTGCATTCCGTCAACAACATACTGATGAAAAATACTTCGATTTTTTCACTGCGAAGCAGATTATTGAACAGGTAGGTAATGTAAGTAATATTGTTCAAATTTTGCTTGGTGCAGTGGCAAGTATAGCGTTATTCGTAGGCGGTATTGGAATAATGAATATAATGTTGGTTTCTGTAACAGAAAGGACACGTGAAATTGGATTGAGAAAAGCACTCGGTGCAAGACGTTTGGATATTCTATTACAATTCCTTATTGAAGCAATAGTTCTAAGTATCTGTGGCGGAATAATCGGAATTTTCATTGGGAGTGGATTAGCAACAGGTTCTGGTTGGATTATCTCAAAATTCATGATTAAGGATGCCGATTGGCCTGCAGTTGTATCTTTACAAGCAGCCTTGATAGCCTTCGGTGTTTCCGCCTTTATTGGAGTATTCTTCGGTATTTACCCCGCCAATAAAGCAGCAAGTCTCACCCCTACTGAAGCATTACGTCACGATTAAACTATAAGCCTTCCCTAAAACATTATCTATATAGAAATGGTAGTTTCGGTTTCCCTGAAGGGATGCTATCAGCTTGGGTTATAACGATTATTATATAAATTCATCGTGAGTTTAGTAAGTCAATATTTGCATTCGGTAGGGTGAATCAGATTCAACGGTTTGAATGCCTTATGGCATTCACCGGGTGTTCCCCAGGAAACCGCACCAACCGGGATGGATGACGTTATTATTATAAAATATTGTCTATTATAATATACATTCCGTCCCTACGGGACTCAAGATATACGCGTTATGGTTTTCTATAAACATACCGTCCCTACGGGACTCATACATATATCATATATGTATCATAATATATAATACCTATATAAGGTATGTAAAAATGTAGGTATATAAATTGAAAATGCCATAAGGTCAGGCTTATAGTGCGGTTAGACTAGTGTAAAGTCAACTTAATTTTGATAGTTTATTCAAATAATTGTATACTTAGACTCAAGATAATTATTCATTTACCTTGGAGTCTATTATGGCTGCTAAACAATTTAAAGTCATA
>JAGFCA010000224.1 GCA_022394755.1 Candidatus Poribacteria bacterium
CAGGGTTATTTAGTTTTCGGTATTTTCTTCTATAATGTTCACATTCGTGAATTATTTATAGGTCGGAGTGGAACGTAGCGATACCCGATATGTATTGTTCATATTGGTTAATCGAACTCAATCCAAATCACTGACTAAGACCCTAAGCCCCGGAGGGGCGAAAGGTGTGTAGAAACCCTATCACTCACCAATACAACCTACAAGATGAACTCTGAGTAACATACATGTACAGGAAATTCTTAAAACTAAATAACCGTGTTGTTAACTCCGAACGTCTCTATTCTGCTTTCTTATTTGGTGTATTTTGTTTCCGAGGAAATATTAGAATTGCATCAGAAATGGAGCGTCCGTAATTTCTCGGGGTAGGTCTAATCCGAAGATTACCATAACCATATTTTCTCTGTTCAACAATCTCTTTTTTGACGGGGCTATTGTCTGTTTCTGTCTGTTTTTTTTCGTTTGATTCTTCTTTTGATTTTTCACCAGATCGCTTTTTTGTAGGGACTTGTTTCTTAGCAATATCTTGCTTAGGTTTATCTGTGTTATTGGGTTCAGCAGAATCTTTCTTCTGTTTGTCGACAGTTTGTTTCTCGCTTTTGCTTTGTTCAGGTTTCTTCTCGGCACGTTTGGATTTATCTTTAGAGGCGGACTCTGTCTCTTTGGGTTTTGGTTTAATACTAACAACTTTATTCCGAATAATCATCATAGATGAAGATCCACCATCAAGATTAATCGCATCCGTTGCCTCCCACTCCTGAAACAGTTTGCCAAGTTTTGGTAATGTCACACCCCGACGAACCCCGGGTTCTGCCCCTGTTATCGTTACAAACAGAAGTGTGCCATCTTCTTTTTTCCCTACTGCAGTACGGGGATGTGGAAATCCGTAAAATGAAGACTGAAAGCCTTCTCGTTTGTACGCGTCTTTAGTAGAGATTACACCATTCCGTAATAGCAACGGTCCACCCCCAATTACATGTGATAAACCTTCCCATAATTTACTTTCACCAACGACCTCTGGAATTACCGTTTCACGAATATTTACGCTATCACCCAACTTAAGTTGGGACAACAATATCTCACGTTTCTTACCGTGTGCTGAAAGTACATATCCATTAGACGGAATGCGGGAACTGCCCTCACCATTACGTATATCTGTTATTTTCTTATTTTTGACTACTACTTCAATACCGTCAGGCATTGTCAAGGTAATTGCATGGAAATCCGGTTGATAAAGAATTAATTCATTGCTCAAACGTCCACGATTTATCCCATTAATTTCAATAGTAGATCCATCCTTGAAAACCAATTCTTGACGAAGAATTATTCTGTCTATATATGCTTCTATTTTGTCATTAACGGTTTTGAATCCAAATACCCCTCGTCCTTGTTCAGGTTCACTTACCCATTCACCATCTATTTTCAATGCACCGACAGATTCTCCACGAAATTGACCCGCCATCTCAAAAAAACCACCATTGAGAGCAATAGGTGCTTTATATCTCGATGCAAATGAACGCAAGTATTCCGTTCCTATCCCCGCACTCAATGCACGATATAGACCAACGCTTGCAGCATCTGCCGATATAGCAAGAATGTTTGTTAGAACACCATCGTCTAAGATCTGTCGATGTGTAATTCCCGGAAAGATCTGATTCGTCTCATCAGATTGCACAGGATCTGTGTAGGACTTGAAATAATTAGGGATTTTCTCAAATCGTATCTCTCTCCCTACCCATATACCGATACCGAACAAACACAACAGACCAATTAATGTGAATGTACGGGGGTAGCGTCTGATAAAACCAATGAATTGTCTTATCAAGTAAACAATATCAAACATTTTTTTCTAATGAATACTTCTGTTTGTATTTTTAACGCCAGTTTGATAAATCAGAAATGTCAGTTCTCTAAACACTGTTTTGTCCTGAGGATAGCCTTTGTAGCACAAACTGTTAGTTTGTGCACTCTGATGTTAGTTTATAATTCGGAGTACAATGAGTCTTTTCAAACTCAC
>JAGFCA010000184.1 GCA_022394755.1 Candidatus Poribacteria bacterium
CGACTGCATTTCCGAGAGCGAGTCCCGGTTCTCCTTGTATAGCGGATAGCACAGAAACTGCCGCTTCTGGTGTTGTTGTCCCAACACTGACAATCGTCGCACCGATAACAGCCTTACCCAACCCCCACTGTGTAGAGAGCACCACCGCTTCATCAACAAGCCAATCAGCCCCTTTACCGAGTGTAAAAAGACACAATATAACTATCAACAAAAGCGGAATAATATGAACATTTCTTATATTAAATTCAAGCCAATCAGCTTTGATGAGTCTTGCAAGTTCTCCAATTGCATCTTTGTCTTGTATCAGACTGCGGAAATCTGGGTCATTGAATATCGCTTGTACACCGGTATCTTCTTTTAGAAGTGTTATGAATTCTTCGTCTATTTTATTTGATATTTCCTTAAAACCGTCTGGGTTCGCAAACAATTGGGTCAGATCTTTCTGGATCAATTCAACATGGATTTCATCTTCCTTAAGTTCTTTTAAGGCATTTGGTAGAACATGCTTTACTTTATTCTGTTTTAGTGTTTCATTATGCTTATTTAATATCTTTTCAACCAGAGAGTCGTCTTGACCGAAAGCTGAGTGCAATACTAAAGTATTTGAAATCAATAACAATAAGATTAAACAACTGAAATAAGTCCGTGTTTTCATTACTCCTCCGTATTAGCCTGTTTAAAGTAACGTAATTTTGATCAATCAGATTCTGATGTTTCAATCAAGGATTTTTGCAAATCCGGTGTGGTTGGGAAACCGTATTTTTTGAGTCTATAGGATTGATACTTTCGAAAACTGAACTTTCTTTGTCGATTATCAAACTCACGTTATAGTACAGCGCATCTTATTAATAGTTTACCATATTCACCTTAGAATCCAACTTCATTCTGTTTGGGAATGTTCTGATGTTAAGAGACTAAAACCTTGGTCATCTTGGTCTCTTAAAAATGTTAGTTCAGACATCAAATTTATGGGATGTCTCCATTGTCATTTAATACCATTTGGTATTAAATTGCATACCGTTGGTATCAGGCGAAAAACACCTGTAACCCCAGTATTTACAAGGGTTAACAGGCAGTGAAATTGAATTCTAAAATTTTTTTTGAGGTGTTTTGAGTTCTTCTCACAATTTGCTTTCCTAAATGCCCATCTTGTATGTGAAGTGCACCCATCTGTCTCCATAGATATAGGCATCTGTGTTCATTTGTAAA
>JAGFCA010000081.1 GCA_022394755.1 Candidatus Poribacteria bacterium
TAGTAAAATCAACAATTAATCAGACACTTTTCCTTTAACAGAAGACTGTTCGTAGGGGCGAGGTCCCCTCGCCCGTCTTTCAAAGTGTGTCTCATTATTTTTAGAGACCACTATAAATACACCTCACATGTATAAATACACCTCACATGGAAAAAGCTTGTTTCCACATCATTGAGCAGTATATAGACTTACGAATTTATTGCTCACACATTAAAAACCGAGAACTAAGATTAGGAAGGAGTTAAATAAGTGTTGTCAAATAATAAAAGGATGTATTTCTGTTTGTTATTGTTATTAATCATACCTTTGTTTGTCTGTGGATGCGAAAAGAAAAATGTAGATGTTGAATATAAGGCTACTAATAAATTGAATGTTGTCTGCACAATTGGTATGATTACTGATATAGTAGAAAATGTTGGGGGAGATAAGATAGACATTACAGGTATTATAGGAGAAGGTGTTGACCCACACCTGTACAAACCAACTGCAAGAGATACTAATGTTCTGAAGGAAGCCGATATTATTTTCTACAACGGATTGCATCTCGAAGTAAGAATAACGGGAGCTGTCTTTGATAAAATGAAAGATAAAACGAAAGCAATTGCTATAACTGAGGGGATAGATCGTTCACAACTGCGAAAAACATCTGAGTTTATAGGTGGGTATGACCCACATGTATGGCATGACGTGTCTTTATGGATGAAGGCAACAGAAAAGGTGCAAGACACATTATTACAAAGAGATTCACAAAATGCTGAATATTACCGTTCCAAAGCAGATTCTTACTTATCACAATTGATTTCTCTGCACTATGAGATGCAGAAACTCTCTTCACAGATTCCAATTAAGTGCCGAGTCCTTGTAACAACACACGATGCGTTTGGATACCTTGGCAAGGCTTATGGGTTTCAAGTGCGCGGTTTATTGGGAATTAATACGGAAGATGAAGTCGGTATTGCTGATGTTAGCGACCTCGCAGCATATATAATTGAAAATGGAATTCCGACGATGTTCGTTGACACATCCTCACCGCCACGTGGCATATTCTCTGTTCAAGCAGCTGTGAAGGCAAAGGTTTCAAAGTTAATATTGGTGGTGGGTTGTTCTCGGATGCAATGGGAGCACCTGGAACACCTGAAGGAACTTATATCGGTATGATGCGGCATAACATGAACACAATCGTAAATATGCTTCAAACTGAGTTGGCATATCGAGAGTGATTAGTTTGATTTCGTTCTTATGATTCAGTGTCATATTCATTTCCATAAAGACGGGTTATAACACCCGTCTTTTTGATTCATATTCAAACAAGATTAAATTGCACAATTCACATTAAAATTCCTGCGGATGTGTCAATGTGTCAGGATAATCTATGGTAAATATACATGAAATCTATTGTTCCCTATACCAAAAACCTTTTCAACTAACCAATTCATTGAGTATAATATAACCGAATGCTTCGTCAACATATTATTATTATTCGCGATTCAGAGATTACACGGACCGATGAACTGTTTATGGTAGGAGGGAACTCCGATTCCCGACTGCTTTCAAGACCATTCATTTAACACTTGACGGATCACTAAGTTGCTACCTTTCATTTATATGAGGGGTTTTCTATGACAAATTGTTGTAGGAGGGGTTTCCTAACCCCGACTTAGTTCAAATCCTGTTATTCGGGGTTAGGAAACCCCTCCTACAGGGCATAGGTGACAACTTGGGTTATAATAATCACATTAATAAACTGGAGGACAACCACAATGAAAACTACAATACCTGACATAAGTTTTGAAGGTTATCTCAAAATAACCCTAAACTGTTACGTGTCGAGAATTATTGCAGATTACACATGACAAATGCCATACAGATAGATCAGAAATATTATGTAAATATATAAACGAAATGGTGAAATTTGTTGTCAGAATTGACAAACATTTTAAACAACAACGCAAAAACAAAAAGATACCAAATTAAAATTTTTCCAAAATAAAAAACTACTTGCTAATCCTTATGCACACTACTCTAACAGCCAATATTCAAATGATACCACGAAGTGAAAAAACGTACAATTTGGTATCATGGCGATATTAGAAACACAAAGGATATCATCACGGTTTTACAAGAACACCACGAACAATTCGCAGTCAATACTGCGCATAATTCATGATAAGATCAAAAGTTGTGAATGCATGCATACAAGAATTTTAGGATAAACTTACAAAACCGCTAATACAAAAAACAAACATAATAGCATTTCAAATATTTAATGTCTCTTTAATGTAGTATAAACTTCATGAAGATTAAATAAATATTTCGGTAATTCTTTCAATAGACATCTTCGTAAGGACGGGGTTTCCCGTTTGATTATTACCGATTCAATAAATTAATCTTCATTTATGGTGAAGTATGAAAACAATTATACACGCCGCTGTAGGAGCGATCTCCGAATCGCGACTTAACTCAGTGGTAATCGGGAATCGGAGTTCCCTCCTACATATCCAAAATGTGTAA
>JAGFCA010000163.1 GCA_022394755.1 Candidatus Poribacteria bacterium
GAAGTTGATAGTCATCCTGTCGCAACAAAGAACAATTTTTTCTGGTCTGTACCAAAAGAACGAAATCAAGAAACTGTGTTAAAGTATCAGGAAAAGTACGTCGATAAACTTCTCTCTGAGACATTACCTTATGGACATATACTCTACTGTATGGATAACGAGACTGCAGTTACACCAGCATGGGGTGAATATTGGTCAACTTACATCAAAAAACGTGCCACTGAAGTAGGAAGAGGTGTTGAAACGACAGAGAGTTGGAATCCATGGGAACTATATCATGAACAACATCGAAATACAAAAGAACATCCTGAGATTTATTCTTTTTGCGATATATCACAGAATAATATGCAGAAACGACAAACGCATTGGGATAACGCACAGAAATATAGATCTGATCTTTCACCCATCCGCCCAATGAATAATGTTAAAATCTACGGTGCAGACACTGGGAAATACGGCACAACACGAAATGGATTGGAACGGTTCTGGCGAAATATATTTGGTGGACTCGCATCAGCACGGTTCCACCGCCCCCCAAACGGACTCGGTTTGACTAAGACAGCACAAACAAGTCTCAAAAGTATGAGAATGATTACTAACGAAATTGATGTTTTTAACTGTGAACCCAGCAATGAATTGTTATCCAACCGAGAAGAAAATGAAGCGTATGTAATAGCAAATCCAGGTCAAGAATATGCCGTATATTTCCCTAAAGATGGTTCGGTCGATCTTGATCTAAGTGTCGATAAAAAACCAGATGCAAAAACGGTTAAACTCAGATGGCTAAATATAGCCAAAAGCGAATGGAAACTTGAGAAGGAAATACCATTCAAGGATAACATCACATTAACCCAACCCACTGATTCACACTGGGCAGTTTTAATAAAGATTGAGAAATAGATAAATGTAAATTTCTGTTAATTTTTGCATTCTCACTATTCTTGTAGTATAATTTACACCGTTGCTTAACTGGTAATTCTAACTCAATAGTAGTATGGGAGCAACACTTATGTTTAAACGCCGTTTAGACCAAATCAAACATGAAAATATTGGAATGTTTGACCTCGCTTCTATAGGAATTACACTTGCACTTGCTATCACTATCGGGTTTTTCGGAGGAAAGTGGATAGGGGGAAAATTAGGTAATCCTGACATTGGATCTTACATCGGTTTTGGCATTGGAGTTGCCGCGGGATTCTTAGAGATGTTCCGCTCTGTCGCACGCTGGAACCGAAAACTGGAACGCATAGAGAAACAACAACGGGATGAAGCACAAAAAATACAAGACATTAGAGAAGAATGAGGGTTAATGTAATCGGGGAACACCCTTTTCTTGACAAAGGAGTCGTTTATAATATAATGACTGCCGTATTGAAAGTTGAAGACAAAACTATTCAGAATATTTATTTTTGTCTGTTCACTTTTACCATTGTTAAAATTATTGAAGCAATGTTAAGGGGTGAAAATTCATTACTTCCCGCTTCAACACTCCCGCATTTTCTAATCAACAGTACACTTGGGTTCGGTCTATTCTGGTCTAATGAATATGCAACTCGACACCTTGATCTTTCCAATAATACTGAGCCAGCAAAACGAAAACGTCGGATGGTTTCCATTGGAAGGTATACGGGACTCGGGGTTATTTTCTATTTCCTATTTAAATCCTTGATTACTTCAACAGGTATCATCTTTGGAATCTTCGTCATATCCATAAATTACATAGCTTACTTTGTAGTAAATCGTTCCCAAAGCAAATTAGGTGAAAAAAATAATAGGTTTAAAGTAAAGATGTTCGATCTCGCTTCTCATGGATTAATAGTAATCCTCGCCATTTGTATTGGTTATTTCGGTGGAAGCTGGATCGGTGGATCTGTGTACAGCATTGAATTTAGTTCAATTATCGGACTGGCACTCGGAATTGTTGCTACGATTGTTATTGGCTTACGAGTTCATAAACAACGTATGACCGTACAACAAATATATGAAACTAAAGAAGATTGTTATTAAGGTTAAAGAACGCTTCAATGTTATACTGGCAAAGGATCACCTGACTACATGGGTTCGAAACTTGAATTTGGTGACCGATTTATCCAAAGAGTCTATATCCTTACTATTTGTCTCACAGTTTCGATTAGTATTGTACTCTTATTTCTCGATTATGAACTGCTCCTGAGTTTTCTCATTGGAAGTATTATAGGATTAAGTATTCTATGGTCAATTGAGTTCTTTATTAAAAGTCTTGTAAAACCAGGTAAGACACAAAAAACAAAATATCTACTCGGTTTCATTGCACTTGGAAAATACACAATAATCGGATTACTCTTTTACTTCTTATTTAGATTAGAATGGATAAATACCTTCGCTTTTGCTGGAGGGATAATATTAGTTCAGGGATCTATAATTATTTTGGCAATTGGTTTAATGGTGAATGCTTTTAAAGGTATAGATCCTGATGAACAATGATAGTATATAAATACAAATAAAAGAAGGTTAATTAACCGCATATTAAGAAATAATACAACATGAAAAAAATATCGTTTATTTGCTTGGTTATTGCTATCTCATTCATAGCAGTAACGCAAACATTAGCAGCAGATGATCCCTCTACAGATACATCTGAAGCTGATGAGCATGGTAAAACACCAATCCATCACTACGGTTATCGTTCTTGGTTCTCTCCAATATCTGAATTAATCCCTAATGATATTTTTCCTGAACCGGTAAAATGGCATCAACCAGATTTAATTCCAAACACTCTGTTTGTAGTTCTATTTGTTTCTATTTTCTTCATATTAGTCACACGGAAATTAAAGCCTATTCCTGAAGGAAAAGGTCAAACACTATTAGAAATGTTTGTTGGAGGTATCACGGATTTTTTTGGTGGTATCTTAGGGGAAGATGGAAAAAAATATTTACCTTTTGTTGGTTCATTCTTCATTTTTATTCTCTCTCTAAACTACATCGGACTCATCCCTGGTTTTCAAGCACCAACTGCAGACCTGAATACTACTCTTGCACTCGGTATAACCGCTGTTATCGGTGTTCAAATTATTGCAATAAAAGAAAATGGGGTACTGGGTTATCTCAAACACCTTATTGGGAATCCATCTTGGTTAGGATTTCTAATGTTTCCAATTGAGGTAGTTGCTCAATTATCACGCGCAGGATCACTTGCTATACGTTTATTTGGAAATATATTTGGTGAGAAATCAGTAGTTATACAACTTACTGTTCTCGGCGCAATATCAGTTGGTGGGTTTATTTTACCAATACCAGTTCAAGTACCGATGGTCTTTTTTGCTATGTTTGGAGGTCTTTTACAAGCGTTCGTTTTCACACTTTTAACAACTATATATATCGTGCTGTTTATAGAACACCATGACGAAGCGCATGATGCGCACCATTAATTTTCTATGCGACAAGTAATAACTTGTCTATTTCTGTCCAAGGAGGACATTTCATGATTTACTTAGCAGTATTAGCATTTGGTGTAACCTTAGGTTTACCAATCGCAGTTATTTTTGCCTCAAGAGCACAAGGTGCAGCAACAAGTACTGCCCTTGAAGGAATTGCACGTCAACCTGAATCAGCAGCGAAAATACAAACGGCAATGATTATCGGTTTGGCTCTCATTGAATCACTCGTTATTTATGCATTGCTTATGTTCTTTCTTTTACTACCAAAACTACCAGGTGTTGACGTAGATCCAAACACAATTGATGTACAAGAAGCAATTGAAGCTGCACGTGTTGCACCACAGAGTGACAGTGCAAATATTGAAATGGACAATCAATAGAAACATCATATCAAAAACGTTGGGGCATCAGTAAAATTAACTGCCCCAACAATTTGACGTATTTTAGATTATTGCACGCTATAAATTAAAAATGAAATAATTACATATAGCGTGGAACTTTACATAGTTGAGACCGTTTATGAAAAAAATATACTCATTTTGTTTCATTCTTATGTCCGTTTGTATAAGTAGTGCATTCGCAGCTGATGCACCTGCTGGCGGAGGGTTATTATCTGACTTGGGGATAGACCCAAAAGCTATATTGGTTCAAGCAGTTGGATTCTTGGTAGTCCTTGCATTACTTTGGAAATTTGTATTTGGAAAAGTCGGGGGACTATTAGAGGAGAGACGAACAGATATCACCACTCAGTTGGAACAATTAAAAACTGATCGTGAAGAATTAGATCGTCTTACCACTGAAACACGACAACGTTTGAGTGAAATTGAAACTGAAGCACAGACAAAAATTCAAGATGCAATTGAACAAGGGAATTCTGAACGACAACAGATTGTCGCACAAGCACGACAAGATGCTGAAGAAGAGATCACAAGAGCCAGAGCAGAAATACAAAGAGAAAAAAATGAAGCTATTTCTGAACTCAGAGGTGTCGTCGCAGATCTCGCTATTGATGCAGCAGGGAAAATCATCAGTGCTGAACTTACTCCTGAAAGACATCAGGATATCATTGATGCTTCCATAAGTAGATTGTCTGTTGATCCAAATTAATTTAACAATCCAGTTTTACTTTCATGGTTAAAGCAGTTAAAAGGTAAAAAATTATAATGAGAGATATTCGTGTCGCAAAACCTTATGCACGAGCACTATACGAAGCTGCTGTTGAACAAGAGGAATTAGATTCTACTGTTTCCGATATTGATCAGATAAGAGAATTGACTGAAGAATCGGACGAGTTTTCTGAATTTATCACTACACCTCTTTTATCTCCACAATTTAAGAGCGATACGTTTCAACAATTATTTGTTGATCATCTAAATCCACTCACAATTAATTTTCTTAAACTACTTGCACAGAAGCAACGAGAACGTTATTTGGTTGCAATTATAGATGTATTTTCAGCAATTGTGGATGAAGCTGCTGGAAGAATTGTTGCTAAAGTTAAAACTGCAACACCAATCTCACAAGAACAAGAACAACGACTTATTGAACAACTAAGTACATATTCAGGGAAACAGGTACGTTTAGAAACTGAGACTGACGAAAACATTCAAGGTGGATTCGTTGTTCAATTAGGTGATACAGTCTTTGATGCAAGTATAGCTACCCAACTACAACGTTTGAAACAACAACTCGCAAGAGGATAATTAATCATTGAATTTCCAGTTTGAATGGAATTGCATACGATTACCTAACTTGGTTTCACTATTGAAAATAGCGTTCCATAGAGGATAGAATTATGGCAAGAGAAGTCCGACCGGACGAAATATCGAATATATTAAAACAACAACTCCAACAGTTTGAACAAGATGTGGACGTTTACGATTCCGGCACCGTGCTGGAAGTTGGCGATGGAATCGCACGGGTTCATGGACTTGCCAACGCTATGGCTAGTGAAATGATCGAATTCCCAAACGATATATACGGAATCGCTTTTAACCTTGAAGAAGACAACGTCGGTTGTGTACTGTTTGGTGAAGACCATCTTATTCATGAAGGGGACACTGTAAAACGGACTGGTAGATTACCCGAAGTTCCAGTTGGCGAACCCCTACTCGGACGTATCGTTGATGCACTGGGAAATCCAATCGACGGATTAGGTGATATACAGACTGATCATAGTATCCCTGTTGAAACAAAAGGGTTAGGTATTGTACAAAGACAACCTGTAAGCGAACCCTTATACACGGGTTTAAAGGCTATTGACAGTTTAACCCCTATAGGACGAGGACAACGTGAACTTATTATCGGTGACAGAAGAACTGGTAAAACCGCCATTGCTATAGATGCAATACTGAGTCAACGTAATACAGATGTATATTGTATTTATGTCGCTGTCGGTCAGAAAGGTTCTACACTTGCTCAGGTGGCAAATACATTACGCGAACACAATGCAATGGATTACACTACCATCGTATCTGCCCCCGCAAGTGCTCCTTCACCCCTTCAATATCTCGCTCCGTATTCCGGTACTTCAATGGGTGAATACTTCAGAGATAACGGTAAACACGCTCTCATCATTTATGATGATCTAACAAAACATGCATGGGCATATCGTCAAATGTCTCTCCTTTCAAGAAGACCTCCAGGACGGGAAGCATATCCGGGTGATGTTTTCTATCTACATTCAAGACTTTTAGAACGGGCTGCAAAGCTCAGTGATGAATTAGGTGGCGGATCACTTACTGCACTACCAATTATTGAAATCTTTGAAGGTGATTTAACAACATATATACCTACAAACGTGATTTCTATTACAGATGGACAGATTTATCTCACAACAGATCTTTTCAATAAAGGTGTGAGACCGGCAATTGATGTCGGTACATCGGTATCGCGTGTCGGTGGTGACGCACAAGTTAAAGCAATGAAAGCAGAGGAAGTTGCAGGGACACTCAAATTGGATCTTGCAAGTTTCCGTGAAATCGCTGCTTTTGCACAATTCGGTTCTGATCTCGATGAAACTACACAATCTCTATTGCTTCGTGGGACAAGACTCGTTGAATTGTTAAAACAACCACAATATCAACCCATGCCTGTTGAACGAGAAGTCGCCTCTATCTTTTGTGGGACAAATGGATATTTAGATGATGTACCTGAAGAAGAGATTGAACGATTTGAAACAGAATTCCTACAATATCTTGATAGAAATAATGCAGAGTTATTGACAGAAATATCAGAAACAGGTGTATTGAGTGATGAGTTGCTTGAAACTCTACATGCTACAGTTAAAGCATTCAAAGAAAATTGGAGTGAAACACCAGCACAAACTCAATCTGAGGATGTGTCTTCTGACGAATCTACATCACAAGAGGGATAGATGGCTACACTTCGAGAGATACGACGACGGATTACAAGTATTAAGAACATTGAGCAGGTAACAGATGCTATGCGTGTGGTTGCAGCTGCTCGACTCCGTCGTGCACAAGAAAATATTACTGCCACACGTCCTTATGCTGATAAGCTTAACACTATACTTGCTCATCTCATTTCACAGATGGATACTCAGGAACAAGCACTTACACATCCATTGTTAGAAGAACGTGATCTCAAACATGTATGTGTAATCTCTGTTTCCGGAGACCGTGGATTGTGTGGAAGTTTCAACAGTAATGTCATTCGAACAACAACCCAACGTATACAACATTATCAAGACGGTGGTGCAGATACTACTCTCATCTGTATAGGTAGACGAACACATGAGCACTTTACTCGGAGAGGGTATGATATGACGGATGGATATGTTAATATTTTTCGTCAGTTGGAATTCCAAACAGCAGTGGATATTGTTCACGAATTTGAAGAACTATATATTGATAAGAAAATTGATAGAGTTGAGGTAATATATAACAACTTCAAATCTGCTATTCTTCAAACAGTACTTGTTGAACAACTCCTACCACTCGTACCTGAAGAACCAGAAGGGGATACACTTTTTCTGGATTATATTTATGAACCGAGTCAGGTTGAACTTTTTGAGATGCTTCTTGGAAAACACCTTAACATGCAGATGTGGAAAGTTCTATTAGACTCAAACGCTGCGGAACAGGCAGCTCGAATGGCTGCGATGGAAAATGCGACACAAAAAGCAAAAGAACTTATTGACGAATTAATCCTGCAACGGAACAGAGCCCGTCAAACACAAATTACAACTGAAATATCAGAAATAGTTAGTGGTGCTTCAGCACAAGAAGGAAATTAATCCTTCTACACTGAGCAACCCAATTCTCGATTCGTTAGCAGCGCGATCGTAACTTATTACAACCATATTTAAAAGGAATCTCTTATGAACCAAGGAAAAATCTTAGAAGTTGTCGGCGCACGAGTAGATATAGATTTTTCAGAAGCCACTTTGCCAGATATCCTAAACGCTGTGAAAGTTCAACGTCACGACGGAACCGAGTTGGTCCTTGAGGTACAGCAGCATTTAGGTGAGAATAGAATCCGCGCAGTTGCTATGGATACAACAGACGGACTTGTTCGTGGTGCTATCGCAACGGATACGGGTGGTCCTATTACTGTTCCTGTTGGGGATGCTGTTCTTGGCCGTGTTTTTGATGTTACTGGACAACCTATTGATGAAAGAGGTGATGTCGGCGAAACTGAACGCTATTCTATTCACAGACAACCTCCTCCACAAGCTGAACTCGCTACAAGCGCTGATATGTTAGAAACTGGGATCAAAGTTATTGATCTTATCCAACCGGTTGTACGGGGTGGTAAAGTTGGTTTCTTTGGTGGTGCTGGTGTAGGGAAAACTGTGTTGGTCGCTGAACTTATATACAACATTGCAACACAACACGGTGGATTTTCTGTCTTTTGTGGTGTAGGTGAAAGAACACGTGAAGGCAATCAGTTCTGGCTTGAACTTGACGAATACGGTGTTATTGACAAGACTGCTATGGTCTTTGGACAGATGAATGAACCTCCAGGAGCACGTCTTCGTGTGGGTCTTGCAGGTTTATCAATGGCAGAATACTTCCGTGATCAACAAGGCCAGGATGTTCTCATTTTTATTGACAATGTATTCCGATTCACACTCGCGGGTGGTGAAGTATCAGCACTCTTGGGACGTATGCCTTCAGCAGTAGGATATCAGCCAACCCTCGCAACTGAAATGGGTGAATTGCAAGAACGAATTACCTCTACTCAACACGGATCAATCACCTCTTTCCAAGCTGTTTATGTTCCTGCCGATGACTATACTGATCCGGCTGTAGTCTCTGTGTTCGCACACCTTGATGCAGTTACCCGTTTGGAACGAAGTATATCTCAGAAGGGTAGATATCCAGCAGTTGATCCGCTTACATCCAGTTCACGAATTCTTACACCTGAGGTAATCGGTGAAGATCATTATCAAACTACCTTTAGGGTCAAACAGGTCCTACAGGAATATGGTGATCTACAAGACATTATTGCAATTCTTGGCGTGGATGAACTCTCAGATGAACAGAAGATAGTTGTAGACAGAGCACGTAAATTAGAAATGTTCCTAACACAACCAATGTTTGTTGCAGCACGATTCACTGGAATTGAAGGTAAATACGTCAAGATTGAAGATACTGTACAAGGCTGTCAAGCTATTCTAAATGGCGATTGCGATGATCTACCTGAACAATCATTAAGAATGATTGGTACGATTGACGAAGCGTTTGAAAAAACAAAAGAAGCTGGAATGGAAGAAGCTGCTGATTAGTAGCAATTACTATTCCAAGATCTTTGGTTCATATTCTGTCAACTATAATACAGAACATGATAGGTTCGGTTTCTAACCGAACCTAAACAGATTACCAAAATACTATATACCAAGTAACCTAAGCAAACATTTGACATAAGGAAAAAATGCAAAGTAGAAGTTTCCATCTTGAAATACGTACGCCTGAAAAGTTAATATTTGAAGGAGATGTCGCCAGTGTTGGAGCCCCTGGAGTGGAAGGCAACTTTCAGATATTAGCCGGACACATCCCTTTCCTTACAGCGTTAGGTGTCGGTGAAATCAGAATTGGTGAATCATCAGAAACACAACAGCGTTTGGCAACGAGTGGTGGCGTTTTTGAAGTATTACGTACAGGTGTTACTGCATTAGTGGAAACAGCTGAATGGTCATCCGAAATTGACATCCCACGCGCCGAAGCCGCCCTCACCCGAGCCAAAGAACAACTCTCCGATGACAATCCAGACCTAAACCGTCCTCGCGCCGAAGCAGCCCTCGCTCGCGCCCAAAACCGTATCAAGGTTGCAAATAATTCGTAAGATATGTTAATATAGTCCTTGAGTATAATAAAAAGATCTATTTAACCTACACTTTAAGAATTATGAATCTGAAGTAGATTTAGTTTACGATACCTTAAAATCCGGAACTGCAATCACGGACAATTCCCCACATCTAAATCCTAAATAAAAAATTAAAACATATAATATCATAACGATTTCATTCCGTCTTACCACGACAAGATAATTGGAATGGAGATAGACTATTTAAAACCTGAAAACTATGTACCTCTTGTAATGATTTAACATAGGAGAAATCTGTTGTATAATTCACCACCAAACCCTGAAAATGTATCAGAAATGCTACCTTACGCAACGATGACGATGGCAGAATTTCTTGAAAACGATTTAGAAGGTTATGAGTATGTAAAAGGGGAATTAGTGCCAATCGTAGCTGCAGCAATTGTCCATGGTGAAATAGGATCTAACGTCCATTTTCTTTTAACATCACACGTTCGTGAAAATAAATTAGGACGTTTATATATAGCCGAAACAACATTTCAATTAGGTGATCGAGTAGTAAAACCGGATATTGCGTTTGTATCAACAGAACGGTTATTGGAAGATAAATTAAAAGGTTATGCTGTAGCTCCTGACCTTGCTATTGAAATAGTTTCACCTACAGATAAGCATTATGATGTTACAGATAAAACGTTAGCCTATCTAAAGGCTGGGACAAAGCTTGTTTGGGTAATTGAACCAATAATGAAAACGGTTACGTCCTATCGTTCTGAAACGGACTTTACACTACTAAACTATGAAGATACATTAACAGGTGAGGATGTCATACCAGGATTTTCTTGTCCAGTTGCAGAACTGTTTGAATAGAACCTGCAGTAATCCTTAGAATTCCAAAACCAACTCTTATCCTTTGAAATTTATAGTAAATTGATGTATCGCGTGCTGAAAGCGCACTTGAAATGGGTCATAATCTGAATGAATAATGTGTATTAAATGTATTGCATGTCGAAATATCTACTCACCTTAATACATGTCTAATGGATCTGGATCTATAGATTGATTAGGTGTGTAGGGAGGTATCCAGGGCTGTCGAAAAATCTCCTCCCAGTTGTCAACTATCGGCTTCACTAACAAATCTATATCTGCTGCTTTAAAAAGAAGCCAATATTTCTTTGTAAGTTTAGCCAGAAAATCTATACAACTATCTAATTCACCAAACGATGGAACATCATCCTCTGACACAGATCGTTTGTCAAAATGGGCAATCCGTCTGTCTGCGAAAAACTCAATTACAGGATTACTTAGTTTACTGAGTTTGTCCAAATCTTGTTGAACCATATTAGGATCAATATGTTCTACGTTCTCTTGAGCGAACTGCGAAAAATCGTGATTCGCCTCATATTTTGCATTTTTTTCGTACATAGTCACAAAACGTTCTCGTGAAAGCACGCAAGGCATTACTACCATTTCCTTCAATAATCTTGTAAATGAAATACTATCTTTGTGTGGTTTAATTAGCCTTCAAACACCGATAACACAATAAGCAAAATAGGTGTCACCCACAAACTTATAAAACGAATTCGGTTTCTGAATGTTGTGGTTATTTCTAACGATGTCACCCAATTTCCAAAATATGTGCTTATTACGAACGAGATCCATCACTTCTAAACGGATCTTTTCAAGCCAACGTTTCTATTTTTCAATTTTTTGATCCATGGTGAATCTTCCTAACGTACTCTTTGAAGTAACGATTCAATTTCAGTTTTAAGACTAACATCGCCAGCTTTTTCTGAAAGTTTCAATGCTTTTATAAGATCTTGTTCTGCCTCCAAAGTATGGCCTGACATATATTTTGTAAGTCCACGAATGAAATAAGCTTTGATATAATGAGGATTTAGTTTGATAGTAATGTCAAAATCTGAAATAGCAGCTGAATATAGTTTTAACTTAGCTTTACCACCTCCACGATAGAAGTATGCCTCAGAATAACTAGGATTTAGTTTGATAGTAATGTCAAAATCTGAAATAGCAGCTGAGTGTAATCCCAATTTATATTTTGATAGTCCACGCATGAAATAAGCTTCGGAGTTTTCAGGTATGATTCTGATAGCTGTATCAAAATCAGATATTGCTGCCGAGTGTTGTCCTAATTGGCTTTTCGCAAACCCACGCAGGAAATATGCCTCGTCATAATCAGGTTTGAGTCTAATAGCCTTATCAAAATCTGAAATAGCAACCAAATATTCTCCCAAACTAAATTTAATATTTCCCCGATTGATATATGCCTTGGCATAATCAGGTTTGAGTCCAATAACGATGTTAAAATCAGAAATAGCAGCAAAGTATTGTTCTAACTTACCCTTTGCAAGTCCTCGATTGATATATGCTTCAGCATAATCAGGTTTTAATCGGATAGCAGTGTCATAATCAGATATAGCAGCAAAGTACTGTCCTAATTCACTTTGCGCCAACCCCCGATTATAAAATCCGTCCGCATCTTTTGGATTAAGTCGGATAACAATATCGAAATCTGAAATAGCAGCTGAGTGCTGTTTTAAGTGCCCCTTTGCAATTCCACGATTGTAATATGCGCCGATATCATCAGGGTTAAATCGAATTGCCAAGTCATAGTCAGTAATAGCAGCAAAGTACTGTCCTAAAGAAGCTTTCGCGAGTCCACGACCAACATATGCGTCAGCATCTTTAGGATTAAGACGAATAGTTATATTAAAATCAGAAATAGCAGCAAAGTACTGTCCCATCATCCCTTTTATAGTCCCACGATTGAAGTATGCATCAGCATAATCAGGTTTCAGTCGAATAGCAGTGTCGTAATCCGTTATCGCAGCAAAGTGTTTTCCTAACTTAGCCTTCGCAATTCCCCGATTGTTGTATGCATCAGCATAATCAGTTTTGTGTAGAATAGCCATGGTATAATCGCGAATGGCATGACTATACCTTTTAAGGTGGTTCTTTGCAAGCCCTCGATTATAGTATGCATTGGCATTATCAGGTTCAAGTAGAATAACTTTGGTATAGTTTGCAATAGCTGCTACATATTCCTCTAATTCAAACTTCGCATTCCCCCACAGAAAGTAGGTCTCTGCAGATATAGTTCGTTTTCCTGTCGACAAGGGTATTGCTGATTTATTCTGACCCAGCAGCCTCTTAAGATACTTTGATGGAATGGCAAAGTTGAGACTCTGTGCATCCATATCTTTGTAGACAGTAACGGACACTCCAATAACTTCCCCTTTACGATTTAGCACAGGTCCACCACTACTTCCCGAAGAAATCGAAGCTGTCATCTGAAAACGTTCATTTGTATATCTATCCCGTCGACTACTGAGAATACCATCTGAAAACGTTCCTTCTAAACCTTTCGGGTTACCTGCAACATATACCGTCGCACCAATTTTAACTGTATCACTATCACCGAGAGTAAGCGGTTTGATACCATAAGCAGTAACCTTTAAGAGAGCAAGGTCATTGCTCTTGTCTGTGGCAGTAACACCTTCAATATTGTAGGTTGTATACTTACCTACCAACTTTGCTGTACCTGTTGCTGCACCTTCAATCACATGGTAGTTTGTAGCAATAATATTAGGCTTAACAAAGAAACCACTACCAATACCCAATGTTTTTCCAGCACTATCTTTCATTTCTAAGTATACTGTGGCAGCTAATGTCTTCTCCGCAATATCTTCAGCAGAAAAGGTTGTTTGAGCTAATGTGGTATTGGCAAAACAATAGATTAAGAGAACTATCGCTATATAGAGTGAATTGCTTTCAGTGTGAGATTTATATTTCATAAAATGCTCCATATTATTGATACTTTACCATATCTGTTATGAATTTAAAGATTTTGTAATTTTGATATTGCAACCATAGTCATATTGTAGTAATCATATAACCATGTGTCAAGCAGGGATTTACAGCATGAATACAATAGGATACTGAAGAATTTATTATAGTATATGTTGGTAACATCTATTCAAATTCTTTATTATATTGTTGATATACGAATCTATATCTGATAGAATTACCAAAACTCATCTGAGGTATAAACCAATGGAATGTATCTTCTGTGCAATTGTTGAAGGGAAAATACCGTCCGCCAAAGTGCTTGAAGACGAACATGTATTTGCTTTTATGGATATTGCTCCTGCAAATCCTGGCCATCTACTTATAATTCCAAAAGAACACTACCGAAATATCTTTGATATGCCAGCAGAAATTGGTAGTAAAATTATGGAGGCAGCTATACCTCTTGCTACAGCAATTAATGATGCATTAAACCCAGACGGACTCAATCTATTCCAATCCAACGAACCAGCAGCATTCCAAAGTGTGTTTCATTTTCATTTACACCTTATACCTCGATGGGAAGAAGATCCACTAAGATTACCATGGAAACCGAGTGAAGGAAATCTTGAAGAAATAAATACAATTGCAGAAAAAATACAGAGAGTATTATAGGTATTTCTCTAATCTACAACCGATTGAATAATTACACTTATGAATGTTTTAATTACATCAGCAGCATCCGAATTATCCAAAAGATTAGCAATTGCAGCGTCTGATTCACATACTATTCGTCTTACAGAACTACAACCTATAGAGACAGATTTTGACTTTACTCAAGGCGATTTAGGACATGATGAATCCACGAATGAATTGGTTAAAGGAATTGATACTATAGTCCATATTGCTGAAATACCTACCCACATATTAACTTCAGCAGATCAACCAGAAAATCTTCAAATTGACTTTCAAACGCGTTGCACTTATAACCTGTTGATGGCAGGATCTGAAGAGGGTGTAAAGCAATTTATCTATGCCAGCACACTCCGATTATTTGACAATCATGATGAGGATTGGACTGTAAAAGAGAATTGGAGACCACGACCAACCACAGATAGTTACGTTTTATCAAAACATCTTGGTGAATTTACATGTAGAGAATTCTCACGTGAAGGAAAGATAAAGGTATCAATTCTTAGACTCGGTACATTGAAAACTTCTGAGGAAGTTAAAAAAGGTGAAATCGACACAATGTGCTTGGAATTAAATGATGCAGTTTCAGCCTTCCAAGGGGCAATTGATGCTCCATCAAAATGGGGTATTTTTCATATCCAATCAGAATTCTCGGGTTCACGTTTTGATATCGGTAATGCAAAAAGCCACCTAAATTATGAACCTAAATTTGATCCAACAGTATAATCTGATTAGTTAGAAGACAGGAGTATATAAAAAATGAAAGTTCTCATCTTAGGTGGTAATGGTTATCTTGGTCCACATGTTGTCAAAGCTTTGGAACCCTATTATACGCTCCGTGTAACAGACATCAACGATATAGATACCAAGCATGAATCTATGCAGATTGATGTTAGTAATTTAGATCAGGTACTACATGCATCAGAAGGAATGGATACTATAATCAATTGTTCAGTGTTAAGGCATGATAGACAATTGGCATTTGATGTAAGTACTCGTGGTTCCTACAATGCGATGCGTGCTGCGGTTGAACAAGGCATGGACCGTCTTATAAATACTGGTCCCCATTTCACCATCCAAGGTGATGATTATACCACCTACGATTATGAAATCAATCCTGATGTACCACCACATACAAGTACCGGTCTTTATCCTCTAACGAAAGGACTCGGTCAAGAAATATGTAAAGTTTTCACAGAGCATTATGACATTCATGTCCTATGTTACCTATTTCTCAGCTTTCAAGAACATGATAATCAAGCAGACGGTAGTGATGTAAATCCATTTACAGTCAGTTGGCGAGATGCTGCAGAAGCGTTCCGTTTGGGATTAGAGATTGACTTAAATGAACTACCTTCAAAGTGTGAGATCTTTAACATTTTTGCTGATCTACCACATCAACAATTTTCTAATGCCAAAACTAAACGGATCTTAGGATTTAATCCACAGGATAACTTTGAGCAACGATGGCATAAGAAGAGTCAATAACAATTCTCAATAAAATTTAAAGTAATATTATATGAACATTAAAATCTATGCTCACCGTGGTGGTATGGGACGCGCTCCAGAGAACACACTTGCATCCTTTCAACAAGCACTCGCTGATGGTGCCGATGGCTTTGAGTTTGATGTATGTTTAACTCAAGATAAACAACCAGTTTTAATTCATGTTGACTTCAATGATGACGATATTCGCATTGCAACTGGCTCAGAAACTCCATTAAGTAAACTTACATGGAATGATGTGCAACAGATTACAATGTTGGATTCAGACGAACCTGTAGCACATCTTGATGATGCACTAATGTTCATCCGTGATAACCAATTTCCAGGCTTTCTTGAACCAAAAACAGATATACCTGAACTTCTTCCCATAATTATTGATCGGATTCATCATTTTGAAGTCACACATCTTGTAAGTATTCTTACCTTTTATCATCAGAATCTCCTCTTGGTTGATGCTAAGAAACTTGAACCGAAACTCCGTACAAGTGCTATAATCATTAATCCTTTTGCCAACTTTCTAAAGGCTGCAAAAGATATAGATGTTGACAGAATTATCTTTGGTTGGAGTAATATTAATCATTTTAATATCTATAATTCAATATTCAGATCTATATCTCGTGATGTAAAGAGATTACAAGAAAATGAAATAGAAGTTGAAGCGGGTTTTATTAAAGAAGTAAAAGATGTTGCGTGGTCATTGAAACATGGAATTCACGGGTTATGGGTAGATGATGTGCCATTAATCAGAGATTATGTTGAACAATATGAAGATAAGTAATTAGAAGTTCCGTATGGAAATATCCGTATGCAACCCACTTTTCAGAACTCCGCTGTCTCTTATTGTAGATGATTCTTGTCCTGTAATTAACCTCACACACTACTGGATTCACCAAAGACATAAATGGAAAGCACGTCACCAACCAGGTGTCAAACCTGACCGTTGGGAAGGGAATGCAACCAAACTAAAGGAAATACCTCAAACCATTCCAGCGGATTTTGCATGGGAGTGGGCAGAATGGTGTTGGGAAAATGGTGTCAAGGGTAAGTTTAGCTTAATCCCTTTTCCTGCTGGGGTTGGACGTATAGATGAAGGATTTCCCGATTTTCCGAATGATGAATATCAATCTTGGTTAAGAATTTATAGAGAAATTATCTGGCCTAACTTCGACCTAACTCCAGAAATGCTAACTCATACTGCTGTTATGAATTTGGATTCATTGACTCCAACCGAAGAGTGGGAGCAGGTTGAATGGGTTAACCCACCTATTGACAATCGCCTTACAGATTACATAATCACATCAATGGAAATGCTCAACAATGTAGGTATTCCGTGTGAGGGTGTTACAAGTCCAGGTGCATTTGGAAAGCAACAAGAAGATGCATATTCAAAGGCTGTGTTGACCGCATCGAAAGAAGTGAATAATAATTCTTGTCCATTCTACTTTCTCTGGTTAAAGCACGATGAATTGCCTGATATACCCTTATATCATGTTGATAAAGAACATGGAACGGCAATTGCAAGTATAGTTGCATGTGCTGGCGATTGGTTTGGTGGATGGACAGGATACGACCTTGGGAATGCTGATCAGTTCATAACTGATGATCTTACAGGTGGCCGTTTACCACCAATTCTTGATAAAGAGCTTCCGTGTGTTATAGTAGGACATTGGCCAGGTTTCTATTTTAATGGGGAGAAAAGCGGATTTGATGTACTGAAAACAGTCAAAGAACGACTTGACAATTACGATCCGGATGGTACAAAAACTATTTGGATGAAGACTTCAGAAATTGCACATTATTGGATGTCACGTGAATTATCTGAGATCACTATAAATAATGAACAATCCAATATGATAATATCCACAAAATTCCCTACAACAAACTATACGGTAGTTATTGATTCACAATTAAATGGATTAAAAATCAACGGTGTAGAACTTCGAAAAGTCAATACTCTTCGTGACTTTCAACGTGATACTTATCTTATAAAAGAAAAAGAGACAATAATCGCTTTTGACTTAGAATTTGGGGAAACTACTCTTGGATGGAATTAAATTCTTAGGTCAATAATAATTTCTTGAGATGATAGAAATTTGTTTTCTTGCATTGTTGAAACTAAGAATCTTGTATCTATTATGGTGAAAAGATGCCGTTAGGGAATGAGAATTCTACCACCACTGGCGATAACAGTAGAACCTGTCATATAGCTTGAATCCTCACTAAGGAGAAAAGTAATTACTTTCGCCATTTCATCAGGTTCACCAAGTCTACCGAGGGGAGTTGTTGATCTGAGTTGTTCCACCATCTCATCTGAAACTTCACTTAGCATATCCGTAGCAATGGCTCCTGGGGCAACAGAGTTGATTCTGATATTATGTTTGGCAAGTGGTCCACAGCACGATTTTGTGAGTGAAATAACTCCTGCTTTTGCAGCTGCATAGGGTAGTTGATCCGGACGGACTGCCAAAGCAGCAATAGAAGATACATTTACAATCCTTCCAAAATTCTTCTCTATCATACCATCTTTCAATGCCCATAACACATTAAATGGACCAGTTAGGTTAATATCAATAATTCGATCCCAATGTTCTGGAGAGAGTTCATCAAAAGGTATATCCCCTACATCTCCAGCATTGTTAACCAACAAATCAACCTGACCAATTTCTTTAGTTAAGGATTCCACCATTGAATTGACAGCATCTCTATCAGAAATATCAGCTTTTACAAGTATTGCTTTTTGTCCTGTGTCATGAATTTGTTGTGAAACTGCTTCTGCTTTAGCTTTTGATTGTGAATAGTGAACTGCTACAGTGGCTCCTTCGGTTGCAAGTCGTAATGCAGTTGCTTTTCCAATACCCCGACTCGCACCTGTGACTAAAGCAATCCTACCCTCAAATTTCATACAGTTTACTCCTATAGAATTGCCTCTAACTGATCCCATACATCCTTAGGAACAGGAGTTGTGGCGGCAGTAAAATTCTGCTCCAGCTCAGTAATGTTTCTTGATCCGGTTAAACTTGTAGAAATTAATGATTGATCAAGACAAAATTGGATAGCAACATTCAGTAGATTAATATTCTTTTCAATTGACCATTGCCATAAATTGTGTGCCACAATATCTTCAGGTAAATTAGAACTAACATCTGGTTCAAGTCCTGATAGCCGTCCTGCTGCAATTGGACTGCCGTTAACAACCCCAATATCAGATTCAGAAGCATAAGACAGTAGCCAATCATTCGCGGTTTGACTGATGAGTGTATAATCCAAATACGTAAGAATTACATCTACAATGCCAGTGTCAATAGCAATTTTATGAAATTCATGCTCTCTAACGCCGAGACCTATATAACCAATAATACCTTCCTCACGCATCCGATGTAATTCATCAAGTGCCCCACCCTTTTCTACAACTGGATCCATACTTATGGGGTCATGAACTAAACATACATCAAGGTAATCTGTGCCTAATAAATCAAGACTGTTTTCCACACTACGTCTTGTACCAGAAGCGCTATAATCTCCACGCCATTTAGGGTGTGTGCCAGTCTTGGTTGCAAGATATATCTTTTCACGCCATCCATCAGCCAATGCAAGTCCAACCCGTCTTTCACTTTCACCATAGAGTGGTGAAGTGTCTAAATAATTCATACCTAAAGTAATTGCACGATGAACTGTTTCAACGGCATCATCATCAGATACATCGTCTCCACCGATCCGTGCACCGCCAAATCCAAGACAGGTTACCTCTAACTCAGTTCGACCTAACCGTCTCTTCTGTAATTCTATTTTCTGTTTTGACATAGTAAACTCTACCGATGTAAATGACCAGTTCTTGCATCTGGACGAATTACACTCACCCATTGAACACCCTTAACAATATCATCTGGAATATGACCATGTTCCACACCTTTCGGGGTAACAACCAAATCTCCAGGTCCAATTTTATATGATGTAGATTTTCCTTCTGATGTTCGTAGGGTTACGGTTGTAGTTCCTTCTGTAAAATACCAATACTCATCAAAATCGTGAAAATGGAGTTCAGTTGGATTGTCTTTTGAAACAGTAAAAGGACCAATTGTTGTCATATCAGGTATATCTAATACTTCTCCGAGTGTTTCACCAATACGCTCACCAGCATCAAGATGAATAACACATAAATTCGTATCCATTAGATGACTCCAATGTCTTTTAAATGTTGCAGTGAGTCTGCTACTCGAGCTTTTACACCATCCTCATCAAGATTTTCCCCTTCAATACCTTCAAGTTCCATAGTGAACGGTCCATAAAAACCTGAATCATTTAAGGTATCAAATACACCTTTATAGTCGACTACACCTTCACCAAGTGTGGGAAAATTCCATGTCTTAAAACCACCATTAGTGTCTTTAAGGTGAACTGCTCCTACATGGTTAATTACCTTATTTACTTCGGTTACTGCATCTACATCGTGATTATAGTAATAGACATTTCCAGTATCAAAATTAATGCATATATTTGGATGATCCACACCCTTCATTGTTTCCATTGCAATATCGCCGTTATGAGCCATATCAGGATGTGTTTCAAGACATACTTTTACATTTAATGGTGCTGCATTTTCTCCTATCTTACGGAGACGATCATATACAACATTTCGATCAGCTTCACCTGCATGGACACTTACGAATATCACGCCAACACCCATTTCACCGGCTGTATTAAGTGTTGGTTGGAAGTCATCAACAATTGTGTCGGAATTTACATCACAACCACCAAGTAAACTTGTTGCAGTAAGTCCATATTCTTTTAATTCATCTTGAACATTAGTTATTTCATCATTACCCGGTACACGGATTTCTACATTGGTTAATCCTATCTCAGCTAAGTGAGAGTAAGCGTTTTCTCCAAATTGTCTATAACTACCTAAATTACATGCGATTACATTTTTCATAATTTACCTCAATAATTATCTATATATTTTTCTACGGTATTTTCCTCAATAACGTATTACTTAAAAGTATCTCAAAACCAAAAAGGATGGATGCAGGAATAAGTAAATAAGCTACAAGATCCTTCTGGTTTGTGAATTCAAAAACCTGAAATTTAGTTTTTTCAAGTTGGTCAATTTCAGTATAAACCTGTCGTAAAGTCTCTAAATCAGTCGCCCGAAAATACCGGGCTCCAGTAATATTGGATATAGCCTTTAATGTCTCTTCATCAAGAAATGTAGGTTTCTCTTCATATCTTTTTCCGAATGTTGTATCCTCAACAGGAATTAGTGAACCTCCTTCTTTTCCAAAACCAATTGTGTAGATCCTAATTCCATAGGACTTGGCAACTGAAGCTGCAGTTATTGGATCTATGGATCCCGAATTATTCTCCCCATCGGTTAATAGAATCGCAATTTTACTTTTTGAATCAGTTATTTGTAAACGATTTGTGCAGGTTCCTATGGCTTCTCCTATTGCTGTTCCTGCTTGTAATCGATCTCCCATTTCTGCTTCTATATCAGTGAGTAATTCTGTTAGGACTGTATAATCAAGCGTGAGAGGACATAATGTAAAACTCTCCCCAGAAAAAACTACTAAACCTATACGATCAGCTTCTCTATTGATAAGAAATTCTCGAATTACTGATTTCGCTGTTTCAAGCCTGTTTGAATCTTTTACATCTTCTGCACGCATACTGTCAGAAACATCTAAGGCTAAATAAATATCAATACCTTCTGGAAAACGTCGTACTTGACTTTGAATAACATGAGGACTGGCAAGTGTTAAAATCAGTAATATAATGATAGAAATCTTTGATATGGTTAATATAGGTAGTGTTTTAGCAATTAATGTTCTTGGAAGATTCTTAATACTCTCAACTCCACCAAACCTTAGTGCAGATGATTTAATGGTTTTGGTATATACATTATATAATATACCTAACAGAAGTAAGATGATTAGTAATAGAAAAACAGGAGATTCAAACTGCATTATTTATGATCCTGTCAGTCCAATTATTTATTTTTCTTTGATTTCGATTAGAAAGACCAGATAGAATCAGTAATATACAAAGACCTATGCCGATTGTATTAAATATAATGAAAGTAATCCAGTCAATGTATGGTATTTCAGTTGCCATGAAATAAGGTATGTATCCAAAAATTACTGAAAGAGGTCTTAATCTACCAGCGAGAAGTGTTCCACCAAGAGTAAAAAAGATTCCTGCTTTACCACATAATGCAAATGGAACTATTAAACATATCCCTAACATCAAGCAGGGAATTCCTATAATTGACAGTATTAATATAATTGCAACAACAGGAATTACAATAAATGTTAAAGCACCAAACAGTATACTAACTAATGGTCTTCGAGTTAAATATGTACTTATAGCATTTATTGGTTTTGGAAATACCAATACCAACAGAAGGTATGCTAAAGTAAAAAATACGAACTTAGCAATTGTTATGCGGATGTCGCTATGTTTACGTAAATCCCAGACTGTATGGGGATGCATTAGAAGCTTTGTGGCAGCAGGTATTATTTTCCAACCGTTGTCTTCACTTATGTTTTCAACATATTGTCTGTCCCCTATTACCTGTCCACCGATGACATGTAGTTTTCCTTTAATGTATGCCCCTGAAGCAAGTTCCACATTACCGCCAATGATAAGGACATTTCCCGTTACAGTTCCATGGATTGAGGCATTGCCGGCAATCATTACAAGTGTAGTCAAAATTTCATCTGATTTCACTTGATAATCGTTAACAAGCTTAAAAATCCGTAGTTGACCCCTCCAAGTTTTTTCACTGTCTTCTGATTCTGTTGCTTTTTGAGTATCCTCTTCTTCTATTGGTATTGTGGTATTGGTTTCATCACTGTCTATTTGTTCTTCATCAATAGATTGTAATAGATTATCAGAATCCACACTTTCGGTATGGACTTCATCAACAGACTCAGATGGGTTTTCATTAGGTTGTTGATCAACATCGTCCTCTTCTACTACCCGATCCATATCCTCAGAAAGTAAAGTTTGAGTGGTTTCTGGTATAGCCTCCTCAGTTTCAGGGGTATTGATTATTTCAGTTTCCTGTTCCTGTAATGATGGGGATTGTGGGTTTTGATCAGGTTCTGGGGTTTGACCGGATAACAGTTTTACACTGAAAAATAATAGTAAAAAAGTAATAAACCCTATTTTGACTATAGGTATATTAATAAACACATTTGGATACGGTACGTTCGTCATGAATACTCATTTCAATCCGTGAATACTAGTGATGAATACAGAGGAAAATCCGTTCTCATTATAGGAATATCTATTACCAATGTCAATAGTTTTCTATGCAATTTATAATTCTATTCCATCAATATACAACAAAGTTGATAACTGGTCTAATTTGAATCACCATAAATAGAATATACATTACCAAAATATAAAATATAAGTACCAGAACTGATCTGACGCTCATTTTATAGTAATCGTGATAGAATATCTATAGAAGGGTTAACTCAATTCTAATGCCTCTGTTGTATTGTGTGAATTTGTATCAGTATCTTCATCATTAGGTTTCTTATTTAACCAATCTATCGAACTTCTTTTTTTATTCATAAAACCAATTAAGTATCCTTTCATTTCAAAATAGTATGAAATCAATGAAAGAGAGAAAATAAGAATTACTTGTATGGAATCAGGAAATGCTTCAAGAAATAATTCGTTTGTAATACCGTAAACAAAAACGAAACATAATGTCCAGCCAAATATGTGATTTACAATTCGTATCGGTCTCTTCATCATCAATATCAATGTTGACTTAATAGTATGGAGAATTTGATTTTTTGAAGTTTCATCAGTTTCCAAGATATCATCCACCAGATTCTCATTATATACACTTTTCTTGTATAGCAACCGATTGTTAAGTTGGTTCTGATTAGATTTCATGCCTTTTATATTTCCCTTGGCTTCTCTATAACACATTATATATGCTATTATGGATAATGGAATAGACAGCATCAAGAACAGTTCGATAATATGTGGAGTAAATGAATCATTACCTATACCCCATATACAAATACATAAAAGAAAAAATAGTATAGGAATGAGAATAACCCATACTAAAAACTGATTATATATTCTGGTTGGGTTCCGAAGAGTGAAGATGACAGTTTCTATGAATGGTGAGAATAAAGAACTAACATGATTGGATTTCGAGGGTGGATGTTCTATAACCTTTACATTGATAGTATCTTGTTGATGATACCAGCTATACCAATTTTGACGTTCAGACATAAATCCTTTGTATACCCCTCGTGATGCACTGTAGTTAGATATTAATGTTAGAATAAGAATTGGAATTATGAATTTGAAGAATTCTGTTGTATAAGACTGAATTGTTTGAAGGATATTATAGTTTGGATTGTAAATAGGATCTTTTGAACTAACGATTATTGTTACGATTATAAAAAAGATAGACCAATAAAATAGATGTAGTAGTATTTTCTTTATTGAGGTTAAGGGATGTTTGATTGATTCAGGTATGGCATGAAAAGAATTATTATCCAACTTATAATCTTTTACTTGTGTATTAAACCAAGTCATCCACCTTTTTCTTTCATTTTCTATTCCACTTAGACAATTACTTGCTTCTATGAGACCGATTGTCAATGTTGGTAGTATTATGAACCAAAAATTCACATAAGACAGATCATGTATAATCTCATCTATCAGGATTTTAATAGCCGTATTGAACTTCCATATTGACCAAGGAAGATTAGATGACCAACCTTCTAATTCTTCAATAGCATCCGGTAATGCCCCATATTGGAACGGATCATCAGATATAGTTATTAATGTAGAAAAGAGTAACCAACAAAGTAAAAAGTATAAGAATAACGGTGATGGATTTTGTATCATGAAGATAATTGTCTTACGAATTTTCATAATAATCTCCAATAACTAATTGGTTTAAAGATAATTTAATTTATTCCTATTTCAGTGAATTTATGGTGTTAACTCAGTAAAGTGTAAGTTTTCAATTTTCTCTTCAATTGATTTATGATACCAATCAGTCCATATTCGTCTTTCATGTATCATACCAATTTTTTCTTGTTGAGTTTCCAAAATACTTATAATAAATGTCAGTAGGATTACAATCAACAGTTGCACAGAATTATCGTGCGATTCAATATATAATCTATTTGTAAAACCGTAGATAAAGATAAATGAAAATACCAATCCGAAGAAATGGAAAATTAATATATGGGGTTTTCTGAATATTATACTAACTGATTCCTGAAGTGTTAAACAGTATATGTCGAATGAATCGTAAGTTGAATATATAGATTTTTTACTTATTTCTGGTGACTTTTCCTGAAATTCATTAGAATATTTGTAAATTAACTGTTTTTGTTCTTGGACTATTCCTCTCTGTCGTCCTATTGCTTTGCGATAGGCAGTTATGAATGTAAAAAATATAGCGGTTAGGGTACAACTCATTAATAAACTATTAGACCTACCCAGGTTAAAACTATCCCAAGAACCGTATGAAATATATACTAAGAATTGGCTACATATAATCCAAAAGACAAAATGGATGATTATTGAGATTGGTTGGTTGAATATCAGTTTCAGTTTGGATCTCAGTTTATCAAATGGAATATAGACATTAGATGTACCCAAATTAGGTAGTACAATATTATGTTTCTCCTGTGAGATGTTATCAAAATTCCTAAAATACCATTTTGTCCAGACTTGTCTCTCTGATTCTGCACCATTGATGATACTATTTGCTTCTATGTAGGACGACACAACCGAACATATTGTTGTTAGAAGAATTAATATGAAGAGAAGTATTAGATCTATTTCGAAACCCATACGCAGGAATATAGAACGTATAGGAATAAAAATACTATAAGCAATCAGATGATATAAGAGGTGACATGTCAATATTCTTGGTTTATTAACAATGAATTTTAATATAATGAATAACCTCGGTAATTGTGAATTCATTAAAATTGAACCAGATAATGTGGGAAGGTTATCTGCTATTATTTCTCTGTCATCAGATTTTCTATTTTTATACCATTTCAACCAAACATCCTGCTCTATAAGTATTCCTTTCATTCTCCCCTTTTTTGCACAATAGTATGATATGATTGTAGGTGGTATAGCTAAAGAAAAGATAAATTTATCAAATAACGCAAAATCACTTAATATTTCTTCAACAATATCTGATAAAGCTATAATAATTGACCACAAAGACCATGGTAAAGCATCAATTGAACTATTTATATTTTCTGTAAAGTCTTCGTAAGTTCCTCTGGCGAATGACTCATCTACAATAGTAGATATTGTTGTCAATATCATCATGTATATTAATAAGTAGAAAGGTAAAAAAATCAAATTTAGTATTTTGAGTTTTTCTGATTTTAAAAATGTCATTAGTAATTCCTATGTTATTTATATGACTATGAAAAGAACCATAAAAAAGTTGCGTAAAAAGAAATTTGGATTATCAACAATTCCTATAACACTTAATACTGATGAGGTCGTAATATAAATAAGACTTCCAAATCCTAATTGTAAGAATAGATATACAGATAAAGAGTTTGAAAAATTACTTAATTGCTGTGATTTATTTACAAATGTAGGTAATTCTAACGACTCATTGATATTATCTTCATTTAGATGTTTGTTATACCATTCAAGGTATTCTTGATTTTTCTTAGCAAGACCAGATTTATACCCTCTAACTTCTTGTATGGCTGTGGCAATTGAAAGAGGTAAAATCAAAAGGATATTATTCAAGTAATCTGATATTAGATTGTCTAACAGTCTACTAAATGATATTCCCTCTACTATTTCCATCTGCATCGGGTCATCTAAGAAAATCCCAGTTAATGTGGCTATACTCCAGACGCCAAACTGAATTAATAACGGTAATGGTTCACATATTAGTGCAATCAAAACCGATCTGATTTTTATATAAAATGGGTCATGATGTTTATAACTTCTGATTAGGGGTTTGTCATTGTATACGGATTGTACGTTATTAATTAGTTGTTGATTATGCCATTTTGTCCAAATAACATTTGCTCTGAATATATCTCTCAGTTTCCCTCGAATCTCTCTATAGCTTGAAATAAATGCAATAATACCGATATATGGTATCTGGTCAATAAGCTTCTGCAGATAATTTTCTGATTCATACAGTAGTGTCAAAATTGCAGCAAGAAAAAACCAAGAACAAAATGCAAAATAATGTATGTTGGATTTTCAATCATATAGAAAATGGCTTTACGGGTTTTAACTAACATGATCACCCTCCAACACCTACTTATAACTACATATCACAATTAGTGCATACCAATTAATCAATGGATTTACATATATAGATGTACCATTGAAGAGTTTTCTTCATTTAAAATTGGTGATGGATAAAAATAAAAATGTGGATAGTCTGATCTTGATGATAGAAAAACTCATATAATAGTAATACATTACTATTATTATGAAAGTTATTGTAGTTTTCAGGAAGGAATGTGAAACTAATTATCTGTAATATAAATCTTATGATGAGTTAATTCGCTTTAACTTCATCCCATACTCTACTATATTTCTGAGTGAAGTCGCCTAAATCTTTTAACCATTCAAGACTGTCCATAGTTTCTTTGGAAGGATAGATATCTTTATGCTCAAGCAATTTTTTAGGTAAGTACGCTTTTGCTGAAGGAACACAGGTGCCATACATAGTAAATGTAGATATTTTAGCATTGATTTCTGGTCGAAGAAGATAGTTAATGAATTTATGGGCAAGTTCTATATGAGGTGCTGACTTTGGAATACACACATTGTCTATAAATTGACTTGATCCTTCTTTTGGAATAACATACTTAATTGATGGACGTTTCTCAGCAGCACGGAATGCATCTCCACTCCAACAATGTGCCATAACTACGTCCCCGGAAATCAGAAGTTCTTCTGCTTCGTTCTTATACTGTTTTACAAGATTTCTTTGTTGAATTAATTTTTCTTTCGCTTGTTGGAGCTGGTCAATATCTTTTGTGTTTAGACTATAACCCAATAACTTTAATGCAACACCTGGAGTTTCGCGTTGGTCATCAAGCATACTAAATTGGTTTTTATTTTTTATATCCCAAAAGACATTCCAACTGTCAACAACTGAAGTGATTACAGAGGAATCGTAGGCAATTCCTGCGGTACCGAAGGTGTATGGTATGGAATAATTGTTTTTTGGATCAAAATACTTATCAAGGTAAAATGGACTAATTTTATCATAATTTGTTATCTTATCACGGTCTAACTTTGCCAATAGTTCCATCTGAATCATCTTTGACACCATATAATCTGATGGCATAATAATATCATATCCAGATGCACCTGCTTTTAATTTTGCTAATAAATCTTCATTTGAGCCATAGGTATCAACAATAACCTTAACTCCAAATTCCTGTTCAAATCCAGCCCGAATTTCATCACTGATATACCCAGGCCAAGTGAAGATATTCAACTGATTTTGTGAATCTCCACAACCAATTAGTGCAACTGTGCCTATGAATAAGCACAATATGAGTGTTAAGACATGTAATATGGATTTCAACTGTTGAGTATTAAAAGCAATATTTTTTATCATAGTACAATTCCAATCAGATTATCTTTTATACAATTATTCTTATATTTTTATAAGTACAAAATTGACATACTATCTAATCTATGCTAACCTAAAATTAGTTGTAAGTGTGATTATACATCTGCTTTCTCAGTCTCCAGGCCTTCAGTTTTCCAACCTCGAAATCCACCTGTAAGGACTGAGACATTTTCATAACCCATATTTCTTAGAGTTTGTGCGGAGAGTGTAGCTCGAGTACCACCACCACAATATGTGACAATGTGTGCATTTTCATCAGTTGTGATTTCATCGATATCCAATTCTATGTAACCTCGTGGTAATGAAACAGCATTCGGAAGATGCTCTTCTTCATAGTCTGATTCATCTCTTACATCCAATAATATGACAGAATCTCCGGCATCTATGAGTTCATCGGGTGAAATATCACCTACAATCTCTTTTGCTTCTGCAACAAGTTCTTTAAGTGTTTTTAATGGCATCATTATCCTCCAATATATCAAGGTGGTTTAAATAATAAGTTCGTAGTTCTTGTATATAAAGGGTAAATATATCATATTGATATTGAATCGTCAAATGATTTATAAATAATCAATAAGGAGTAAATATGGACAAATTATTAGATTCCTTACAATCAGTTATAAAAAATGAGCGTATAGGAAATCCTGTATTCTTACGTGTTGTTATGAATGTCTCAGAGAATAATCAAGGTCTTATATTCCCAATATCGCAATTATTTTATTTTTCGAATACCTTAATACTGTCATTGGTACAAAGTGTTTTCGCTCAAGGTTCTGATGAAAGTAATCAAGTAACAGCAATGGTACATTATGAGGATGGACAGATGGCGTTATTGAGTACAAATCGAGTTGACACCCAAACTGATCTGGATCTGATGTTGGTAGGAACTAAAGGTGTTATTTACCATCAAACACCGATAGGTAGAAATTATCTAAGTGGAACTCCGCCTCAAGTAAGAGAAAATGTAATAATTGCTCAAGACTTAAAACAATCCCTAATTACTGGAAAACCGATACTGGTGGAGGAATAAGAATGTCAAATAACGGTAAATATGGTGTTTTGTTGCTTGGAGGACATCGTACGCATCAAGAAAACTACTCAGTAAACTTTGAAAACGAATCACGCTGTCAGTTGATCGCATTTGCTGATGAACCAGATGGACCAGAAGAACGAATTAGATTGGCACGATCCCTCGCCAAAGAAAGGAATTTACCATACATTCCTAATATCGACGAAGCTCTTGAACGTGAGGATATACACATTGTGAGTCTTTGTACGGATGTTGAACGACGTGGCCGGATTGGAGCAAAATGTGCTAATGCCGGTAAGCATGTTTATCTTGATAAGCCAATGGCACTTAATGGAGAACATGCACAACAAATAGTTAAGGCTGTTAATGAGAGTGGTGTAATTACACAAATGTTCAGCAATATACATAGTAATTGGGCACGTACAATTAATACTGTATTAGAAGATGGTGTAATTGGTGAGTTAAGAGCAATTCATTGTGATGTAATGTTTGCTAAGGGACACCCAGGAAGTGCTACTTTAAGAAAAAAACGACAACAAAAACCCACTCTTGATAGATACAGTTTTATGGAAGCAAAACCTGAAATGTTTGATGTTGGTGTTTATGCTGTTTCAATGGTGAATTGGTTGACACAGAGACGGGCATGTCAAGTCTATTGTGGAACAGGAAATTATTTCTTTCAAGAGCATGAAAACTGTGATGTAGAGGATTTTGGAGCAATGGTATTAACATTGGAAGATGGGGTTACTGGTACTATTGCTGCTGGAAGATATGGTTGGCAAAGTCATGCCCAAGGAGGGATTCGTAAAGTACATCTTGTTGGGACAAATGCTTCGTTGACATTCGATGCGTCAGCAAACAGATTAGAAGTATTCGCTGCGGAACAATCTTTTATTCCTCCTGAACCCCACCCGCTTGATCCTATGGGGATGTGGAGTAGTACTCAGGCAGAGATCGGCAAGAGTGTAAAGAATCATTGGATAGATGTTGATACTACTGATGACGGACAAAGAGAATTCAGTGCTTTTATTGATTGTATTGATAAGGGTGAAGAGAGTGAGATGAATGCAGAATTTGCTGCACATTCAGTTGAGATTATATGTGCAGGATATCAGTCTGCTGCTACTGGTGAAGTAGTCCAAATCAATCAGTAAATATTTACTAATGTAGATTTGAAATCTCAAGATTTACTTTCAAATCAATGGTATGAATGTCATATAGATTTTCATACCGTTGATTTCTTGATTCGTCCATTCTAATCGTCTCTTAGACTTGATCAAACGTTCTGAACTTCCATTTAAAATTACCCATTATCAGATTGATGTCACATAATAATAGTTTCTATTCAACCTGAAACACCTCTGGATTCGAGTTCAGCGATCTGCCGTCTCCAAGATTCTCGGATTTCAGGAGTGTAGTGAACTGGTAAGAGTGATTTCCGAGTACAATTCAAGTAGGCTTGAAGTGTTTGATATTCTCTGATTGGACCTATATTAGGTAAGATTCTATCAGAGATAACCTCAAGGATTTCATTTTCTGTTAATTCTCCTTTACTAACTTTTGCTGCTTCCAAATCAGCCCGGAGTGATCCAAAACTGGCTGCAGAATATCCCTCTGTCAAATCTTGAAAATGTTCAAGTTTCTCTTCATCATTTTCAATTTGTATGACATTATCGAGAGTCCATTTTATAAATTCTTTCCGATCCTCACCTATGGGATCAAGCACAGGTATTACTATATCTCCAACCCGTCCCTCCCTACGTAAATCAGGAGATAAATTGTAAATACGAGCTGTCATTAATAACCAAGTGATATTTCCACGTAATTGTGGATCTGACATCATTGCTTGAATTTTTCCTGTTAGCCGTCTTTCGGTAGAATGTGCATCTGTCCCCACACCTCCAAATTGTGTGTCTGCTTCATCAACAAAAATTAGGACATTTACAAGAGCCATTAACAGACGACGAAGTCTCTCAAAAATGACATCTGTCTGACCAAACCACATGCTACGGATATTTTTGAGTACAAGGACAGGTATATCAAGTTCACCAGCAAGACCTTCAAAAATAAATGTCTTACCACTTCCAATAGGACCGCATACACTAAAACCAGCAATCGCATCTTTTCCAGTTGAGGTAATGCGCGGAATTAGTTGTGTTCTTAGGTATTCAATTAATTTCCTATTTCCAATGATGTCCTTAAGACTGTGATTGGGTTTCTTAAATTCTACAACATCCTCACCTAACTGTGCTTGAATAAAATCTGAAACTTTTTCAATAACTGTTTCAGGTTGTAGTTTCTCACCGGAGTAACAGACCGATAGTAAGAGTTGTCGTAAGGCTTGTATTGATAAACCTGCTGTAAGCATCCCAAGTTGTGATTGGCTACCCCAAAGATTTAATTCCTTATCATTCGGTTTCTGTGTTCTATTAAACCATGATATAAAATGCCTTCGATCCTTTTCATCAGGAGAGGGGATTTCAACACTTACGACTTGTGGTAAACGCATAATTCGAGAATTAATTAGACTTCTTGATTCAGAAATGAATACTACAGTATCTGAAGATTTCATGAAATCAGAATCAGATATCCAATCTTGAACAATACTTACACGATGTCTATCACCAAGGTTTAAACTTCGTATTTCTCCTTCAGGTAATAACATATCTGTCGCTTCGATAAGAATAATGAGTTTTTCATATAATAATGGTTTACCATCCGGTGTTTCTGAACGTGAAATTAGACAAAATTGTCTTAGTAATTCAAGGGCTAATGTTGGACTTCCAATAGCGTCATTGAGATATTCTTCAAACTTATCATCAACAAAACCATCTGGTTTGAGTGCCTTTTGGTTAGATAATTCTGATAGATTCCTTTCAGATGTTAATGTAGTTGTAAATGTCAGATCTGAACCGATTAGTTTACGCCAACTGTGGTAAGCAACTTTCATCGTATTTCGATCATTGGCACTTAAAAAACGTAAAGGACCATTTAATTCATAGACTAAGAGTATGAATCCCGGTATATCCCAACTACGAGTTAGAAAGGGTACAAGGGGTATATAGTCTTCCTGTTTTTCTTCTTGAATAAAAAACAGATCATGGATATTTCCGTGAAGTACAATACTACGGGATGTACCGGAATTTATTAGCATTCCAGTTTCAGATCTAAATGTGTATGAAGGATCTTTAACAGCTATTGTTCTAACCTCTTAAGATATAATAGATGAGAACTTGAATCTACATATATTGGAGATAATTATTGTGAGAGCACGCACGTATAAACGGGCATCTACGGTTCTCAAAGTATAGAGAAATAACATAGTGCCCGTTAGATTATTCTATAGTGGTAGTTCGGAATCTGTTTTCTTTTCTTCTGAAGTTGACGAATCAACTTCAACGGGGGCATCAGATTGCTGTGCCCCAAAGATTAATGAATCAAACTCTTGGCTCGATGCTGCTTCATTTGCAGCATTAAGGAATTCTTCCTCTTCCATTTTTGAGTCAGTTCCAGCGAGTTCCTGTGCAACTTTTGATCTACCTTTCGCTTTCTCTCTAATTTCACGCATTCTTGCCAACTCAGCAGATGTACCATCAACACTGATCCCGGACAACATATCAGCAACCTCTTCCTGTTCTCGAGCAGTAATCAAGTCTGCTACAGCCTCAGATTGTTCAGTTTTGATCTTTTCTAAATCACGATGGAGAGAGGTGATTTGAACTTTGTGTGATTCAATGTCTTCTTGAGCTCTTTCAATATCTGCTTCTAATTCATCAATTCGGTCATTTTTCTCATTCAAAGTTGAATGAAAATCATTGAATGCTGCTACACATCTTGTGTATTCTGGGTGTTGTTTGATATCTTCATCAGCTGTTCCAGCCTTTTGTAATTCTGAAGCAGTTGATTTAGCTTTTGCTATCGCACCAGCTTTCTTCTTTTCTAAATCCTCAACTTCATCAGTTAATTTTTTAACAGATAAATTCTTCTGTTCACTAAGAGCGATTAATTGACCTATTGCCTGTTTATACCTTTGGATATTGCCCTGTTTATCTCGAATTATATCTTCGTATGCCCCACGCACTGCTTCTGGATTTTCCATTAGCTTATCAGCTTGTTCGTGTGCGCGTCCAGTAAGAGTATACCAGATTGCTTTAAAAAAACGGGTTATGCCGTTCGCCATTTGTTTCCTCCTTACAGATTAAAATAATTTAGATGGATAAATATTATCTAAATAATAAGAAAGTACTGAAAGTGTTAGTTTATTTACAAGATTTTTATAGGAATTTAAGATGTATAGATATGTTTGTTTTTGGCACCATGAAAAGTTCAAAGGAGATTTGACTGACAACGGTTTAAATTAACATCGTTGTCATACTACAATACCCAATCAAATTTATATTTATCAATTATATATTTTCATTACATAACAAAAAACATAGATTTATCCAACATCTATTTAAAATACGTTTATTATCTTTAGCGATAATTAGAATGTAATAATTTACATTAAAACAAGGTGAATAGTGATTAATTATGTTAAGGAATATCATCAATCTCATCCGATGTAGAATTTTCTTGATATCTAATTTTCAAATCAACTATTTAACGTGAGTTTGTTAAATCAGTCTATTGTATTTGGTATGGTGGGTCAGGAATCAACGGTATGAATGCCTTATGGCATTCCCCTGGAAACCGCACTTACCGGGTGTATAGGAATTAGATTTCTGGTAAATAGATTATTAATTGTCTATTATAAAACTCAAGCTATATATAAGAAATACATTATATATAAATTATACCTTATTCTTCAGAAATTGTTTATTCTGTAGTCATATCAACCATGCTAATCTGTGAGAGCGTTTCTGCACAATCCGCTTTACCGTGAACGACAATTAAATCAGCAACTACTTCATTCTTAATCTCAATTTTGTCAAGATCATCCCTAAGTACTACTATACGTAGTTTATAGGCTTCCAGTGTTTTCTGTTCATGTTTAATTTCTTCCGCAAGTTGCCCTATTCGAACTTTCTTTTTTTCTAAAGAAGAGCGGATTCCTCTATGTGTATCATAGCATCTTAGGTATTCTGTGTCCTGTGCAAACTCTACCTCTGTTTTTCCAGTATTTCTTAATAAATTCGTAGTATTCTCAAGTATTAAATCTGCAGTTATCAATTCTCTTTCGAGATTACTTATATCTGATTTAGTATATCTTAACTGGTTGTTTTTTTGTTCAATTAATGATATTGATTTTCCGATTGCTTGTTTGTAACACTGAATATCTGTTTGTATATCTTGAATTAACTCCCCATATGAACCGTGTATATTTTTCAAGTCTATCATTAATCTATCATTCTGTTCATCTGATGATTGGCGTTGCTTTGTAATATTTTCTTTTAATCTCCCCCACTTTCCTTTTATAAACTTGTAGATTTTAATATTCATAAGTAATTCCTATGAAGGCAAGAAGAAAAATAGGTAAATCAACACATGGTAAATTTAACTCCTGAGACATATTTTATTAATTATTAGATTCATTTTTCTTCTGTTTATTATAATAAAAAACCTTCCTTCATTAAACATATTGAATTGGATGATATCTGTTAAATATTATTTGGAATTTTAAGTTAGTATATTATTGTTAATAGATATGAAATGAATGAACTAATATGTGGATAATCCACAATATTATGTTTCTAATCCATTGTTAAATATTTTTCATTATAACATAATTCCAGAAAATAAGCAATAGAATAGGTGTGATAGAGGTATGTAAAGAATTTGTCACTATAAGTGTTTTTTGTGTCTGAATCACGGATTACACGGATTACGCGGATAACGCGGAAAAGAGGGTTTTGAGTATGGATGGTTTTCTTTTTTGAATAAGGATTATACAGAGTTACGTAGAGAAGGGGACCTGCTACATTTATTCTTTGATCCACGAATCTGAATAGGACTTTACACATTTCGCCCCGTGAATCAGAATCAACAGTATGAATTTCATTTAGTCATTCCCGTGAAACCGCACCTACCTATTTGATGATGGGTGATATTTCGAAAATGACAATCATTCTCCTATTATCAAACTCATGCTAATTAACCAAAGATTATCCAAAAATATTGTATTCAGTAAAACCTACTTCCATTATAATTATGTAATAATAATTTTGCATTCACATTATAATATTATTATAATATATAATGTTAAGGCCTAATATGATTTATGTGTTTAGGAAGTAATCTATAAACTTAACCTTACAATAGTTCACAAAAAGATTAAATTTTAGGTATGGTGTGTTAGTGGATAGTAATTAATACTAAGAATTTCTTATTTTGATGATTGTCTTCAAAGCGCATACCATTTGGTAGAAGCAATCAGAAGTAAAAAACTGAATACCTTAACTACCCGAAGCATTCGCTAACTCACAATTTATTTTTTATTCAAAGGATAATCGATTATGGTATTAAAGGGGAGAGAATGGAAAGTTTTAATACAAGGAAAAAATATGCAACAGTTAGTATCGTTATAATATCAATATTATTAATATATACATTTGGTTTTTCAGAGATCGTTTCTGTCAGTGAACGCACACCTGAAGTAGGTGATGCTATTGTAAATGCCATTTCAGAAATAGATACTATAGAAGACGTATCTGAATCCCACCTTACTACTATAACTAATCTATCCCTACGTAATGCTGGAATTACAGAGTTAAAGTCTGGTGATTTCTCTGAATTGACAGCACTCACCAAGCTGAATCTATACGGAAATAGTATTAGTAGTCTTCCCGACGGTATCTTTAAAGACTTGAACTTATTGACAACGCTCCGATTAGGTGGTAATACAGTTGATCCCATAATTATTTCTGTTACTCTTGAAAAAGTTGCAGAAGGACAATTCAGAGTGTTGGTACCGGTTGGTGCTCCATTTGATATTGCACCAGAGTTGAGTATTACGAATGGTAGCCTATCAAATAATTCAACCTCAGTCTCCATATCCGTAGGCAAGACAGAGAGTCATACATTCCAGGTAACACGTACTCCAAACTCATTAGATGCAGTATCCGTCAATATTGTAAATTTACCCGACCTACCAAGAAATCACTACGGGTATCAACTATCCAAATCCAGTGAATTACCTATAGATATTATTGATAAAATTGAGGTTGTAGAAGAAGCAACGAATAATTTTGATACTACTAATCTTCCTGCAATTCCAGATACAGATAATATAATTCCAGATACAGATAATTCGGATACAAACAACATTTCTACCAACTCACCTCCAAAATTTTTGGATGGTGAATATGTAATTCGTAATGTTATAGAGAATGCCCCTCTGCAATCATCTATTGGAAGTCCGATTTCTGCGTCGGATGATAATGATGATGAATTAACATATACCATTCAACGGAATGATGGGGATCACTTTAGTATTGATAACAATACTGGACAACTAAAAATCAATAGTTCCCTTAACTATAATACTAAGTCTGTACATATAATTACAGTCGCAGTATCTGATAGTATATTATCCGATTTAATAACTGTCTACATAAACGTCAAAAACATTCCGGATCTTAATTCATTGAAAACTCTCCTTCCAGTTAGTGAACGTACACCCAAAATTCGTGATGTCATCGTTGAATTAGTTCCTGGAGTGGATATTGCTGAAGATATAACAGAAGAACATCTCAGTACTATTACAAATTTAGAATTGCGTTCACTCGGTATTGCAGATATTAGAACGGGTGATTTCTCTGGATTAACAGGTTTAGAAACTCTTAATCTATATAATAATCAACTTTATAGCTTACCGAATAAAATATTTGAAGGATTAACATCTCTAACCTCCCTTCGATTAGGGAGAAACCTTGCAGATCCTCTCGCAATTGTCATATCTATATTTCCCGTTGGTATTAACCAGTATCAAGCCGAGGCACATACCGGTGCTCCATTTAATATTCTTGTACCCATTACCGTTACGAATGGATACTTAGCTGATGGGAACTCTGGCATAGTAATTGAAAAAGGAAATATCAGGAGTGCTCCATTTACTGTAACACCTTCAATGGACACAATTAATTCTCCTTTGGTAGAAATAGGTACACTACCCAATATACCTGTAAACCATTTTGGATATATCTTGACAAAATCATCTCTCTGTACCCGTACCAAGCAAGTATCAGATGCGATTACAGAAGCAATTCCAGATGTGGATAATTGTATCAATATAACTGAACTTGATCTGACAACTATAACGTCGCTGGACTTGAGTGGAATGTCTATAACATCACTAAAACCAGACGATTTCTCAGGTTTAATCTCACTTAAATCGCTTTCTCTTCCCAATAACCAATTGACTAATCTTCCAGAAGGTATTTTTTCAGGTTTGGTATCACTCGAAGAACTCAATCTGAGTAGTAACGCAGTTTCACCAATATCTATTCCTGTAAAACTTCTGAAGATAAGAGAAACCAAGTTTTTCGCCCAGATACCCCATAGTGCCCCTTTTGATATAAAGTTACCTCTACAGTTAAAGAATGAAACTGATGTAATTGATACAGAGCTAACGATTTTAAAAGGGAGTAAAGAGAGTTCACCTACTTTATTAGGTATTAAAGGTCCGGTGACAATTGAAATTCAAAGTTTATCTATTATTCCAACTAATCATTCAGGTTATCAACTAACTAAAGATGATATCCCACTCGTATTAACTGGAATACCTAATACCGCACCATTATTCTCTGAGGGTGAAAATACAGTACGAAAAGTAAAAGAGAATAGTAAGGGTGGTGAAAAAATTGGTAATCCAATCATTGCTGACGATAAGGAAAATGATTCACTGATATATACCTTAAGTGGAACAGACGTTACTTCCTTTACAATTGATCCTACAACAGGTCAATTGCTGTCAAATACTACTTTCGATTATGGAACAAAATCCACTTATTCTTTGATAGTAATAGTGAGTGATGGTGATCTGACGGATAGTATTGAAGTAGTAATTAATATTTCCAAAGTTCTTGACCTTACAGAAACAGAAAATAGAGCTCCAATTTTTACTGAAGGTAGTGGTGCGATACGGACAGTAACTGAAAAGATCCAATTAGGAGAGGTTGTAGGTGAACCTATTTCTGCCACTGATCCTGATAATGACACATTGACATACAGTTTAAGTGGCACAGATGCGGAATCTTTTACTGTTGATAGTTTGACAGGTCAATTAAAAACAAACACAACTTTGGATTATGAAGTTAAGAATTCATATACAGTAACTGTATCTGTAACTGATGACAAGGATGGAAATGCAACTATACCTGTTATTATAAATGTAACCGAAAGTGGTACAGATGCAGATGATTTTGATATTATCAGTACAAGTGGACAACTCAAGACAAAAAATGAGCTGAATTATGAAGACAAGAATAGCTATAGTTTTACTATAACAGCTACCGATGATGGTACAGGAAATCTTACGGGTACCGTTGCTGTAACAATTAACCTTAACAATGTTAATGATGCTCCAACTTTTGTTGAAGGTGAAAGTATTGCTCTTATAGTCAATGAGAATACTACATCAAACGAAAACATCCAATCTCCTGTGGCTGCTACTGATGAGGACGGAGACACACTCAGCTATACTTTGAGTGGAACTGATAGTTCATCTTTTGGTATTGATTCAAACTCAGGACAAATCAAAACTAATGCTAGCCTTGACCATGAAACAAAGGACACATATATAGTTGATATTACAGTTACAGATGATGGTGAGGGAACATTATCATCAACTATTGAAGTATTAATCTATATCATTGATGTAAATGAAGCACCTGTTTTCGCCGATGCCAGCAAAACAGTGTCTGTAGATGAAAATACTGCTACAAATCAAAATATCGGTTCTCCTATCACCGCATCAGATGAAGATGATGGTGATACTATCACTTACTCACTAAGTGGTGATGATGTAGATGATTTTGATATTGTAGGCACAAGTGGACAACTTAAAACAAAAAGTCCTTTGAATTATGAAGACCAAGATAGTTATTCTGTTACTATTACTGCAACCGATGATGGAACAGGATCACTTACTGATACCATTGAAGTCACAATTAATATCAATGATGTTAATGAAGCACCAGCTTTTGATAGTAACACTATTGAACTTACAGTGGATGAAAACAGTGCAACAGATACCAACATAGGAAGTCCCGTAACTGCCACAGATGTGGACGAAGACACACTTACATATACCCTCGGTGGAACAGATTCCTCCTCATTTAATATTACAGATACAAGTGGACAACTGAAAACAAAAGATGCTCTTGATCATGAATCAAAAGACGAATATTCAGTCACCATTACTGCTACTGATAATGGTATAGGTTCATTATCTGATACTATAACCGTAACAATCAGCATTAATGATGTCAATGAACCACCAACATTCATCGATGGCACCAGCACTTCACGTTCCATCGAAGAAAACACCCCAGCAGGCCAAAACATTGGGACTGCGGTAGGGGCAACAGATGTGGATGATGGTGATACTCTCGAATATACATTGGGTGGCACAGATGCATCATCATTTAGTATCGTCGACACATCCGGTCAGCTGCAAACCAGTAGCACATTGGATTATGAAGCTAAAAACTCATACACTGTGACAATTACCGTTTCCGATGGGAGTCTAACAGACAATATTACTGTTACAATCAATGTCTCAGATGTAAATGAAATCCTAATAACACCAGTAAGTGATCGAACACAAGAGGTCCAAGATACTATTGTTGCTGCAATAAGTGGGATTGATTCCGCGGATGATGTAACAGTTACACATCTCGCTGGGATTACATCATTGGATATTAGTAATCAATCAATTTCTTCGTTGAGTGTCGGTGATTTTGATGGACTAACTGCCTTGACATCACTCTTACTGTTTGATAATGAACTGACGACATTGCCATCAGGGATCTTTGACAAACTTACTGCCTTGACAACTCTCAACTTGGAAGATAATGATATCACTGATGTCTCTGAACTTGCAGGTTTAACTTCGATCACTGATTTAGACCTTGAAGGTAACCCAATATCAGATTACACTCCATTGCGGACACTGAGAACAGCGAATTCCAGTATTGATATTGATATTGATATTGACAATAACCCACCGGTATTTACAGAAGGTGCAAGCACAACACGTTCAGTCGCAGAAAACACTGAATCCGGACAAAATATCGGTACACCGGTTCCCGCCACTGACACAGATGCCAGTGATACCCTCACGTATAGTTTAGGTGGCACGGATGCATCCTCGTTTAGTATAGACGAATCTTCCGGACAGATTCAAACCAGTAGTGCTCTGGATTATGAAGCCAAGACTTCCTACTCGGTCATAGTGGCGGTATCGGATGGTAATAACGGATTAGATCGAATTTCTGTTACCATCAATGTCACGGATGTTGTTGAAAGCCCTAATAGTGCACCAACATTCACGGATGGTACGAGTACTACACGTTCTGTTGCAGAAAACACAGTTTCAGGACAAAATATCGGTACACCTGTCGCTGCAACTGATAGTGATACAGATGACACACTCGAATATACCCTCGGTGGTACAGATGCCGCGTCATTCAGTATTGTTGATACCACCGGGCAGTTACAAACAAATGCTGCTCTGGATTTCGAATCCAAAAATTCATATACTGTGACTGTCACTGTTTCTGATGGTAGTCTTATGGCTACAATCACCGTCACTATAAATATTACAGACGTATCAGAAGGACCAAACAATGCGCCTGTATTCGATGACGGAGAAACCACGACTCTCTCAGTTAATGAAGAAGCACCCTCAGGGTCAGATGTTGACGATCCGGTTACTGCTACAGATACTGATGATGACATGTTAACATATAGTATCAGTGGTACAGATGCAACTTCCTTTACGATTGATAGTACTAACGGACAACTGAAAACCGCAATCGAATTAGATTATGATACAGAAACTTCATATTCACTAACTGTTTCTGTTTCTGATGGCAATGGCGGTACAGACAGTATTACCGTAACCATTAATGTAATTGATGGTCCTTTGACAAGTAAACCAATCTCCAATCGTACAGGAAGAGTTAGGAGGCAGCTTTTGAAAAATATTAAGGAATTGACTGGAGATAATTCACTTGTTTTCGAAGATATCACAGATTACTACATGAATCTAATTACAGAGTTTGATTTGAGTAATAAAAATCTAAACTCTCCAAAGCTGAAAATAAATGATTTCGAAGGACTCACCTCAATTACTTCTATTGATCTTAGTAATACTATGCTTGAAACAATCGAGCCAACCATTTTCTCCGGTCTCACAACGCTACAGACAATTACTTTGACTGATAATGGATCTTTCGAAACTATTCCTGCAGACCTGTTTGATGGACTTACATCTTTACAGACTATCGAGTTAGACCATAACGGATTGACTAGTGTAAAGTCAACTTAATTTTGATAGTTTATTCAAATAATTGTATACTTAGACTCAAGATAATTATTCATTTACCTTGGAGTCTATTATGGCTGCTAAACAATTTAAAGTCATA
>JAGFCA010000123.1 GCA_022394755.1 Candidatus Poribacteria bacterium
GCCCCTCCGGGGCTTGTGTATTGGTGAGTGATGGGGGTTCTACACACCTTTCGCCCCTCAAATCAACGGTATGAACCCTATTTAGGGTTCCCCGGGGCTTGTGTATTGGTGAGTAATGGGGATTCTACACACCTTTCGCCCCTCCGGGGCTTGTGTATTGGTGAGTGATGGGGGTTCTACACACCTTTCGCCCCTCCGGGCTTAGGGTCTTAGTGAGTGATTTGGATTGAGTTCGATTAACCAATATGAACAATACATATCGGGTTTCGCTACGGTCCACTCCGACCTATAAAATAATTCACGAATGTGAACATTATAGAAGAAAATACCGAAAACTAAATAACCCTGCATTCCGTCACTACGAATGTCATTAATTCTATTGAAAATGATATAATATAATGTAAGGAGTTTTCTATGAAAATGAAAGCTGCAATTTACACAGGAATAGAAGAAATTGAAGTGCGAGAAGTACAAAGAGATATTCCGCCTCCAGGATATGTCCTTGTTGATACGAAGCAGACTGGGATATGTGGTAGTGATCTACACAGTTATTTTGGAAATTGGGGTCAATCACATGAGCATGCTGCTGGACATGAGACTTGTGGTTTAGTAGTTGCTCTTGGTGATGGTGTAACTGATTTTGATATTGGTGATAAAGTCGCTGTTGAATGTTTCTCACATTGTGGTTCATGTAGATTCTGTGAAACCGGACAGTATAATCTTTGTATTCATAGGAAATGGATATCACCCAATATGCATGGTGGTTTTGCGGAATTCACATCAACACACCATACAGGACTTTTTAAACTCCCTGAATCCATGACTTTTGAGGAAGGTGCTCTTGTTGAACCGTTAGCAGTATCACATCGTGCGGTTGCTCGCTCAGGAGTAAATTCAAGAGATACAATTGCTATTATCGGTGGTGGTACAATAGGCCAATTTTGTTTGGCTGATGCTGTTGCTGCAGGAGTAAAAGAAACTTTGATTACAGTGAAATATGATCAACAGGAACAACTCGCGAAAGATCTTGGAGCAGACCATGTAGTCAACATTAGCAAGACGGATGTAAATGACTATGTTAAAGATATCACAAACGGAATTGGTTTTGATGCTGTGATAGAAACTGTAGGTGGAGGACAGAATTTCAATACTGCTACGACTATAGTTAGAAAACAAGGAAATGTTGTTTTGGTTGCTGGTTACTATAAACCACTTGAAGTAAATCTATCTACTATTGTTTGGTCTGAAGCATCAATTATTGGATCAAATTGTTATGGATATAGTGGTATGGAAACGGATTTTGAAGCTGCAATTGAGTTGATTGATTCTGGAAAAGTAGATGCAACGAAATTGGTTACACATTACTATCCACTTGAAGAAATCCAGGAAGCCTTTCGTATTTCTGCTGATAAAACTTCTGGTGCAGTTAAGGTACATGTTTGTCAAGACAACTAAAGATTAAAATATTCAGCTATTTAGGAGGAATTATGTCAAACACAAAAAACAGATTAAGTGAAGAGGAGAAACAACAATTTTGGGAAAAAGGTTATCTTGGACCCTATACCCTTTGTAGTCCAGAAGATATGGTAAAGATGCAACCAGAAATTGTGGAGATTCTACATTCTGATGCCCCAGACCATAAAGTTAGGGAACATAATCGACACCTCGATTATCCCTTAATCTATAAACTTGCAACACATTCAACTGTAGTTGACCGAATGGCATCGATTTATGGTCCAGACCTATTGTTATGGAGAACTAATTTTTTTGTCAAAGAGCCAGGTGCTAAAGAGATTCCATGGCACCAAGATTTCAATTATTGGCCTGTTGAACCACCAATTATTATTTCTGCTTGGATTGCTATAGATTCTGCTACACTTGAGAACAGTTGTCTACAGATTATTCCTGGATCACATCGTAAGGTTATACCGCACATAAAAGCAACTTCCGATATGGCGTTTAATCAGATGGGTGATCTAAATTACATTGACACTTCCAATGTCGTCAATCTTGAAATGCAACCGGGTGAATTTGTCTTATTTAATGAACGCACTATGCATCATTCAGAAGCCAACCGTTCTGATAAACGTCGGATAGGGTTAGCAGTAAGAGTTATCGTACCAATAGTCAAAGTTTTTGATTGGGATTCTCCTAAACATGAACTAATTGTAATTAATGGTGAGGATCGATCTCAAATAAATAAAAGGAGCTAATATGAACCGACAAATAACCTTAGCAGCACGACCTAAAGGATATCCAAAAGAATCAGATTTCAATCTTGTTGAAACACCCATACCACAACCTGAAGATGGACAAGTGCTTGTAAAGACCATCTATCTATCTGTAGATCCGTATATGAGAGGACGAATGAACGAGACCCGTTCATATGCCCCAAATGTGGAATTCAATGAAGTTATGCTTGGGGGTGGAATCGCTCAAGTGGTAGAATCAAAACATCCTGATTATTGTAAAGGTGATATAGTTAATTCACATATTGGGTGGCAGGAGTATGGCGTTTCTGATGGTAATATCCTGAGAAAAATTGATCCTGATATTGCACCAATTTCCACAGGTGTAGGAATACTTGGTATGCCGGGATTGACGGCATATTTTGGAATACTTGAAGTAGGAAAATTACAAGATGGCGAAACAGTTTTTGTTTCAGGGGCAGCAGGTGCTGTTGGGTCAGTAGTTGGACAAATAGCGAAAATTAAAGGGTGTTATGTTGTTGGTTCAGCAGGAACAGATGAAAAAGTATCTTATATCACCAACGAATTGGGTTTTGATGACGGTTTCAACTATAAGAAAGAGTCAAATTATCAAGAGAAGTTATCCGATCTTTATCCTGATGGAATAGATGTATATTTTGATAATGTTGGTGGTGAAATAACGGATGCAGTGTTCCCAAATTTACGTGTTAAAGGTCGTGTGGTTATTTGTGGTCAGATTTCACAATATAATCTTGAAGAACCGGAAACAGGACCACGTTTTTTATGGTATTGCATAACAAAACGCGCTCGGATAGAAGGTATGCTTGTCTCCGATTTTGCTGATAGACACCCTGAAGGGTTAACCCAAATAGCAAAATGGTTACGAGAAGGGAAATTGAAGTACCATGAGACGATCAATGAAGGTGGAATTGAGAGTGCACCAGTAGCCTTTATTAGTATGCTAAAAGGTGGAAACATTGGAAAACAATTGGTAAAAATAGCAGAATTAGATTAAGAAGATGGAATAGATTAACCTAATATCCTTTCTGCTTGTCTATTATACTGAGTAATGGTTTCCCGACAAGATACCGTTCCAAGTTATCACAGAATAGATCAACTGTGCGATCCATTCGAATTGGAGATCCTCCTGCTACATGGGGTGTAATAATTACATTTGGCATATCCCACAATGGACTGTCTTGGGGTAGGGGTTCAACGGGTGTAACATCCAATCCTGCGCCACCGATGAGTCCATTCTTTAATGCTCGTAGTAATGCATCCTCATCAATGATTTTACCTCGTGTAACATTGATGATGAGTGCATTTGGCTTCATTAATTCAAATGCAGAATCGTTAAACATACCTTCTGTCTCTGGTGTTAAGGGAGCACAGATACAAACAATATCAGATTCCGTTAAAAGGTCGTTGAATCTATCCATTTTCCATACTTCATGGATAAAGGAAGGGGCTTCTACGGTTTCAGGATCAACTGCTATAACTCGCATATCAAACGCTTCTGCGCGTCGTGCGACTTCAATACCAGTTCCCCCTAAACCGATAATACCGAGTTTTCGATCACATAATTCCCATGTTTCATCCCGGATAGACATTTTATTTTCCCATGTACGTTCTCGGACAGACCTTCCGATCCCCCGTATTATCCCTAATATTAATGCCCATGCCTGATCCGCTAAATGTGTGCCAACATAACCTTTCGCACTGGTTAGGATTATCTGACTATCAACAAATTCTTTAAACAGAATCCCATCAACACCTGCTGCCCAGACCTGTACCCATTTCAGTTGTTTTGCATTTTCAAATAGAGAGCGGTTAAATCCTCCAAAAACTATATCCGTATCCTCTATTTCTCGTAGAGTTTCATCTGAACTATTGGGATTTACTACGATCAAATCCTCTGAAATTGATTGAATTTGTTTCTGTTGATCTGAAGTTATCTCAGCTGTTATAAGTATTTTCATATTGACTTCTCCCCTATGTGATGGTATTCTATCTGCTTAGGAAATTATAATAACATAAAGGAGGGAAATTGGTGCAAATAAATTTATTTAGTTCTAAATTCGTAATATTTCTAATCATCTCTTTTTCATTAACACTTTCTTTTGGGTTTATCATAGGGTGTGGTGATGAAGGTGATTCACCTACAGAAATGGTAACCGTTGATGAAGATACGACTGATCCAGTGGAACCTGTCGAACCAACAGATACCCCAGAAACTACAGATCCCCCCGTTGTAGTGGAGGAGCCCAAGGTTTCATATAATGAAGATATTCATCCAATTCTCGCTGAAAGTTGTGCATTAGCAGGTTGTCATGTTGCAGGTGGTGCTGGTGGATTGGACTTAACTGAATATGATACCTTCAAAGTTGGTGGAAATAGAGGTCCAGCATTTGATGTTGGGAATGCTGACGATAGTTTGGTTGTAAAATATATAAAAGGGGAAATGTTACCACAAATGCCGATTGGTGGGGCACCTCTTAACGGCGAACAGATACAACTAATTGTTGATTGGATTAATGAAGGCGCGGAAAATAATTAAGACTTTATTAATATTGAAATTAGAGGGCAGGTATATATTTAATTTCCTGTCCTTTTCTATTTCTCATGGTTATTTAGTTTTAAGAATTACCTGTACATGTGCGTTACTCAGAGTTTTACTTGTAAGTTGGATTGGTGAGTGATGGGGTTTCTATACACCTTTCGCCCTACGGGCTTAGGGTCTTAGTGAGTGATTTGGATTGAGTTCTATAAACCAATATGAACAAACATGTCGGGTTTCGCTACGTTCTACTCCGACCTACAAAATAATTCCCGAATGTAAACATTATAGCCGAAAATGCTGAGAACGAAATAACCCTGTCTATTTCTTGACACTACTGTGTTGATTTGCTATTTTAACTTGAAGTAAGGTAAAAAAATCCAGAGTTGTTATTTGCTAACTGACAATGAAATGCATGAGTTCTGACCTTCTAAATTATACTTCTTAAATTATACTTAAATTATAAAGGAGTCTACCAATGAAAGTTACCAACATCGAACGTATTCTTGTTGATGTTCCTTTTACACCACGTCAGCACAATATTACGAGAGAAAGCGTATCAACCGTATATAACTGGTCTTTACTTGAAATCTGTAAAGTTACAACCGATACCGGTCATATTGGCTGGGGTGAGACAGTTATTCATTATACATATAGCCGTGTAAGTGAAGGAAGTGTGGAACGTGTACTTGGTGAAAGTCCCGCAAAATATATGAATGACGACTCACTTGGTGCAGGTTTACAGATTGCACTTTTTGATGTTGTAGGGAAAATTCTGGAAGTTCCTGTATACCGACTTCTTGGGACACAATGTCGTGAAGATGTCCCGATTTCATGGTGGAGTATAGATTCTTCACCAGAAAATTGGGCTGCAGAGGCAAAAGATGCAGTTGAAAATGGATATACAAGTTTCAAGAACAAACCGCGTCCATGGTGGGATATTGTGGAGCAAGTAAAATCTGTAGGGGAAGTTGTTCCACCTGAGTTTAAGTTGGATCTTGATCCAAACAGTTCATTACGCGATTCTGAAACCGCAATTCCAATTTTACAGAAGCTTGCAGCACATCCGAATGTCGCGATTTTTGAATCTCCTATTCCACAGGGAGATGTGGAAGGAAATAAAGAGATACGTCGAAATGTTGATTGTCCAATTGCAATGCACTTTGGTTCACCACCGTATATTACTTGCGTTCAAGAAGACGTATGTAATGGATTTGTAATTGGAGGTGGTAAATCAACGGTAATGAATCAAGGTTATCAGAGCGCAGCAGCAGATATGCCGTTTTGGCTCCAAATTGTTGGTAATGGAATTACATCGACATGGGCAGCACATCTTGGAAGTGTTCTTACTCACGCCACATGGCCTGCAATTACATGTCTGAACTTGTATAGCCATCATCTGCTCCAGCAACCTATAGTCGTAAAGGAAGGTTGTCATTCCGTCTCTGATGCTCCAGGATTGGGTATTGAGGTGGATGAAGATGCTATAGAAAAATACCGTGTTCCTGATGAGGAATTAGATTCCGATGGGTATACAATCCACGAACATCCACGATTAATCAAAACAGCAGTTTATCCAGATGGCAGTTGTATCCATATGGTTGGTGATGGATTAAGCTATTTTAATGCAGGAAATGGTGAAGCTTATGTTGAAGGGGCACGCCTCGAATTAACCTATGATGATGGTTCAAAGGAATGGTCTGATCTACACGAAAAAGCAAGTGAAGGACCAGTTCATTCTAAATGGTAATTCCCAATGTTGAATCATCCCTACATGATATAAACACTATTAGTGTTCATATCATGTAGGGATGTCGTATGTCAATTCATTGATAATCGAAACTTCCGTTTCTGCACCTACACGAAATTGATGCATATAATTTCCAATTTACTTGAATCAACCCATTATATCTGCTAATATCAAGACCATACTAAACAGATGTTTCAGAGGCAAGTGAATTGGCATCTACCGCGCAACAACCCGTTCTCACTTGGCGTGTTCTACTCCTCTTTGTTATCATCAGTCCTATAAACTGCTATTTCCTCATCCAAATGGAGTTGGTACGGTATACCTTCCCAACATGGGTTGTTCCACTCTCTAATGTTATTTTTATCCTGATAGTAATATTAATAATAAATTCTTTCTTAAAATTCCTAACACCTATTATTACTCTTCAACAAGGTGAGTATTTATTTTTATATGTTTCATTAAGTGTCGCAACATCATTAGCAGGTTGCGATATTCTTCAAGCAGTCTTATCCGTACTCGGTCATAGTACATGGTTTGCTACAGAAGAAAATGAATGGCAATCTCTCTTTTGGCATCATCTACCAAATTGGTTGACTGTTTCAGATCAAGATGTGTTACGGGGATACTACCAAGGTGATTCATCACTGTATCTACCCCAACATTTAAGAGTGTGGATTCCGGTGGTTGGGGCTTGGTTGTTGCTATTTACTGTCATCGGTTTTATCTTCCTATGTCTAAATACTATCCTAAGACAACAATGGACACAACGTGAAAGGTTGACTTTCCCTGTCATTCAACTCCCTTTATCAATCACAAATTCCAAAACAAACTTTTTCAAAAATAAAAGGATGTGGATAGGTTTCTCAATTGCTGCAGGGATTAGTCTCTTTAATGGATTAAGTCATCTCTATCCTGTTATTCCTCACATACCAGTAACACGACGTTTCTTCAGATTTAGTGAACCACCCCTTAGCTACTACGGTACAATCATAACCGCATTCTATCCATTTGCGATTGGAATTATGTTCCTTATGCCACTGGATGTGCTATTCTCAACAACATTCTTCTATTTTATCTATCGGAACGAAGTTGCTTTAGCGGGGACAGTTGGTTGGCAGAATATTCCCCGTTTTCCGTACCTGAACGAACAAACTATCGGAGCGTTTATAGGATTATGTTTCTTTTTTTGGTGGACTGGTAAAAGACATTTCAAAGAAGTAATAAAAACAGCATTTAATAGAGGTAGAGAACCTCCAGAGTTGGCATCTACACATCCTATGTCATATCGAACTGCTGTATTGGGATTTATTATAGGTCTAATAATATTTGCTTTTCTTCTCAACAAAGCAGGTATGTCAATTTGGTTGGCATTATCCTTCGCAGTTCTCTTTTTAATCACACCATTAGTTACAACACGAATCCGGGCTGAATCAGGTATTTTTGTTCATGCCTATCACTGGCAAGCGCCTCGGTATATCTTGAATACACTCATTGGTACACATCGACTCGGAGCACAAAATTTAACTGCCTTATCAGTCTGTTTCTTTAATAGAGATTACCGTCCACAACAGATGCCACATCAACTTGAAGCATTTAAAATCTCTGAGGTAGCAAATATCAGTCAACGGAAAATGCTTTATTCTATATTAATTGCTACTGTTTTTGGAGGTCTTGTTGCTTTCTGGGTACAACTTCATATGTATTACCAGTTTGGTGCAGATACTGGATACTATGGACCTTGGGCATTAGGATATGGTAGACAATATTTCAGTAGATTAACGAATTGGATCAACTACCCTGTTGATACTGATTGGATTGGTGTAATCTTCATGGGAGTTGGATTTAGTGTGATGATGGTATTGACGTATCTACGAGTCAAATTTTTCTGGTTACCATTACATCCACTTGGTTATGTAATGGCGAGTAATCAGGAGATGTCGGACCTATGGATTCCCTTGTTAATTGCTTTGACATTAAAATGGCTGATATTACGACATGGAGGTATTCAAAGTTATCGGCGTGTTGTACCGTTCTTTCTTGGCTTAGTTCTTGGGGATTATCTTATGGGTACAACATGGAGTATATTGAATGTCATAACAAACACTACTATGTACCAATTTTATCCATAGATATGTACAAATGAGACCTGAATAAATCTTGAGAATAATTAGATGAAGTTTCAACCAAGAAAATGAATCCTACTTACTTGATTCTATGTCCTTAATTAGTTTGCTCTCTGACATTCTATACTTCATATTAACTTTTTTATCAGGAGGGGCTGCCATCGGTACATTCGAACTTCTGACCAAATAAGTTAATGATACAGAATCTGACCATGGGGTTGTTAATTCTAAGTCGTTGACTTTGATTCTATCATCAAGGAATACTTCATCTACGCTTTTCAATGTTGTTTTGTCAACTGCTGTCAAATAATAGAATGTACCGCTACCACCCCAATTATACGCTACAATAACGTAGATATATCTGTTTCCCTCTGCCACATACTCATTATGTAGTTCGTAAGTGAATTTATGTAATTCTATCTCACTTATTGGATACTCACCTTCACCACTATATTCTTCTCCTACAGTAATTTCGATATTCTTTTCTATGTCATCATTGTTTTTTGGTGCAATGAGAATTATCTTTGGTAATATATCCTCAAGTGGAGCATCTAATTTGATGAAATCTTTATTCTGATTACAACCCCATATCATAAATAGAGTAATCAGCAATGTAAGAGAAGAATTAACCCTGAATTTGTGTTGAATAAAATGTGTAACCCTACTAATTATCATTGATTCACTCCTATACCCGATTAGTCTGTTCGATTTCAAACCGAACTGTTGTTAGCTGATCCATCTGGTAGTTTCGATTTCAAAATCGGTGAACACACTAAAGCCTTCATACCGTGGAATTTGGAATGTCTTACTATCAATCCAATCGTTATTCATTGATTATAATTCAATTTAAGCACGTCGAACATACAAGTTAAACATGAAGTAGAATTGTCTATTTTATATACAACATCAAACTAAAACGTACTTTCACGGCTTGTTATTGGACACCAACGAGACGTATGAAGATAACGTATTAATACACTTTTTGCTTCAGGTGTACCAATTCTATATAATGCATGAAATGCGTTCCCCCTAATATAACGATTTTCATCAAGAAGTAGGTTTTCTAAACCTTCAACAGCATCTACAGCATGTTTTCCAATCCTTCCTAAGGCAAACACAGCATTACGTTTAATCCCACCATTTTCACTCTTTAATGCTTCAATTAAACCGGGTACAGCATCTGAACTTGATTGACTTGTCGTGCCTAATGCTTCGATTGCAAAGGACTGTACAGACGGATTTTCATCCTGTAACGCTTCAATCAAGGTAGGAACGGCTGATTCAGATTTTAAACCCAGATCCCCCAACGCTTCAGCGGCATTTGCACGTGTCTTGTCGGGTGCATCTTTTAAGGTGTTCTCTAACGCAGCAACAGCAGGGCTACCAACGGCATTTAAAGCATAACACGCATTTCTTCGTGTCATATCAGATTCCTCATAAAGGCATCGAATCAACGGTTTCACAGCCTCTTCACCAAATTTTGATACTTCATAAGCTGCCTTTAATCCTATTGATTCTGTTTCACTATTGACGTCAGTAATCAACTCAGAAATTAATTTACCATTTGGTGATTCTAAGGTTTGATTACCCTTCGAGCCAAGATGCCAATTCCATAGATGTTTGAACATTTCTTGATGTTCTGATGGACCGTACATTATGCCATTTTCCCAATTTACATCTTTGTTATCCCAGGTCGGTTCTTGTGGTTCAGACATCCGAGCATAGAGAAACTTCATCATATACCGTCTGTGATCAGTCTGATTAGGCATTGCACGATGCCAAAGATCGTAATTAGCAAACGCGACTGTTCCTGCTTTTCCAGATACGGGTGTCTCCGGTGTGATCTGAGATCCTTCTTGTGTACTAAAGTAATGACTTATAGGAACAACACCTGTTGGTCCTCTTTCAACTGGGGTATCTTGTGGATAATAGAAAACCAACAACCTACGGGTATGGTGGGACCATCTTTTACCACCATCTTGATGCATTCCTTGACCATTGCTACCCGGTGGATTGTAATGTGGGTGCCGATGTGGTTGCATATAGGAATCAGGTCCCAATAGACTTGTCAGTGCCCCCTTTACATTCGCATCGTCAAATACCCTTTGAATCTCAGGTATACGTGGTAATAGGTTGTTACCAGGATTACCTTCTTTATCAAATACCGTTGCTGTTTTGTTAAAGACATCCTCGTGAAACTCAGGAGATAATGAGGTAGTAACGGTTACAAAGCCGTTCACGATAAATTCTTTCATCTGTTCATCGGTTAATAGGATTTCTGCCATTTTCGTATCCTCCATCAAACAATTTCTATACTCAGTTTTCAAAACACAACTTGAAACATAGTATGTCATAATTATATACGCATGACAACAAAAAACGTTCATCGAAATCTAAAGTATGGTATACTATCATCAAATTTTATTGAGGGTCAAAGTATGGGAAGATCTTTTGAAAAATCATTTGCTTGGAAGGAACGAGCGAAGGCTGCATTAGTGGGTGGTGGACAACCACATAAACAGAGCCAACCCCCTGATCCTGTAATGGTGGCTGGTGGTAAAGGTGCACATTTTTGGGATGCTGATGGAAATGATTATATTGATTATTTGATGGGGTACGGTCCAATGATTCTTGGACATGCTTATCCTACAGTAATCGAAGCCGTTTCAAAGGCTTTGGAACGAGGAAATGTATATAACTTCGGACATACATTAGAAATAGAACTTGCTGAAAAGCTTGTTGAGATTATTCCTTCTGCTGATAGAGTAGCATACTTTGTTGGTGGTTCCGATGCAACTACTGGTGCACTTAAGTTTGCACGTGCTTATACTGAAAAAGAAAAGGTCATTAGATGTGGATATCACGGTTGGCACGATTGGTGTCATAACACACGCGGACACTTAACCGCAAGTGCTGAATCTACTCTCTCTGTTGGGTTTAACGATCTTGAAACTCTTGAAGAACTGTTTAAAGAACATCACGGTCAGATTGCATGTCTAATCATGGAACCCTCCGGACACAGTCTCCCTGAAGAGGGTTATTTGGAAAATGTGAAAAAGCTTGTAAATTCACATGATGCCCTTTTGATTTTCGATGAAGTAAAAACCGGTTTTCGATATGCTTTGGGGGGTGCACAAGAATACTTCGGTATAACACCTGATATGTCAGTGTTTGGTAAAGCGTTGGCAAATGGTTTTGCAACCGCTGTGGTTGTCGGAAGAGATGATATTATGGATGAAGTATCCAATGTATGGGTTGCCGCTACTTTCCATGGCGAAGTCTCTCTTGTTGCTGCTGCTATTGCCACTATTGCAGAATTAGAGGCAAAAGATGGTGTTGATTTTATGTGGAAACAAGGGACAAAGTTGTTGGATGGGTACCGTGAAATGACTGTGAGGTTAGGTATTGACCAAGCAAATATCGGTGGCATTGGTCCAATGCCATTTTTCGGTTTGAATTCAGATAATGATGAACAGAGTAAGTTTCGTCAAACGTTTTATGAAGCGACATTAGATGGTGGATTATATCTTCCACCTGGACACATTTGGTTTATGTCTATTTCTCATACAGATGAAGATATAGATAAGACACTGAATGTCTCAGAAGATGCATTGAAATTGGCAAAAGCCAAATCATAAAAAGTTGATTTTTTACGCCAAGGTTAGATGTATTTATTATTTAAATGAATGAGAATAGGAAGTATTATTATGGCAGATGCTACACATTATACAAAACCGTTTATTGTTGACAAAAATCTGGGTGCAGCTCTTGATGAGGATAACGCTGAACTACCACAAACCACCGCAGATGGTACACCTGTGGTGGCGCCTACTCAGGAACAGAAATACCTGTTTGATATGAGGGGTTGGATATTAATGCCGGGGGTATTGCAGGGTGATGAACTGGAAGAGATACAAGACTTCTGTCTGCGTCTACGTAAAGATCCTGAATCTATTCCAGAACATCATCGAACTCCTCTCGGTGGACCTATGGAGAAATTAGCAGATCATCCGAACGTTGTCGGTTTTTTGAACGAATTTCTTGCACATCCTGCATTGTCAAGTCAAGAATGTTATGGATTTCGGATGGAGTCCTGTCATATGTTCTATCGTACAGTTGGAGACGGACATTTTGGTCCACATAACGGTAATGGATTGCTCCGCTTTCCTGGGGATTCGCACCTTTATCGCTGTATTCCCGGCAAAGGTTATAGTGGGTTAACCCGTATTGTATGGGAACTTAATCCTGTGAAGTTTCGTCAGGGAGGGACACTCTTCATTACTGGAAGCCATAAAGCGGTCTATACTGCTCCGGATACTATACAAAGTCCGGAATCGCAGATATGGGATACCTATGAATGCCCTGCGGGGTCATTGCTGTTCTTCACTGAGGCATTGACACATAGCACTCATCAATGGACTAACGAAGAGAATGATCGGTTGGCGGTTTTCAGTTGTTATAATACAGTAAATGCTAAGTGGCACGACTGGAATCCACATCCGAAGTTGCTTGAGGAAATGCCACCGAAACGACAGACACTGTTTCGACCTGTTCGTGCAGCAAATAATCTTGTATAGAGATGAAATTTACGCTACAGTTTACGTTTACGTCCACACCTATTCTGTAGGAGCGACCTCCCGGTCGCGACCGAGAGCACGCTCCTACAAGTAAAGTGTTGAATTAAATCAAAAAATTACTTTACCTTGATACCTTTATTGTACCCCATGTAAGTGTTAATTTCTGGTATGGCTCTACTGCAAGACCCTCTGCCTTCATATTATTCTCAATTTCTGCTTGAGATAAACCACGATTATAGAACCGTAATTCATCAAGGAGACCGTGGTATTGTAATCCCCCTACTTTTCTTGCACCCATCCAGAAATTCTCACCATTGTGTTTGATTTCACCTTCGAATTTCTTCTGATTATCCAACTCACCATTGATATAGATTAACGCTTCCGTACTGTCATATACACCTGCAACGTGATGCCATTCATTTAATGCAAGTTGTGATGCACTATGAAACGGCCAAGTCTCTAACGCACCATTCCAAATGTTAAAATCAAGAAGGTTTGTATCTGACCAAGCAACCACATAGGAATTATTACCGGATCTTGATACTCCTGCAATAATTGCCCATCCAGGTTTTTCGGGTTTTATCCACATCTCTAATGTTAACTCATTACCAATAGCAATTAAACTCTTATCCGAACCACAATCAACATGACCACCACTAAACTTAAGTGCCTCTTGAATATGACCGTTTACGACTTCAACATTTCCATTTATGGTTCCATCATTGCCGGCAAGAATATCTTTTACCGTTTTGTCTTGGACCGTGTTCTTATTAAATGACCAATAACTCACCAATCCATCGCTGACCGCTTGAGCAGAATGAGATAGTTTTCCATTCACTAACACACTTGTAATTATCATTAGTAAAAGTATAAGTCTTGATGTTCGGTTATACATGCCATTCTCCTTTCTAATAAATAGTATTGGTAGTTTAACGCGGTAATCAGGTTGATTTTTCATGGATAGTAGCATATCTGACTATATTAAACACTATTTTAACACAAAGATAGTATTTCAATATTAGTTTTCGATGTCCAACTGAATATCATAATAGTATTCATACCGTTGAATCTGATACCTGATTCAGATTCTGATTTGGTAAGGATAGAATGTTTATAGTCGTAAAACAACAGTTGTGGTAATTTCAACTACACTTAAATAAACAACACAAAGCGTAAAGTTTTTAAGAAAAATCTAGTGTAAAGTCAACTTAATTTTGATAGTTTATTCAAATAATTGTATACTTAGACTCAAGATAATTATTCATTTACCTTGGAGTCTATTATGGCTGCTAAACAATTTAAAGTCATA
>JAGFCA010000015.1 GCA_022394755.1 Candidatus Poribacteria bacterium
ATGACTTTAAATTGTTTAGCAGCCATAATAGACTCCAAGGTAAATGAATAATTATCTTGAGTCTAAGTATACAATTATTTGAATAAACTATCAAAATTAAGTTGACTTTACACTAGGTATGTAAAGTAATTGGCATAACTAAGACACAGTCTTTGTGTATGGATAGCAATAATTATCACAAGAATCTTTTTAACAACATTGCTACTTCATCAGTGTCTGTACCGAGAATTGCACGGATAACACAGATATGAGAGTCTTGTATATCAAGTTCTTTTTCTTAGATGGAAGGTATTATGTTATATATGAATGGTATGAATTAAAAATATTGTTAATATTTATCGTCTTGAGAAGATAGGACATTCACGCAAACCTGTACAAAGCAATTTTACGAACCCTTACTGTATAAGGGTTTCCTTGCTGTATAAGGGTTTATAATTTATAGAGTGCCAATTCGTTATTATTCACGTATGTTATATTTCTTATTACTATATAGTAAATCTTTGGTTTTCATCGGTAGGTTTGGTTAGGAAACCGAACCTACCGACGGGAATACACTTATTCCTAAAACAAATACCAGATCTGATTTATCAAACTCACATTATTGATAAAATATACATTATTTAAAGGGTTATAATTTCAGAGTATTCAGAGTAAATGAAAAAACTAAAAAACTTACAATACAGCCTCGAAGCTATGCTATAACTAACTTTAGAACCTATTTTTATAATCACCAAGAAACATCTACTCTGAAAATTTCACTCATAATCGAAGCAACAAAACCTAAATGAAAATTCTAAAAAACAGTATTAAATCCTCAAAAACTTATTGCCACTATATCCATTGTCATAGCTACAAACCAATGAATCATTGCACCATAAATAAATGAACGGGTTTCAAATGCCAAAACACCCAAGAACACACCTGCCAATATCGAACCAATCGCTTCAGGAAAAGGTTTAGAAAAATGCATCACCGCAAATGGAATAGTCTGGATTAAGATACTATAATTTCCAAAACGTTTCTCCAGTCCAAATAACATATATCCCCTAAAAAAGAACTCCCAAGAGAACATATAAACACCATAAGCTAATTGGTATAATAGAAACGGTTTCCAGTGAATTGCAACTACCTTGCTCAGCGGATATTTATCTAAAAATGCAGGATAGATAACAACTGCAGCCAAAATTACCGGTATCATGAAGACAACAGCAACAACCGTAACAATCAATCCGATTCTTGCATTTCCAAGACGAATACCATACTCTTTCAATGGCATTTTCGTGCCAATGAATCCGACAAGTATAGGAAATAGAAATAGGGTGACTGCTGTTGATAAAAACCAGTAGTAATACGGATAACTTTCAGATAGTGGGAAGTCAGTAAAATAATCTGCGAAATGAGTACGGAAAATACGGGTGCGACTGTATTTCCTATGAAGTGTTAATAATAATGCAGAACTAAGAAGGATGACCGTTTCTTGACGTCCCCAGCCCGTTAAGTAAGTATCCTTAAGTCTTTGTAGATATGATTTCACCTTGACATCCTATCCGTTTTGAGTGTATTATACACTTGCGATTAGATTATAGCAATTCCTATAAGTTTTTTAAAAGAAGTACTCCAATGTATGCTCCCGGTGAGATTGAACGCATCTTAATTATAAGACATGCACCACTGGGAGAAACGGTGTTAACTACTCCAGTCATACGCGCATTAAGACAACACTTTCACAATGCGTATATCGCCTATATGGTAGCACCAACACGTGAGGATTTAGTTTCTGCAAATCCACACTTAGATGAAGTACTAATCTATCAATCTTCAATCCCAAAACTATTATCTCAACTTATTCGTAGAAAATTCCAATTGGCTGTTGTATTACAACCAACTTTCCGTTTAGTACTACATACTTTTCTTGCAAGAATACCATTACGTATCGGATTCCAAACAAATACTGCTGGAAAAAAACTGTTAAAACACTCTGTACCAAATAATACCTCACAACACGAAACACAACGTTATCTTGATGTTGTCAGATCAATTGGAATTGAGGTGGAAGATGATGAACCTGAAGTTTTTATAGATGAGGCAGGTATGGCATGGGTAGATGAATACTTCAAGAATAACTATGTTGATGACGAAAAACCTATCATCGGTCTAAATCCAGGGGCAGCAACATCATATCGCAGATGGGCAGCAGATAATTTTGCAACTTTAGGGAATATGCTTCATGAAGCATACGATTGTCATATTCTCATTACGACAGGACCACAAGAAAGGGAACTATCACAGAAAGTATCATCACAAATGAAATATAAGCCTTTAATAGTAGATAATATTACTCCGATGCAACTTGCTGCAATCTTAAAAAAATGCAATCTATATATCAGTAACGATACCGGTCCCATGCATCTAAGTACAGCTGTAAAAACACATACAATCGGCATATTCGGAGGATCAAATCCTACCCAATGGGGACCACCATGGGAAAAACATACTATTATCGCAAGAGAAGAGTGCAAGTATATGAAGACACTATCCCCAAAAGAATGGGATGAATATGCAAATGTGGCACAAAAAAACCTTGAATGGATAAAACCTGAGACTGTTTTTGCTGCTACGGAGAAGATGAAATGGAATCCTCAAGACAAATCATAGACTTTTTGCAAAATCTTAGTAATAGAGCACTCCGACAGAAGATATTTCATCATGTGTCTTTTTCAATCTTATGTGGGATATTATTACTTGTTCCGGTATTTATCGGTATACGTCTTATCAAACTACCATTTTCCATTACTATAGGAACCCTAATATTACTCTGTGGTGCAATATTAATTGGATTAGTTCTCAGTTTTTACAAAAGAAAAACACTCCAATATATGGCACATTATGTAGACAATGATCAAGATTTAAAGGAAAGGGTTAGTACTGCACATAACCTAATTCAGGAGAATAGAGAAGATGAGGTAGCACTGCAGCAAATTCAAAATACTGCTGAATCTATTACTGACTTAGATCAACAAAAAGTTCTCCCATATTCACTACCAAAATCAATTAAGTGGTTTCCCATTCCACTATTAATTATTGGAATGTCCTTTGCAATTCCACGACAATACTCTCTTCCTGAACCACCTTCTACTCAAGAGCAAATTGCAATCGAGGCAACATATCAAAACCTTGAAAATACCTTAAATTCAATCAAGGATCCAAATTTAAAAAATAAGATTAATGAGACTATAAGTAAACTAAAAAATGTAAAAGATGTTTCATCTGCACAAGACCATTTGCGTGAATTAAATAGAATTATCCAAAAACAAAAATCCGATCTTCCTGATGAAGTAGCAATTACAGATGCCACACAAGACACACAGAATTTTAAAGGCATGGATTCCAACGACCTTGTAAATGAGATAGATAAAATTCTAAATCAACAAGAACTAACTCCTGCACTTAGGGCAGATATTAAGAAAATACTCAAAAATTTATCAGATAATATGCCAGACAATGTATTAAGCTCCACATTTGAACAAACACAGTCAGAAGAAATATCTGAAGAAACACTACAACAATTTCTCAATGCATTAAAGCAATTAAATGAGTTGAATAATCTTGAGAAACAACTCACAGAAAGTAGAAAAGAAATTGCATTGGCAGGTTTAGAATTAGAAGAATCGAATGGAGGTGTTGCGAATACTGATAGTGCAGCTGGGAATGAATCTGGCAATACTGAAACACAAGGAACTATAGTAAACAGTGATTCCTCAGATTCTTCAACATCTGATAGTAGTGAGGATACTAATGTTGATGATGCTGAATTATCAGACCCCCTTATGGGAGATCAAACATCATCTATTGGGACAGATGGAAAAGAGTTAAGACTCAACTCACACTCGATTTCTGATCTACACCCTTCAACAAGAGTATACAGCGGGAAAAAAAGGAATATTGTTAACGAATCAGACTATATACCATTCACTGATGTTGTCCTCAATGCACAACGTAAATATGCACAAGCAATACAGACAAATCGGATTCCTGTTAGGTACCGCACACAAATAAAAGCCTATTTAGAAGAACTTAACAAAATCAATGAACAGTAAAACTATCAAACTTGTCACTGCTATCGCACTTATTGTCATAGTATATATCTTATTAAGGGTATTTGGTGTATCAAAATATATTGATCTTAAGAATGTATATCAGATTAAAGAATGGGTATCAGGATATGGGATAATTGCACCCCTAATATACATCGGTTTTTACATTGTAGGAACATTGTTCTTCCTCCCTGGATTACCAATAACAGTTCTTTCTGGTATAGTTTTTGGTCCGGTATTTGGTGTAATATACGCAGTAATTGGGGCAATCATAGGGGTATCCTTGGCATTCCTTGTTGCACGTTATGCTGCACGAGACTTGGTTGAGAGTTGGGTTCAGGGTAACACCCAATTTCAGAAAATTGATGAAAAAGTGGAGCTGGAGGGATGGCGTATTCTAATGTTCACACGGTTAGTGCCTATTTTTCCATTCAATTTACAAAATTATGCATACGGATTGACAGGAATAAAATTCATTACTTATGTTATAGTCTCTGCTATTTTCATGCTACCCGGAACAATTGCTTATGTCCAAATTGGTGGGGCATTGGTAAGTGGGGAAGGAGACCTAAAGAAAACTTTAATATATCTATCAGGAGCAGGAGTTCTGATTATGGTGGTATCTCTGATTCCAAAATTTCTAAAGAAAAAGCACGACATATCAATCAAAGATTAGATCATTCTTGCCATGCTTCGATGAGTGTTTCGACTACATCAAATGCTTCTGCTTGAGTCTTAATTTCACCTAAGAATTGTTTATCCTCAATCAATTTCAAAATATCTCCTAGCTGTTTACCCTCCTTCAACTGAAACTTGCTGATAATATCTCTTCCAGTAATTAACTGTCCTTGATTAATAATAGGCAAAAAATGATTGTAATAAATATCCACTATCTTCTCAAATTGTTGGGTTAACCCCGGATTCATAGCTGCTGAGAACACCAACATACCCCAAAATTCGTTATGAGTTATTCTAAGAAGATTTACAATCTCTTTCTCAGTAAAATTAGATTCTTGGATTAAGCGATAACCTGACAAGACAGTATCGGAAAATTTTATTGCTTTCCCGCTAAGCCGAAGTAATTTCACATTCTCAATATTATCAGATAAGAGAAGACATAGTTTTATTAGAGAATATCGGCTTGCACCAGCACCTAATTCTTCTGAAAGGTAGATGTCAATATCATGCTTATAATGGATTAGTTCGTCAGGAATTATAGTATCTTCAAATTTTATTAGTGCTTGCTTCAAATTATCTAATTCTTTGATTTCAGGAAATACTTGCATTAATAGTCCAACATTTAACATTTCCTGAATATATTCTATTGAATTGTTGCTATTGAGTATTTTCAAAAACTCATCACGTATCCTTTCCACAGAAACATCTGATAACCTGTCATAATTTTTCTTTATATAAGATATAGATTCAGGAGAAATCTGAAAATCCAATTGGGCTGCGAATCTGAATATCCTTAGTAATCGAAGCGGGTCCTGAAGTAAAACTTCTTCAGACGGATATTTGAGGAGTTTATTAGTTAAGTCATTTATTCCATCACACGGATCAATGAGTTCAGGTCGATCTAAACTAATTAAAGACTTTAGGGGTATAGCCATTGCATTGATCGTAAGATCTCGTAATTGTAAATCTTCTACCAATGACGCTGCTCTATACTGAGCAAAGTCCATAGTAAAGTGTTCATTCCCAACTTTAGAATAGTTTGCAATTACGCGCGCTGTTGCAGGATTTTCCTCTAACTGAATAAACGGTGCGTTGATACTCTTTGAAAATTCCTTGGCAAACATAATTGCATCAGATGCTAATGTAAAATCAAAGTCATGTGTTGATCTGTTGAGAAGAAGATCTCGCACACTCCCACCAACAAGAAATAGAGTTACATCCATTCCATTTGCAAAGTCATATAATAGTTTAATGTAGGAATTTTGTCGTATTTCTGTTGTTTCAAAATGCATTTGATTCATTATATAGTATAGGCTTTCTTTCTTTTTGTTTTACGGGAAATAAATAAGATACCATCAAGATAGAGATGTGATGCATAACCTATTAACCCTGCAATGTAGAAAGCGAATCCTCTTTGTGCTACCACAGGAAGCCGTTCCCAAGTTATTAATGATACAATTTGCTCAGATAAAATGTCCCAATTCATACTCCATTGCCAATGTGGATATTCTGTATAAATTGGTATCAGCATGAACAACATTGGCATTAATAACATTGTCACTTTCGAATGAGTCCATCCGCGATGTTTACTTAAAACCGGAAGCATTGCAAGCAATCCGATAATTGCTGATTCTAAATATCGTCGTAGGAACAGAATCAGAGAGAAATTCACGATAAATAATACACCATAAAAAATCTTCTGACTCTTACTTGTGATATCGACATCTGGCCACAGTCCAAATAGTAAGGCGATTACAAAACACCCTACAATTTCCAATGGATCCAGAGTTATTGTAGGATTCCAGTCAAATGGTGATCCATAAAATATAGAAACTGTCAGTGTGGTTATAAGGGATAGTATAAAAAATATACTATATGCAGTTAAACCGCCTAACCAGTGTTCGCGAAACATACTCATACTCAATAGTATAACATATATGTGTGCGAATTAAAAGGGATGGGAAATTGTTGATAAACCCCACCTTAAATTGTCGTTTAAACTTCTGACTAACAGGATGCATTTATCAAGCCATATCGTATATATCATTCCCTTCCAACTTGCTACCGTAACTTTAGAATATAATTCTCAAGACTTAATTCCCGATTGATGAAATGTCATTCATACCGTTGATTCCAGGTATTCATGCCGTTGTTTACTTGTTTCTGTTTCTTGATTCAAGGCACGAAACCCAATATGGAAACTACCAAACCTGTAATGTTCGATTCTATCTGTACCTTATACAACCTATTATGTAAACTATCCCTAATACTCACAAACTCATAATACAAAAAACGAAATAACCTAAATAAATCTTGACAAAGGCATATTGAATAGGTTAAACTGTTATACTCAAAAAGTATGAGATAAAATCGTGTTAAAGAACAAGACAGTGGTTATAGGTTGTTTGACCATAGGTGAGATGTTCATGAATTTGACTTTGTTTACAAAAGGATAATGATACCATGTAATTATTAGTCATTCAGGTCAAATAGACACATCTGCTGATGGAGTAGAAATCTGTCTACTCTGCATCGCCAGCAATAATTCACTGAACCCGCGAGACTCTCCATAATGAGAAAGATCTCGTTTTTTGTTTTATATAGGGGTGTAAAATGCCTGAAGGTGTTGAGAATACTGTCACTGAAATGTTGACCCCCCTTCTAAATATAGAAGGATATGAATTAGTTGCCGTTGAGACATCTGGAACTAAAAGGAATCAGACTCTCAGATTATTAATACACAAACCAGGTGGACTCTCACTATCAGATTGCCAAAATGTCAATAAGGCTGTACTTCCAATATTAGAAGTACACCAGATAATGTCCAAATACAAACATCTTGAGATCGCTTCACCAGGAATTGACCGTCCATTAACTACTGAAGCAGATTTTTTACGGAATAAAGGAAGGACAGTTAAAGTTGAAACATATACATCAAACAAAAAGAATAAAGATGTAATTGGAAAGGTAATTGATATTAATGACGGTATCCTAATTATTAAACAAGCATCGGGTAAAACCGTCCAAATTGAATTTTCACAGAACTTAAAAGGACATATTGAATTAAATTGGGAATCAATAGATTCATAAATTGGTTATCAATTAAGTATGATGTGGGAGTATTATGAAACAGAGAACTGAAGAAAGAAGAGAAAGTTTACAACAATCTATACGCCAGCTTATGGGACATACAGATTTACCTGAAGACGTTTTCATACAAGCCATTGAGGATGCACTTCATGTTATCGCATTACGCCATTATGGACCTGAAGCCAAGGTTTCAATAGATATTGAACTTGACTCCGAAGAAATTAAATGTCACGTTCCTAAAACTGTTGTAGATATAATGCACGACTTTTCTACTGAAATACCAATTGAGGAAGCACAAAAACTTGATCCTGATGCAAAAATCGGTGATATCCTTGAAGTTCAGATTAATCCTGAAGAATTTGGAAGAATTCAAGCTCAGTTAGGACGGCAAATCCTCCTCGGCAAACTAAGAGAAGCTGAAAGAGACTTAATTTTTAAAGAATTTGAAGGACGTGAGGGTGAGGTTGTCGTTTGTTACCTTCAACGGTACGACGGTCCGAATGCTATTGTTGATTTAGAACGTACAGATGTACTACGGACGGAAGCACTTCTACCGTCAAGTCAAATACCAACTACTCATAGGTATAACCGAGGAGACGCTATTCGGTGTCTCATCTTAGAAGTAAAAAACAGTGTAACTGGAGAACAGATAGTTGTTTCTCGAACACATCCTGATTTAATTGCAATGTTATTTGAGCATGAAGTTCCAGAGGTTTACGATGGACAGGTACGGGTCATGGCTGTCGCACGTGATCCAGGTCATCGTGCTAAGGTCGCTGTTACGGCAAACGAAGAAGGAATTGATGCTGTTGGAACATGTGTCGGCGTCAGGGGTGCACGCGTTCAGACTATGGTAAGAGAATTAAAAAATGAAAAAATTGATATCATCGAGTGGAGTGAAGATGCTGTAACATACATCACCAACTCACTAAAATTAAAAACAGCAATGATCAGAAGAGTTGAACTCAATCAGGAAGAGAGGATTGCAAATGTCATTGTTCCTGATGATCAATTATCACTTGCTATAGGAAGAAGAGGCCAAAATGCTCGATTAGCAGCGAAATTGACTGGATGGCATATAGACATAAAGAGTGAATCCGAGGTACCTGTTTCACTGGATACATTATTTAAAGATGATGCCAACGAAGATTCAGATACTGAATCCGAGGAAAATGTTATCACAACGGAATCAGAAATATTGTCATTAGAAAATAATGACATATTTCATGACGAAGATAGTAACACAGATAATTCAACTGGTCCGGAATCTGAGGTTGTTGATGAATTAATTGATTCAGAACAAGACAATTCAGAAATATAAAAGGAATTACTGATCACTCCGAAACTAATTATCTTTATAGAATGAATTTTAGGTATCTACTCTGTATCAAAATTAATGAAGAACCAAAATGTACCTATACGTACTTGTATTGGGTGCCGGAGTAAATTCCCACAGAAAACGTTAATCCGTTTTGTATGTTCTACTGAAAAACGTTTACAAATCGAGGAATTAAAAAAACTACCGGGTCGAGGAGCATACCTTTGCAAATCTAAAGAGTGTATTGAGAAGGCGTTCAAAGAACCAAAACGGATAAATACACTACTACATATACAATTATCAAGTTCCGTAATCAACGAATTCAAACAGGCAATCCTTGATAAGGAGGTAATCGCCGATGGGTAAGCAGAAACCACAATCAGATACATCTGAACAGAAAACATCCCAAAGTCCGAATGTAAGAGTTTATGAATTGGCTAAACGTTTCGATCTAAGTAGTAAGGAACTAATTGAGATATTAGTTGGACTTGGTGTGCCGATAAAAAACCATATGAGTACTTTAGATCCAGAGACGATAATTTTAGTTGAGGCAGAATTACATCCAGAGGAAACACCAGCTTCTGAGAAACAAGAACTACAGACTGACACCGTTGAATCTAAGGCTGAAGTAAAAGACGAAACACAAGATATTGAAACTGTTGAGATTCAACCTGAAAAAAATGTTGAAAAAATTGAAGTTCCTGATGATTCTAAGAAAGATGAACTTGAAACTGTACCGGACGATGTGAATCCAGAGAAATCCGTATTACAAGTTACTGAAGGAGTTACGGTTGGGAAATTGGCATCACAGCTTAATTTACAACCAAACCAGTTGATTATGCAATTGATGAAATTAAAAGTCATGGCATCAATCAACCAGTCCTTAGATCCAGACACTCTTTCTGCCTTAAGTAAAGAATATGGTTTTGAAGTTATAAAGGAAAAAACTCTTGAAGAAGAGTTGTTAACAATGGATGAAGATGCACCTGAATCGTTAGTGCCTCGTGCACCCGTTGTTACGATAATGGGACATGTGGATCACGGGAAGACCTCTTTATTAGACTCTATAAGAGAATCAAATATCAGCGAGTCTGAAGCTGGAAATATAACCCAACATATTGGGGCATACCATGTGGAATTAGAAAATGGAAGTATCGTTTTTCTTGATACACCAGGCCACGCTGCATTTACTGCAATGAGGGCTCGCGGAGCACAGGTAACCGACCTTGTTGTCTTAATCGTAGCCGCTGACGATGGAGTTATGCCTCAAACAATTGAAGCGATTAATCACGCTAAAGCCGCAAAAGTACCAATTGTCGTGGCAATAAATAAAATTGATGTTCCAGGCGCAAGATCAGACTTTGTCAAACAACAGTTAGTTGATAATGAATTAGTACCAGAAGATTGGGGTGGACAAACAATCTGTGTTGAAGTTTCTGCAATTGAAGGAACGGGTATCGAATTACTTCTTGAAATGATTCTACTTGAAGCTGCATTACTGGAATTAAAAGCAAATCCAAACAAACCTGCCCGAGGTGTTGTTATTGAAGCGCAAGTTGACAAAGGCCGTGGAGCAGTCGCAACCGTATTAGTTCAAAGTGGTACATTACGGGTTGGAGATACATTTGTATCAGGAAGATATTCTGGTAGAGTTAGGGCTATGATGAGTGACGACGGCAAACGTCTAAAAGAAGCACAACCTTCTACTCCTGTAGAGGTGCTTGGGTTTACAGGTGTACCTGAAGCAGGTAATCTCTTCTATTCTGTTGAATCTGAAAAAGATGCTCGAACTATCAGCGAAGAACGACAAGATAAGTATCGTATTGCTCAACTCGGTACAAATAGCCATGTAAGTCTTGACGATCTCTACCAACAAATACAGGAAGGAGATATAAAAGATCTTAATCTTATCATAAAAGGTGATGTACAGGGTTCAGTACAGGCGATAACTGAATCATTAAAAAAACTCAGTACTCAGGAAGTTAAGATTAATATCATACACGAAGCAACCGGTGGTATCACTGAAACAGATATACTGCTGGCTTCTGCATCCGATGCAATTGTTGTAGGTTTTAATGTACATCCTACCACTGAGGCAGTGAAGGCTACTGAAACTGAAGGTATTGATGTACGTACATATACAGTAATCTATGATATTCTTTCAGATATTCGATCCGCTATGGAAGGATTATTAGAACCAGAAGTACGTGAAGTTATCATCGGACGTGCTGAAGTACGAGAGATATTTAGAGTACCTCGCAGTGGATTGGTCGCTGGAAGTTATGTCAATTGGGGAAGAATCTCATTTAATCAACCACTCCGTGTTCTACGTCAAAATAGGTTAGTTTTTGAAGGAAAAGTTGACTCATTAAGACGTTTTAAAGATAATGTCACAGAAGTACAAGCAAATTATGAATGTGGTATCGGAATTGAAGAATTTGACGATATTAAAATTGGAGATGTGTTAGAATGTTATGTACATGAAGAAGTGGCACGAACACTTTAATCTGGAAGATAAAATCAACACATAGTAGTTATTATGTATAACTCAATGTTTGATTTTACATATCATAACTACTATACTATTCAACATTTTTCTTATTTTGGTGTCAATTGAAAATAGATCTGATAATATAGACATTTAGAGATGCACATCGGCGTATGTAAGATCAAGTTATACCTACCTGAATCCCAGTCGTTAAAAGACAAACGTAGAATTATTAAGAGCATTGTCGATCGACTAAAGAATAAGTTTAATATTGCCATCGCAGAAATTGAAGCACTTGATATACATCAGACGGCAATTATAGGTGTAGTATCAATATCAAATGATGTAAAATTCGTGAATCAAATTTTATCCCAATGCGTTAAATTCATAGAGGAAAATTCATCAGCAATATTGACTGATTACGAGACAGAATTTATCTTCTAATATTTGGGAACTATGTTGTAGGATTTTACTAAATATTGTATTATTCTATTTTGATGTAAATTGTTTTCAGTCGAATATCATTTTCTAAATTAATTTCCATTAAACTCCCGCCAATTAGAGGATAAATACATGGTAGAAAATAGACGACAGGATCGTGTTTCCGCACTTATTCAGAGAGAGTTAAGTGAAGTGATTCAACGTGTACTTAAAGATCCACGCATTGCCTTTTGCACTGTTACCCATGCAGAAGTGTCCTCTGATCTAAAATATGTTGATGTGAAAGTGAGCGTCATAGGAAGTCCAGAGCAAAGAGAAGATACAATTGCTGGACTTAAAAGTGCTGCAGGATTTTTGAGACGGGAGATAAGCCGTCGATTATCACTCAGATATTCACCTGAACTACGCTTCGGATTAGATGATTCTGTTGACCATCTGATGAAGATAGATGGTCTCCTCAAACAAATTGAAACAGACGATGACTTACCAGATGATACAATACACGACAGTTAGACTTGATGGATAGTTTTCATTCCGTCCTTACCTTATTTGAGCAAAATCAATCATTTGCCATTTCAACCCATGTGAATCCAGATGGTGATGCAATTGGCTCTGAATTAGCTCTTTTCTCAGTACTGAAAAAGTTAGGAAAAAATGTACGCATTTTTAATACTGATTTAGTACCAAAAAAATATCAGTTTCTTCCTAAATGGGAAGCAATTGAAAATGCGGAAGCATCTGTCAATTTTAGTCCTGAAATATTACTCGTTGTGGATGCAAGTTCACACGAACGAATTGGACCATTCCTCAAGAAATGTCTTATACCAACACATGCAACCGTAAACATAGATCACCATACAACTGCAGAAGAATTTGGCGACTATAACATCATCATTCCAACTGCTTCATCCACAGCAGAGATTATCTATAAATTATTTGAATCGGCAGACATTGAAATTGATGAAGCTTGTGCTGTTTGTTTGTATACTGGACTAATGTTTGATACCGGATGTTTCCGATATAGTAATTCTGACTCCGAAACACATAGAATAGCTGCAAATTTAATTGAATGTGGGAACTTTGCTCCTGATGAAATCTATCGTTATGTTTATGAGCATGTTTCTCTGGAAAAAATCCGTTTATTGGGACAAACACTAAATACATTAGAATTAACGCCTGACGGTAAGATCGCTTGGGTCTTGATCACTCAGGCAATGTTTAATGAGACTAAGACAACATTCGATGACGTAGAAGGATTTGTTAACCAGATACAAGCTATTGAAAATGTTGAAGTAGCAATTTGTGTTTGTGAATTACCAGATGGCAACTCAAAAATAAGTTTACGCAGTGAGGGTAGTGTGGATGTGGCTGAATTAGCCGCTGAATTCAATGGGGGAGGGCACCAACGCGCTTCTGGATGTCGAATTAATCTCCCTTATACTTCCGCTATCTCTACTCTTGTCGAAAGTGCAATAAGACATATAAAAACTATATAAGACAGATTATACAAATCACAATGTTTATCTCAGTTTTGTTAATAATTCCTAATTTAATTGGATTAAGGTTAGTTTAATGTTAATAAACTCTGGTAAACTACTGTATAATATAGATGTTCTGGTTTAATATACCACCTTTTCAAAATTCCTACCAAGTTCTTTAATATGTATTTAACAAGAATTTGCGGAGATTATGAATGCAATCATTTACTAATTTAGAATCCATACCAGAATTTAGTAAAAATACTGTCATTACCTTTGGCGTTTTCGATGGTTTACATATTGGACACCAAGATGTTCTGGATAAAGTACGTCAGATCGGAAATACTGAAAATCTGACAAGCATTCTCTTTGGATTCTATCCTCACCCATTATCATATCTTGCTCCAGAAAAGTGTCCACCAGTCCTAATGTGTTTACAGAAACGAATTGAAATTCTTGAAGAACTTGGAATTGATACAACAATATTCATAAATTTCGATGAGAGTATTGCTTCAATGGCTCCTGACACATTTGTTAATTCAATTCTACTTGATATATGTAACGCAAAACATGTCGTTGTGGGGTATGCCTGTCAATTTGGAAAAGATAGGCAAGGCAATGCACAATTATTAGAATCCATCGGTAAAGAATCTGGGTTTGGTGTTTCAGTTGTACCACCAACACTGTTAAATGGGTTACCTGTACATAGTACAAGAATAAGACAATCCATTGCTCGAGGGGATCTTGGCTTAGTCTCACAACTATTAGGAAGAACCTATTCTATCAGTGGAACTATCGTTCAAGGTGATGGCAGGGGGAAGCAGTTAGGTTTTCCAACTGCAAATATTGATACTGGGGAACAACTTTGTCCTCCAAATGGAGTATATGCTATTCAAGCGAAATTAAAGGAGCACTGGTTGAATGGTGTTGTAAATATTGGATTCCGACCAACCTTTAATGGAACTGAATTTCAGGTTGAAAGCCACCTATTTGACTTTGACGAAGTTGTATACGGCGAGACACTTGAGATTTTTTTCATTGAAAAAATACGTAGTGAACGTAAATTCTCTACAATACACGCCTTAAGACAACAGATTAATAGGGATATCATTGCTGCTGGGGAGATCCTTGAACAACAATCTCAAGAGATTAATCAATAATACACTTCCTTTATTTTAGACAAACTTAAACCTTCCGTTACTATAACCCATATTACAATCATACATTCTAAGATGACTTAGATCCGATTTCCTGTCCATAGAACACCTCTACGAATAACATCTTGAAATGCTGGATTCCCAAGTACTTCCATATCATGACCCAAGGCAAAATAAAAAACTCTCCCTTTGCCATATATATGGTAAAAAGCCATTACATGGGTCTCATCCTTTGTATCGTCATAAGCAGACATGAGATGAGTTGAAGTATCTGGATTGTGAATTAAATAGTAGAGTTCATCCTTCACATCGAAATCAGCTAACCCAACTGTAATCGGATGTTCAGTTTCAGTCACATTAACTGTGAAATCCATGTATGGACTATGACCGTTGAAGAATCCATTAAGCATGCCATGGTAACCTTCTGACTCTCTAAAGGAAGCTGCTGCAGTGTGCAAGCCAAAGAATCCACCACCAGATTCTATATATTTAAGCAATTCATTCTCTTGTTCAGATGTTAATTCTCCAACATCAGTATAAAACAGGATTGATTCATAAGCATTTAGTCCACTACTAAGAATATCATAATCCTGTGAGAAATCGGCATCTACATTCTCAGTTTGATTTAGCAGATCAGTTAAATACTTCCCGTTCCCATCATGATCATGATAAATTCCTTCAGTCCCGACAAAAACAAGTGATTTGAGATTATCCATTTCTAACTCCTAAATTCATTTGGATAAACAAGGACTTTCACTGAACCATGTTTATCCCGTCCCGCTGCCACAGCAAATGCTTGGTTAATTTCATCTAAATCGAATCGGTGTGTGACAAGTGGATTTGGATTAAGTTTTCCCGCTGCAAGAAGATCAATAGCAATTTGGAATTCTGTTCTACCACCATGCCTTCCATAACAGAAGGACCAAATTACGGTTAATTCACGACTGCGAGCAAACCGTTCTGAGAATGTAAGTGGTGAACGATGTCCACCAACCATACAGATACGCCCCCGTTTTGCTGCTATTTCTGTTGCCTGCTCTAATGTATTCGCATCCCCTCCAACTGCTTCAAAGACAATATCTGCTCCACGACCATGACTCCACTCCTTAACAGCTTCAACAGCATTTACTTTATCTACATTTATTGGAACAGCACCAACTGCTTCATTTGCAATCATAAGAGGATTGTCTGGTTTCCCTAACATAGCGATGGATGAAGCACCAGCAACATCAGCTACTTGAGCAATCGTTAAACCTACCGGACCGCTTCCAATAATTGCTACGCGATCCCCGGGAGATACCATTGCTCTGTTAACTGCATGCACTGCTACAGCATATACCTCAGCCAATGCGCCACCTTCTACCGAAACAGATTCAGGTAAGGTATATAGATTTGTGGTTTTAGTTACCATAAATTCCGCAAAACCACCACCGGCATGACGAAGATTAGCACAGATGTTATAGTAGCCATTGTAGCATTCAGGGCAATTGTTACACGGAGAAATTGGTTCAACAGCAACACGTTCACCTGACTTATAATCAGATACATCCTTACCAATGTCAATTATATGACCTGCTAACTCATGCCCTCCTATTCGGGGAGATTGGGGTTTATCGGGTTGATGATGATATCCATGGAGATCACTTCCACATATACCCGCTGCATCTACTTTCACCAATACCTGTTCTTTGTCGGGTATAGGATCATTCACCGTTTCAACTCTAATATCTTTTCCACCATAAAATTGTGCGGCTTTCATAATCAACTCCACAATTCGTTTTAGTATTAAAAATAACACAGTCAATATGACCTGTCAATTGGTATTCATCGTTGATGTTACAAATTGATAATACTATTTGTTGAACAACAGAATACTTAGTAAACCAATGTTAAGTGTTGAATGTCCTAATATTTCAATTGGAAACAGGATTATGAATTATTCCATCTCCACTAAAGGACAGAATAACATCAAATGAAGAGGAAAACAAATTGATTGGACTATTGATTTGCGTTTATATACTTCCAACCATCAACAAATACAGGGAATCCTCGGATTAAACAAACAACGACTGTGGAATAAGCAAATATAATCGTCACCAAGGAAAATGTTGGAATTATAGGTGTAGTGGGGTAATATTGTGTAAGGAATGACAATATCGGAAGGAGGACGAACGTAATTAATTTTATCCCACCATAAAAGCCGCGAGAGAATCTGGAACTTGTCAACGCACGTGTCCAGGGAATAGTCATCATTTCAAAAGGAGTCTTATCATCCTGCATCGCCATACTTCGGACACTATCCGTCAGTATCCCCCGTGTAATTACTACCATCGGCATCCAAATTGGGATTACTTCAACAATTACAGAAAAATAAATCCAGAATACTATCTCAACTATCCGGTCTACTGCAATATCAAATACAGCACCAAATGCTGTTGTTTCGTTACGCTTACGTGCAACTATACCATCTACTGAATCAAGATAGAATATTATGACAATAGTCACAATACAAACAATATCAATGTATTCTTGTTGATTAAAAATAGCAATGACAACGAATGTTATCAATAGACGAAAAAGCGTAATTGCATTTGCTGCCATGAGGGTTTCTCCGATACAGAATCATATTAAACTTTGGTGATGAAGTAAAATCTATATCAAAATCTGATTTTCAAACTGGTAGTAATCATGGTCAAATTATGACAAGAATTATCTATCATTGGGAATTTTAACAGAATTATTTTTCAATAGCAAGGTCATTTACATTCAATGGTAAATCAATAATCCAGGTATGGAAATTCCTTGATTGCAAAGGTTAATTAGGATAGAATCTATTGGATAATAAAGTTATTTAGGAGATGATAATGCGTACAGTCAAATTAGGTTTAATAGGTGCTGGCGGTATTTCAGGGGCACATTGTAGAACACTTGCCGAGATTGAAGGCGCTGAGATAATTGCAGCTGCAGATTTAGCACCGGCAAATTTAGAAAGAGCAAAAGAAAATTGGAATATAAAACATACATTTGAAGATTATAATGAGATGCTGAAAATGGATGAAATTGAGGCTGTGTATGTATGCACACCTACTGGAGTCCATGCAGCCCCGACCGTTGCCTCGTTAAATGCCGGCAAGCATGTATTCTGTGAAAAACCGATGGAAGCCACTCTTGAGGGTGCCGAAGCTATGTGGCGAGCATCTGTAGAAAACGATAAAATCCTGATGATTGGCCTAAAACTTCGGTATTCTCCACAAGTAATCAAAGCAAAAGAGATTGTCGATGCTGGAACCCTTGGAGACATCTATTATGCCGAAACAGTCGCTGATCGGCGCCGCGGTAATCCAGGTGGCAGTTTTATTCGTAAAGCAACAGCCGGATTGGGTGCTTCAGCAGACATAGGGGTTTATGCCTTGGATACTGCTCTCTACCTAATGGGACATCCTACTCCTGTTGCTGTGTCAGGAATTACCTCTAACTACTTAAGTCTTCACAATACCTGGAATGAGTCACTCAAAGAGACTGAAGTAGAAGATTTTGGTGTGGGATGGGTTGTTTTTGATAACGGTGCTCGATTGGTATTCAAGACATGTTGGTGTATGAATATGGATTCATTAGGTGGAACAATTTTCCTCGGTAAAAAGGCAGGATTACGTATTGGTATCGGTGAAGTCCGTGGTCCACAAGACGGAGTCCGTGTTTATGGTGATAAAGACGGTGAAGTCCATGACGAAACATATACTGAATTCGAATCGGTTAGTGTATTCCACGAAGAAGATAGTGCCTTTATTGATGCTGTAAGAGAAGGGAAACCTTCACCTATAGATCCTTATGAAATTATGTTAACTAACGTAATTATACAGGGTGTAATTGATTCTTCAGAAGCGGGTGGACGAGAAGTAGAAGTTACTGTACCATCATTATAGAGAATTACATCTACCGTTCTATTAGTTTAGATACATCCTAATTATAAGAAAGGTCTATACTTTTGATATCATGAATAAACAAAACCCGAACATTGTATTCATAATGGCAGACGATATGGGTTATGGTGACGTTGGTTGCTATAACCCAGATTCCAAAATACCTACACCAAATATGGATCAGCTCGCTCAAGAAGGAATACTTTGTACTGATGCACATTCCCCTGCTGCAGTCTGTACTCCTACTCGGTATGGTGTCTTGACAGGGAGATATTGTTGGCGTAGCCGTTTAAAACGTGGAGTGCTTTACGGATATGAACCACCATTAATCGAACCTGAGCGGTTAACAGTCGCAAGCCTACTCAAAGATGCAGGTTACAATACGGCATGTGTTGGTAAATGGCATTTAGGTCTCGGTTTCTCTACAAAATCCGGGTACGATTTTGATTTCAATGCTCCTCTACCATGGTCTAATGCAGGCCGTGAGTTAGAAGAGAATATAGACTTTTCTGCACCTATAACAGGTGGACCTAACGATCTTGGTTTTGACTATTTCTACGGAAATTCAGGATGTCCTACATGCCAACCCCCTTATGGATTTATTGAGAATAACCATTTTGTAGAAATCCCAAGTAGCTATCATGAAGTTCCAGAATTTACCAGTCGTCCAGGTATGATGACACCAGATTGGGACCATAAAGATGCAGATCCTATTATCGCACAAAAAGCGGTTGAGTATATTGAGAAACAAGCGGATTCAGAAGATCCATTCTTCCTATATTTAACTCCATCAGCACCACATGAACCTTGTACAGAAGCAGTTGTACCAGAATTTGCACGTGGACAGAGTGATGCAGGCCCACGCGGTGATTTGGTCTGGTTAGTAGACTGGATGGTGGGAGAGGTGATGCAAGCTTTGGATAGAACTGGCAAAACAGACAATACATTGATATTCGCCACAAGTGATAACGGCGCATTACCCGGTGATCGAATTCAAGGGGATAATAGTCCAATGCCGTATCATCTATATGATCACAAATCTTGTGGAGATTGGCGGGGTTATAAAGCACATATTTGGGAAGGTGGACATCGTGAACCATTGATTGCAAGATGGCCTGGTGTCATTGAAGCAAATTCTGAAACAGACGAATTAATCTGTTTAACCGACCTAATGGCAACATGTGCTGCAATAGTTGGAACTGATGTCCCTGATGATGCCGGACAGGATAGTTGTAATGTCTTACCTAATCTATTAAATGAACAACCTGAGAAACCAATACGTCAGGTAATTGTTCATCATTCAAGTAATGGCGTGTTTTCTATTAGACATAATGAGTGGAAATTGATTTTGGAAACGCAAGGTTCAGGTGGATGGCCACCACCACGTGGTGAAGGACCTAAACAAGGAACACCTGGACAATTATATCATATAATAGATGATCCCAGTGAAACTGATAATCTGTGGGAAACACACCCAGCAAAAATACAAGAATTAACCTCCTTACTGGAAAAGTTTGAACAACAAGGACATAGCAGACTATAAGGATAAAAAAATGGCTAATATCGATTCACTGTTCCGCCTATCTGAACCCTCCCCTGAAGATATCGATTCATTTCATAATGATGGATATATTGCGTATCCAGATGTATTTACAGATGAGGGTAGAGACGGTTTAATTGATGAGATTACACATCACTTTAACCCTACCCGTGAATATATTGAAACATTAAAGAATGGCGCACAACCAGATAGAGCTTACTTTATCCGACCGTGGAATGAACGTAGAGAATATAGTGATCGTCTGATTGATGATCCGTTTATTACTAAATTGTTAGATGCGACTATTGAAAATTCATATCACTTTTGTCACTCTGCATTAAACATCGCTCCTCGTGGTATTGGTCCTATCGGGTATCATCAGGACCATCACCATTGGAAACATGAAAATCCTGTTAACCATGCAGAACGTGATAACTACTATATACAGATACTATACTACCCTAATGGCTTCAGTAAAGGGGACAGAAACCTAAAAGTAATTGCCGGAAGCCATCGAGTCGCGCCTACTCAGGAAGCTACCCCTGAACGAATGCTTGCAGGGGAGTTTGACGAAGAGGCAGGATGTAAATTAGAAGAGAGGCGGCTTGACTTACCACCAGGTAGTATGGTCTATATCAACGCTCGTATTTTTCATGCAGTTGAATCAAAACCAGTTGATTCCTCTCAATTATTCCGTATTTTCGTTATAGATATTTTCAAAGAAATAGGACCACCACATCGCTACACACAGGAGATCCCTGAGGAATGGATGACGCAGGCAACACCATTCCGCCAGAAATTATTTGATCGCCGGGGGTATACAGAGGGATGTTGGCAATCACAGATATAATCACTACAAGTGGGAGTAGGAATGACCACTCAAAATCGTCCTAATATTCTCTGGATATCTATAGAGGATACAACGCCGCGTTTCGGTTGTTATGGTGACCTAATCGCTCGTACCCCAAATATTGACAGTCTCGCTGCAGGTGGATGTCGGTTCCCTAATGCCTTTTCTACAGCCGGAGTCTGTGCCCCCAGTCGTTCAGCTATTATCACCGGTATGTATCAAACATCCATCGGAACCCATCACCACCGAACAACACATACACATGAAAGTACACCAAACCTACCTACACCTTATTCTGCTGTTCCCCCACCTTATGTAAAAACCTTCACCGAATACCTGAGAGGGGCAGGTTATTATTGCACCAATAATAGTAAAACAGACTATCAGTTTACACCACCTATTTCAGCGTGGGATGACAATAGTAATCAAGGTCACTGGCGAAATCGAGCGGAAGGACAATCATTCTTTTCTGTTTTTAACCCAATCGTTACACACGAAAGCGGTATGTGGGAAAAAGAGGATAGTCCACTGGCCACAAATCCAGACGATGTGGAATTACCTCCTTATTTACCTGATACACCTAAAGCACGTGCCGCATTGGCGCGACAGTACGATAACCTTGCCATAGCCGACGCACGGGTTGGAGAATTATTAAATCAACTGGAAGAAGATGGACTCGCAGAAAATACAATTATCTTTCTTTGGAGCGATCACGGTGAAGGACTTCCACGTGGTAAACGTTGGATTTATGATGCGGGAATACGCATTCCGTTGATTGTCCGGTGGCATTCAGAACTTAACCCTGGATCTGAAAGTGATCAATTAGTGAGTTTGATAGACCTTGGTCCCACTGTACTTTCGTTATGTGGTCTTCAAATACCTCAGCACCTACAAGGACAGCCTTTCCTTGGTCCACAAAATATAGAACGTGAATATATATTCGCGACACGAGACCGCCTTGATTTATCGTATCAAATGTTGCGTGCTGTACGTGACAAAAAATATAAATACATCCGAAATTATTATCCCGAAAATCCCTATCTGCTCTGGGATCCTTACTGCAATACACATCCTGTTATGCAGGAAATGTGGCGACTTCATGCCGATGGAAAATTAACTGATAATCAATTGGACATGTTTCAATCACCACGTCCCACTGAAGAACTATACGATGTAGAAAATGACATGTATGAACTAAACAACTTAGCAGAAAATTCAGCACATGAACATGTTCTTAAACGGATGCGAGAAAGGTTGACAGCATGGCAAACGGAATTCGGGGATATGGGGAATATATCTGAAGAACAAATGGTGGCGAAGTGGTATCCTGATGGCACACAACCCCAAACGGCATCACCTATTTTCATACCGATTAACGCCTCTAACCCCGGTATGGAACCAACTGATGAAGATGGAGAATGGGACACGCCGACGCTTTTGCAACTATACTGTTCAACACAAGGGGCTTCAATCGTGTATGCCACCGAACAAGGTGAAGATGTCCGATGGCAGCTGTATACAGAACCTTTGCGTTTACCGAAGGGTGAAACTGTAATAAGAACAAAAGCTATTCGGATAGGGTACAAAGAGAGCGATGAAGAATATCTAAAATTTACAGTTTCAGACAACTAAATCATCCTGAGTCATTAGACTACCCTAATGACTTAAATCGTTATTGAGAGTAAAATCTTACAAAAAATAGAGAGTCATAATGAACACACCAGATCGTCCAAACATACTTTGGATTTCATTAGAGGATACGACACCACGTTTCGGTTGTTACGGAGACCCAATCGCACGCACACCGAATATTGATCGACTTGCTGCCGGGGGTTGCCGATATCCAAATGCTTTTTCTACCGCTGGTGTATGTGCTCCAAGTCGTTCAGCAATCATTACCGGAATGTATCAAACTTCTATTGGTACACACCATATGCGGACAGCACATACAAATAACCACACACCTGATATGCCTACACCTTATTCGGCTGTTCCTCCGCCGTATGTAAAAACCTTTACAGAATATCTTAGAAGTGCTGGGTATTATTGTAGTAATAATAGTAAGACTGATTACCAATTCACTCCACCTGTAACTGCTTGGGATGACTGTAGCAACGAGGGTCATTGGCGAAATCGTGAAAATGGACAACCTTTCTTCTCTTTTTTCAATCCAACAGTTACCCATGAAAGTGGAATGTGGGAACGCAACCAAAGACCTTTGGTAACTAACCCAGATGAGGTTGAACTACCACCATACCTTCCAGACACACGAAAATCACGTGAAGCATTAGCGCGGCACTATGATAATCTTGCAATAGCAGATAAACGGGTTGGTGAGTTGTTGGATGAATTAGAAGAAGATGGTCTTAGAGATAATACAATTGTATTCCTATGGAGTGATCACGGAGAAGGACTCCCACGAGGCAAACGATGGCCTTATGATGCAGGAATCCGAATTCCTCTAATTGTACGGTGGCACGGAGAATTAACTGGTGGTAGTGTCAATGAACAATTAGTCAGTTTTATTGATCTCGGACCAACTGTCCTATCGTTATGTGGAGTGGAAGCACCGCAACACCTACAAGGACAGCCTTTTCTGGGACCCGATACGGATGAACGAGATTATATCTTTGCAACAAGAGATCGTTATGATGAATCATACGATATGATTCGTGCAGTACGGGATAAAAAATATAAATACATCCGAAATTACTATCCTGAAAAACCGTATTTACTTTGGATTCCTTACAGGAATCGTCATCCGATTATGCAAGAAATGTGGCGATTACATGCAGAAGGTAAACTTGATGGAGACCAATCTGTAATGTTCCAATATCCGCGGCCTGTGGAAGAACTTTACGATGTAGAAAACGACAAATATGAACTAAGAAATTTGGCTGAGAATGGAGCACATATTGATGTACTTAACCGGATGCGAAACACCTTGGCAGAATGGCAATCTGACTACGGTGATATGGGAAAATTACCTGAAGAACAGATGGTGGCACAATGGTATCCAAATGGAATTCAACCCCAAACTTCATCCCCTATTTTCATACCAATAAACGCCACCAATCCAGGTATGGAAACTACACAAGAATCACTGGAGTGGGATGACCCACTACTTTTACAACTGCATTGTTCAACTCAAGGAGCATCTATAGCGTATACTACTGAGAATGGTGACGACGTTAGTTGGAAGTTATACACCGAACCATTACGATTACCTAAAGGTGAAACTACTGTTAGAACAAAAGCTATAAGAATCGGGTATAAAGAAAGCGAAGAAAATTCACTGAGTTTTACTGTTATATAAGAAATTATCCGTTATTCAAAATGTACCAAAGAGATTTACCATAAATATATTGAATTTATATAAGGAGAATAAATACTGATGGCTCAAGAGAAGCAAGACAGATATTATGTATACATTGGCACTTACACACATGGAGATAGTGAAGGAATCTATGTGTATGAATTAGATAACGAAACTGGTGCTTTAGAATATTCCAGTAAAATTACAGGTGTAAATAATCCTTCATTTCTGGATATTCATCCCAGTGGACGTTACTTATTCTCAGTGAATGAGATCGGGGATTATGAAGGTAAGGCAAGTGGTTCAGTTACTGCATTTTACATCCATGATAGTACAGGTGAGTTAAGTTATCTCAATCAACAGGCAACTGGTGGTGGAGCACCGTGTCATGTGAGTGTAGACGACACAGGAAAATATCTACTTGTTGCCAATTATGGTGGTGGTAGTGTTGCTGCATTTCCTATTGGGAAGGATGGAAGATTAGATGAAGCTTCCGGTTTTGTCCAACATCATGGTTCCAGTGTAAATGAAAGTCGACAATCAGCACCCCATGCTCATGCGATTATGATTGATGGAAGTAATCAATATGCTTTTTCACCTGATCTTGGACTTGATAAGATCCTCATCTATAAAATTGACTTAGAAAGTGGAAAATTGATACCTAATATACAACCTTGGGTACGCGTTCATCCAGGGGCAGGTCCTCGCCATCTCGACTTTCATCCAAATGGAAAGTTTGCCTATGTAATTAATGAATTAGATTCAACTTTCACTGCATTCCGGTATGATGAAGATACAGGATCACTCACAGAAATACAGAATCTTTCAACCCTACCAGAAGACTTTGATGGCACAAGTCATTGTGCGGATATACACGTACATCCATCCGGTAAATTCTTATATGGATCAAATCGTGGACATGATAGTATCGCTATCTGTGCAATTGATGAAGATACTGGTATGTTAGAGTATCTCGGCAGTGAATCAACACAAGGACAGACACCCCGTAACTTCGGCCTTAATCCAGAGGGAACACTTCTATTAGCTGCCAATCAACAAACCAATAATATAGTTTCTTTTACCGTTAATCAAGAAACTGGACAGTTAACTGAAACAGGAAATGTCGCTGAAGTCCCATCACCAGTTTGTTTAAAAATGCTCAAATGTAGTTAAACTATCCTCTTTGATGGTCTAATCTACTTCATAAAGTTCTAACTGAAAGGAAATATAGATTGTATCACAATATCTATATTTCCTTTTCATTTCTTATTCTTTTTTTGATTCTCTACCATTTCCATGACACTTAGAGATAATTTGCTTTAGTTGGATATTTACCCCAGTAGATTCGTAGCATCTTGATATTATTCAGGTAGCAGATCTTTCTTCATCCAACCTGACAGACATTATTTTCGACCAAGTTAGATTTAAAATAAATGATAACTCAGCACCAGTCACCCAATCAAACCAAACGTAAATTACGGATGTCAAGAAACCGTACCAACGAGATAAGTATGTGTGTTTTACCACCAATATTTACAATAAATCCAGATCTGTATGTGTAGTCTCCTACTCAATTTAATATATTCGAATTAAATCAATTTAGAATCAGAAGATTTATTCCATCATAAAATCAGATCTTATTTACATGAAAAATACCTTTTAGCAACTATCTCTGTTGTCTACGTTGCCTACGATGTTCCTGTAGTTTATCCCATGGATAGATAAAACAACGTTCCGCCCAATCTTGATATATACCATCTAATTCTTGTACCATTTGTGGATGTTTCTCAGCAAGATTGTTGATTTCAGTCCGTTCATCTTGTAGATTATATAATTCCCATTCACCAGGGAATCGGCATACTAATTTCCAATCATCTCTACGAACAGCACAATTTCCTTCGTGTTCCCATAATAAGATTTCTTTTCCATTATCTTTTCCGTCAAAAATTGGCAATAGACTTGTACCTTCCAAAGGCAGAATCGGTTTACCATCATGTTCTTCAGGATATGATGCTCCTGATACTTCAAGACAAGTTGCCATGATATCAGGAAGTTGTCCTGGTTGATGTCGTAACTCACCCCCGTTTTTTATAGCATCAGGCCAATGAACAATTAGGGGTGTTGAGATACCACCTTCATGTACCCAATGTTTATAGAGACGGAAAGGAGTATTTGAGAGATTAGCCCAAGGCACACCATAACTCTGATATGTAGTTTCTGGACCAGGCATAATGCTTGGATCATTTCCACGGTACACAGGTTGTCCATCAGAAGTGGTTTCTGTGCTAATCAGCGAACCACTATCGCGTTTTGCAGGAGGACCACCGAGTTCCTCTGCACAACCCCCATTGTCAGCCAAAAACATGATGAGAGTATTGTCTATTTCACCTGTTTCTTCCAATGCGGTGATGATTCGTCCAATCCCAGCATCCATGCGAGTAATTTGTGCTGCATATACTTCCATACGTCGTTGGTTCCACTCTTTATATTCAGCATCTTCCCATGGCAATTGTGAAGCGTCGCGATCAGTCAACCCCCATGATTCATCCAATAACTTCATTTCTCGCATTCGGGATAGACGTTCTTCGCGTAATTCATCCCAACCTGCAGCAAAACGTCCATTGTATGGTGTGATATCCTCTTCATGAGCATGTAACGGCCAATGAGGTGCTGTGTATGCAACATAAGTAAAAAACGGATCGTCCGCTTTTTTATGGTGATGATCATGAATATACTTAACAGCTTCATCACTCACAGCATCCGTAAAGAAATATCCTTCAGGTAGGTCATCACTATCTAACTGTGTGTTGTCTCTTGTGAGTGTTCTGGGCTTCCAGAAGTTCGCAGCGCCTGTAATAATTCCATAGAATTCATCGAAACCACGTTGACAGGGCCAACTATGTTTTGGACCATCTGGACCAGTATGTCTGGAAATATGCCATTTTCCGCTCATATAAGTCCCGTAGCCTTCAGAACGCAGTGCATCTGCAATGGTAATACAACTATCATTTAGATCGCCTCTATAACCATCTAAACCATCATCTCCCATCATATGTCCAACACCTGTTTGATGTGGATGAAGTCCTGTAAGCATTGAGGCTCGAGATGGACAACACCTCGCAGTATTATAGAATTGTGTAAACCGAAGTCCACCTGAGGCAAGTCTGTCAAGATTTGGTGTATTGACTTCACCACCATAACATCCGAGATCAGAAAAACCCATATCGTCATTTAAAATTAGAACAACATTCGGTTTTTTATTTTCACTCATAAAATAATTCCTCTCTTGTTGATAAAATATTACCGTAGTTTGCAGCATTAATGTACAAATTGTATTTCTATGAACTCACTTCTGTTTCAGGATTCAGAGATAAAATTGTTCTTCTATAAACACACCATCTCCACAAGACTTGTAAATACAGAATACTTTTATATTGACACACCTTCATATAAGAGTCGATTTTTAATCCTAATTACATAGCTATAACAAGAATGGATAAGTGTCCAGTAGAATGTACCGTAATGTAATTCAATTGAAGGTGTGTTCTCATTTAATGACTTCTTAGGACGGTATCAGTATTTTTTGTTTCGATAATCAAATGACTGTTGTTCTCACGGATGAGAGTATTAAAAAAGTTTTTTGCATCTTTATACTGATTTACATTGATATCTCTCTGTTTTAATATAAATAATAAATCGTATGAAACTGTATTGTTAAGTTGGCTAAATCTTCTCTCCATCTCAGCATATTCTGTATTTTTTCTGATATCTGTGGGTAGTGTTGCAGTCCACTCTTCAGGTAGATGTATTCTAATTGTTTTTTCTATACGCATTGGATAGCTTAAGTTAAGTGGAAAACTACGTTCTGTTGCCGAAAAAGATTCAGAGTAATCTGTAAATTCATCTATGGGTAGGGGTAGTAAAACCTGATTTTTGATTCTGCGTATATACTTATTTACACTAAAATTCAAGGTGATTATCAATGGTTGTTCTATATTGTGTAAGTTCTCAATTTTTACTGAATCAACAGAGATATTAGGTATCAGATTACTAAGTTCAGAAGCGAATGTATTGTTCCAATTCGCTGGAATAATCTGCTGATAATTCCATCTTGGATTAATACTGTTTTGTCCCAACATTTTTACCCTTATGACACCTTTTGCAGCACCATTAGGACTTAGCCACAATTCCGTATTAGATATAAATCTATTTTTTTCTGCAGATGAAACAGGAATTTCAACAAATTTCCCATGTGAGTCGCCAATTAGGAAACCTTTTCGTCCTTGGTTGATATATGGTAAAACCCTATAGCTACAGGTTGACGAGGTAGGGTCTAACCATAGATATTTGTCGCTATCTGTTGGGATAGCAACAATCATATGGTTGAACTGGCTTAAAGTAGGAATTGATGTATCAATCTTCTGATAAGGGGAAGTGCTGAGCATCACTGGATATGCTCTAATACCAACCAAATCGAGCATGGATATGAGCAGAGTAGCTTTATCCTTACAATCTCCATATTGTTTTTTCAAGACTTCAGTCGCAGGGGATGGTTGATAAGCACTCTCTCCAAGTTCAATCCCAACATATCTTATTTGTCGCGCAACAAAATCGTAAATGGCACTAATCTTAGATTCGTCTGAATTGAGATTCTCGGTTAAATCAACTACAGTATGTAATATCTGTTCATCAGGAGCATACCGTCCTTTAGAGATACTCTTATACCAATCATATACTCTTTCCCAAGTATTAATTGAGGAATAAGTTAACCGTGGTACAACATCATTTATATTTGGCATTCCATCTTCCAATTTTAATGCAGTCGACTCACCTCCAGTCCAAATATATTTGATAGTACCACCTTGATCAGAAGTCACCAGTGGTTTTAAGTCAGAATTCCGCATCTTCCACTGGAACTTCCAAGATCGAGGTAACCTAAGAGCATAAGTTGTTTCAAGAGTGAGTTCTGTAGATTGGAAGTTATATCCACCTGTAATCCAAGTCTCATTCCCTGTGACGTTTTCTAATTTATCCTCAAGTGTTACCTGATATTCAATACACACACCTGGAGATAAACCCACCATAGAAATAACCTTCCACATCATATCAGAGTAAAGGTTCCGTGATAATAATCCTGGTGGTGATACATCATTATATGCTTCATCTGGCGGGGTATATATCGTGCCATCAGGAGTAATTGTCCTTGCTATATTCACCATGATATTCTGTGTATTGGGTTGATACGGTATGGCGATATCACCGTATCTATGAATACCTCTTCTTGTCAATATTTTTACCAACTGGTGTGTAGTATACCGTGACTGTCCGGACGGTAAAACATCATGTGAGAAATGATTAAATAGGATAGCAACATCTGCATCCGGGTAATCGTCAGAAGTAGGTGCATTTGCTATTATTTCTGATACGTTAGGGTTAAGTATATTTACTGGAGATATCGAATTCTGTTTTATTCTATTGGGATTTATTCGGGAGAGAACTTCTAAGCGACTAATAGCTAATAGGTTTTCTGGATCAATTTCTAATAACTTCTGATATTGTAACTGTGCTTCAAAGAATCGATTGTTATCCTCATATAATGAAGCCAATTGTTGTCTTGCCCAAACATCTTGGGGAAATAAACGTATAGATTCACGATATTCTGCAATAGCCTCACCTACATCCCCACGGCTTAGGTAGATTAGTCCTAAGTAGTTATGTAGATTCTTACTATCAGGGTTTTCACATCTGGGATCAAGATTTAATGCAGTTCTCAGGACATACTCTGCATTATCAAACTGATTTAATTCTTTATATACCAAACCAAGATGATTTAATGCGTATAGATTTTCCTTTGAGATTGCTATAACTTGTTCAAAAAATTTTGCAGCATTCTCATAATCATTCAGTATTTCATATATATATCCCACATAATTTAACGAAAGTATATGGTTTGGATGCTGGTGTAAATAACCAAGAAATGCTTCCTTTGCCTTTTCATATTCATTCAGTTGAATATATAGCTCAGCAATCTTGAATTGAATTTCACCATAATTTGGTCTAATATTAAACGCATTTTGATAAGCAGTAAGTGCTTCTTGGATATTTCGATTTTGTAATGTAGTTTCTGCTAACTCAACCTGTTCACGCCATTGTTGATTTCTTATTATGAGAGGGTCAACAATTTTTTCTGTGGTAGATGGTGTATTAGATAAGAATACACAACCTACTATAAACATCAGGAATGTTAATGTTGAGAAATAGAAACATCTGTATAGCATTACTCGTTATCTTGATTTTGAATTTGCAGTTTTGGATTATTGATATGTCTGTTCTTATCTCGTTGTGTTTTTTTCTTCATAGATTGAATAAATGCCTCTTCAAGTTGAATCCCTGTTTGGTTTGCTAAACAAATAAGAACAAATAGAATATCCGCCATCTCTTCACCCAGATCTAAATCTTGTTCTGTGTCTTTGAAACTTTGATCCCCGAATTTGCGTGCCATAATTCTTGCCAACTCACCTACCTCCTCCATGAGGATAGCGGTGTTAGTTAGTTCAGAAAAATAACGGACACCAATTGTATTAACCCATTCATCAACTATTTTTTGACATCCTTCAAGTGTATAGTCCATTCTTTATTCCATTCCAATACAAACATATACGTTCATTTTAGCAGCATATACAATATATAGTAAACTTATTATTGATTTTCAACGTTTCTTCTGTTACATTCCAATTAATCTACTATTTGCAGCATGATACTATTATTCATTCATATTATAATATAAGTATTGTAAAACCTAATTGTAATTGATTACCAGATTTTAAGAGATGATGAAATATGTTGTGATTATTTATTTTTTCAGGACACCCGCAGTTTGCATAGAGAATAGGAGATTTGATTCAAGAAAATCCAGTAATTAGGCTTTATTATCTTCCCTAACAAACTAAAATATTATGAAATCAGAATCAACGTCATAGAAGTCTTTAAACGAACCGAGAGTATAAATACCTTAATGGAAACCTACGGATCAACGATGTAAACACTATTTAGGATTCCAGGGTTAGAATACATTCCTCCAAAAATGAGAAATGATAATCACAAGATTAATAAATTACTTTTTGTTACACATTCCTATGGATACCTACTTACCCGTCATTGTGTTTTAATATGTTTATTTATACCAAATACTTTACATACCAACAATAGTGAAGTATCTTGAATTATTTGTCTTTATGGTTTATAATTCACATAAAATCGTTATAGAAGGATAAGAAATGGGAATTACAGATAAAGAGAAAGAATTTTATGAAGCAAATGGATATCTATTGAAAAAAGGACTTGTGTCCAATGAGGATATAAATAATATTCTAATAGAAGTTGACGATATCCATAATCGAATGGCAGAAAATCCTACAGAAGGTATCGGTATTTCGTGGGAAGTATACGAAGATGACCCAGATCATCCTCCACTTATTAAACAACTTATGCATAGTGAAGTAGTTAGTCCTACTCTCAACAAACTACTTAGATCAGACGATGTTCTGGATGTTTTGGAAGGAATGATGGGACCTGATATATCGTTATACCATAGTAAGTTGCTGCCAAAAGCAGGCGGTGATGGAACTGCAATTCCATGGCATCAGGACTATGCTTACTGGAAAAACGACAACAATAAACCAGTGATGATTAACTGTCAATTAGCAATTAGTGAAGCAAATCTTGAAAATGGGTGTATTCAGTTTGTACCTGGTAGCCATAACTGGGGATTGCAGGAGCATGAACGTAAACATCAGACCTTCGGTGTTTTTCTTCCTGGACATTATCAGGAACGTGAAGATGCAGTAGCGGTTGAAATGGAACCGGGTGATGGTGTCTTCTTTAACGCGCTCATCATACATGGTTCTGCTCCAAATGAATCTACGAATGATAGATTGATGAATACTTTCGCTTATAATGTAACTGGTAATGGCACATCTCAATCACGTGAAGTTTTACGTGGTAAGGAACTTAGCTAAAGATGAAGAAGGATTATATTTATACTTACCTCCTAACCTTGTTGATCGTAATGATCTCTGGCTGTGGAGAGAATGAAACAGGTAATAAGAACTTTGCACCTGTAATTTCTGTCTTTGAAGCAGAATCTAATTTAATTCCACCGGGTGGTAAGGCTATAATCCACTTAGAAGCAGTTGACCTTGAGAACGATCTACTGACATACGAATGGTCAGTAGATTATGGAGAAATAAAAGGAGATTCGACTGGAGCAACATGGACTGCCCCAGAAACAGAACGTAAGTATCAAATACAGGTTTCTATTAGTGACGGTGAAAAAACCACGACCAGTTCAATTGATATACAGGTGTGGAGAATACGGCCCGGGAATTATTATCCTTTATCTGTTGGAAATATATGGCGTTATCGCGACGATGCAGATACACAAATCATTTTTGAAATTGTTGATACAATACAAATCCAACTCGCAGGTGGAAAAACTGTTGAGAGTTATGTTCTACAGAAATCGAGTTCGGGTGAAGGTTTAGAAAACATTGTCAACTATACCTATTTAGGGCATGATATTGATGAAGATGGTGAAATAGTGGGTGTCCTGCAACATGCACAGAATACGACTTCTGGAACAGAAGACACAATTATGTTCACTCCTTTTATTCCATTATACCAATTTCCACTCATTACAGGAGAGAAATGGGAAGTGAATTTTGAAGCTGGGTTAGTTCCTGAACTCTTCCCACTTGGTGGTGGTGTTGATGCTTTTGAAGTTTTATCTGAAGAAACTGTTTCCGTTCCAGCTGGAACTTTTCACAGCACCTTCTTAATTGAAGAGACTTTCCATTGGGGTTTTGATATTGGTGGGAATCAAGATTTCCCATTAGACCTTACTGTAGTTCAAAAATGGCTTGCACCCGGTATAGGTTTAGTTAAATTCACACAATCACAGACTCGTGGGGAAATAGAAGTTGAGTCTGTTTTTGAATTAGAATCCTTTGAATTGAAGTAAATTCTTATTAGGTTAAACCGTCAGATTTCAGAACTTTAATCTAAGATACCCTCACAACCAACATGAAGAATCCATAATAGAATAATAATATCAGAAAGAGTATTGTATTGAACACACCAAATTACCCCCGAATATTGACAACAACTGTTGGCTCTTATCCTGTTCCCTCATGGCTTCAGGCAACACCAACTGAGCAGTCCTTGATAGATGCTACACGTGTTGTGGTAGATATCCAACGGCAAAGAGGCATTGACCTTCCCACTGATGGAGAACTCTATCGTTTTGATGTGAATCATCCTGAAACTAATGGTATGATTGATTATTTTATACGACCATTATCCGGTATCAGATCAGAGGTAGGTAGGCAAGATTGGAATGCATTTCGACAGATGCATAGTATGTCTTTCCGAGCGAAACCTGCTGGTGTAGTGGAAGGTGAATTAGGAGAAGGAACATTAAACCTTGTATCAGATTGTGATCGTGCGGTAGCTGTTGCAGGGAGAAATCTGAAATTTACAGTTACAAGTCCGTACATGCTTGCCCGAACTCTTCTTGATAAACATTATAAGGATTTTGATGCGTTACTTTCTTCTTTATCTGAAGTATTGGCTGCACAGGTGAAAGAGATTGATTGTGAGTGCATTCAAATTGATGAGGCAAATATACCTGGTAACCCAGAAGATGGACCTCGGGCAGCGAAGGCTATTAATGTTCTGTTAGATGCATTTGATGGAAAGAAGGCTGTTCATTTTTGCTTTGGTAATTATGGTGGTCAGGTGATACAAAAAGGGGGTTGGGACGCACTTATAGATTTTCTGAATTCCCTCCGTTGTGATCATCTTGTATTAGAATTAGCCCATCGTCCTGAAGCTGATCTTGAAGCACTCAAGGATGTCAACACAGATATTACTCTTGGAATTGGCGTGATTGATGTAAAGGTAAATCCTGTTGAATCACCTGATGATGTGGCAGCCAGTATAGAAAATGCAGAAAATGTTTTAGGCTCTGGTAGAGTAGGATGGATTCATCCTGATTGTGGATTTTGGATGCTTCAACGTTCTGTTGTTGACCGTAAAATTGAATCTCTCGTTAAAGGCAGGGATAAATACCTTGGAATAGCTTAATAAAGTATTTCGGTGATTCCTACAAAGTTAATAGTTTTGGTTCACAGTCGGTAATAGTATTGGGTTTCTGTAGGTGGTGTGTGTTCTATCACATACCACCTATTTTATTAGTATGTAATACCACACACATATATATGAAGGTATACATTACAAGTTTGGATGATATGTTTATCTAATAAGCAACAATTAACTGTATGTGGTAAAAAAGACCTTTATATTAAGATGGTAATATATTTAAACTATCTATTAATTAGAATATAAGTTAGATTATAGTATGAAGAAATATCAAAATATAGCAGCCGTTTTCGGTATCATAGGATTTATTCTTGGGGTGGTAATTCCGGGTATTGGTATATTTATCTATAATTGGAATTGTCCGTTTGGAAACGGTATACTGCATAAGATTGTTTTTCTGGGTGTTTGTGGTTTCATGAGTGCTATTGTTCTTGGAAACCTTGTTGGTATTTTAATAATTGGTATATTAAAGCTTCATACTTATTTACAAGAAAAAGAGGGAGATAAGAATGGGAATAGAGATATTTGATCTGGATTTAATGTATATACTATTACTTATGGGGGTTGGTATATGTGCTGGGTTTGTCAATACAGTGGCATTTGGAGGATCCTTGCTGACAGTTCCAGCTTTGATTTTTGTGATGGATGCTATCCCAAATATAAATTTACCACCCGGTTCTGGAGTAACTAACATGGCAAATGGAACAAATAGAATAGCAATCTTCTTCCAAAATTTTAGCGCTATCTTAGGTTTCCGTAGTAAAGGGGTATCAAATTTCCGTCATGCTATCTCATTAACGGTCCCTGCTGTAATAGGTGCAACTATTGGTGCATTTATAGGAACAGAGATTCCAGATAAAGCATTTAAACCGATTCTTGCAAGCGTCATGGTTACGATGCTACTGTTAGCTCTATTTAATCCAACTGAATTATTACAGAAGAAAGTTAATCCGAGTGGTACACAACATAAGATAATTACAGCTATTGCTCTCTTTTTTGTTGGTATTTATGGTGGTTTTATTCAGGCAGGTGTTGGACTATTAGTTATTGCGACTTTACGTATACTGGACGGGGGTGACCTTGTTATTACGAATGCACATAAAGTATTCATTATATTTTTCTATACTATTGTCGCTCTTGGTATATTTATAAGTAAAGGACAGGTGAATTGGGTTTTAGGTATTTCACTTGCAATAGGAAATTCGACAGGAGCGTGGATTGGAAGTAATTTTGCTGTAAAAATGGGTGATAAATATATAAAAGTCGTACTCATAATTGCTGTGATTGGGTCTGTATCGAAATTGTTGTATGATACACTAAAAGTGTATGGAGTCGTCTAAGCACGGAGAACTGATAGGAAGGATTAAGTAAAATGTGGATGTATTATTAGGATATATTGAATCTGTCAATACGATATTTGATTAATTCTTCTGTTGAAATTTTAGATAATTCGTTCAGTAAATTCAGTATTTCCATCTGGAGATCTTCTTGTTTATTGAGGATTTTCAGATGGTCTTTTTTTATAACTGATATTTCTGTAGGTGTTTGCTTATCAAAACTAACTACCGCAAAACCATCTGCCAAATCCAATTCCTTTACGATAATATCTGTATCGTTACTTTCATCAAAAATTGCAATGATTGGATGAGGGAATCTGAGTATTTCTGTTTGTACATTGCCAATGACAGTACTTAATGCCAAAGAGGTTTTATGTAACTTTATAGAAGATTGAAGTAGAGGCAAATTCCATAACGCTATTGGTAGTTGCAATTTTTTTGCGAGATGTATTAATCTACTTAGTCGTCTCCAATCATGTATTTCTTCAAGACTCTGACTGATTCCATGAACAAGTAGAATTTTCTGACTCTGTAATTCAACTAAACCAGCAAATTCGAAGTTTCCCTGTCCACCAGCTCTATCTCCATAAAGTTGTATCGTTTTTGTGAATTGATTGTGAGTATAACTGAAAGATAGGTTAGACATTTAGTTTACTCTGAATATATATGATCCAATAAATTTAATGAATTCGAAGAAATTTATTAAATGATGTTTCTTTTGCAGTTTTGATATTATAATGTGAAAGTGTGTTGGTAAAAACAGCTTTGAAATCTAAGCATTATTATTCTCTGATAGCATATTACAAACATCTAATTTACCATTTTAGCCTTGAAAAGTCAAAGTTAAATCGTGTTAAACTGACATAAGATCTGATATTAGAAATAGTTGCACTTTTATTACCTGTTTTCACTTTGAATACCCCTAAAACTCCAGTACCATAATAGGTTTAAATCTTTTTCGAATACAATAATTTTGAATTTTGTGCTATTTTTCCAATTTCTTTTCATTAAATACAAGATTGAATAGAGTAATTGGATGTGGATGTTTTCCTTTCTGAATTTCGGATTATACAGAAATACGCGTTGGATTTTACCTGAATCAAGTATTTCAAAGATTAGAGGTCTCTTGGGTAATCATTAGAATTGCTAACATACTTACTCTAATCTCATTAGAAATTCAGCGAGTTGGAAACGCCCATATCGGGACGAGGAAACATTTCTTGAAAGGTAGCTTCTATCGAAAAAGACAACCAGTAAATTCTAAGTTGAACTGTTCATTGTTTACATACTTTCTATTAGATATAAATACGGTCAATTAGGATTAACTGTGATAGTAGATAGCTGTTGAGATGTATAGTCTTACGTAAGAAATATATTTACTTCAAAATACTTAACTGTTATACTTGCTATTATTATCTCTGGTAATAATCATCGTTGAAATTTAACTTTTATCCATGATAAATGTGGGTGTGATTTAGATTATTTTCTTAAGATATAATAGCGTTAAAGTTCGTAGTTCAATCACTATAATAATTATGTAATATTTACATTTAAACAAAAATCTATTTTTCAGGATCGATTCAAACACCATACATTGGTGTAGAATATATGAATTTCGATATTATCGACTACAATTATGACAAATACATGTCATAGACTATTGGAGGTAAAATGCTTAAAAGAAACCACCTGATACTATTTTTTTTCTCTCTTGCAACCATAATATACATGGGTTGTACAATTGTTGACGATAGGCCGAAGGAAGTGTCACCACCACCACCACAACAACAACCGATTCCTGTGATACCAGCCCCAGAACCGAAGTCATTCTTAACGGAAAGTCCTTGGGAATTGGTATCAATTGAAAATAAGGATATTGAAGATTATTTTATACCTCTTAAAGGTGATTATGTTGATACAGAATCGGAAGTAGCACAAAATGACTTTATATTTTTTACGAATGGTTCCTGGTATTTAACACTTCATTTTAAAATCACGGCTAAACTCAAAGATGGCAGTGGACTTGCATATTTAACAGAGGTAACGTTGGCAGGTCGCGGTCAATATACAGAATCTAATTCGAAGTTGATACTTGCTTTAGAGGAAATGGATGCTGATCTTAAACCACCGAAATTCTGGGAATCCGCTGGTGTGACAGAAGAGAGTTTTGCTGAATCAATTACATCGGGACGTCTCTATGGTAAAGTTGAAAATTGGACTATGGATAGAAGGGGAAATACCCTAATCCTGACAAGTGTAGACGGGAAAATCACCCAAGTATTACAGCAGCAATAGATCTATCGGAATGTTATCTTACTATTCTGTAAGTATCACTCATAGCAAGTGACGAATGTAAGGGACAATTGTTCCAATGTTTCTAAGTGTCAAGGCGTATAAATATACGCAGTCCTGACTGATATTAGTAACATAGATTCAAAAATTATAGGGTTTGGTAGTTGAAACCATCAACCACCAAACCCATTGTTATTGAAAAGATTTCAGATTCAAATAGATGATTAGAATATGGTAAGCATAGACTAATGAATATATCTTACCCAGTAATCACATATTGCTGTTGTACGCTGAATACAACACTTAAATGCCACAAGTGTGAAATCCACTCAGGTCAAACTTAATTAAAATGCTTTTTCAACAGTTGTAACAGAAATTTCAGTCAATACTGCCCCTTGTACGCTCAACAGTTCTTTAACTTTTAGAGGATCTTCTGTTTTGAGATAATCATATCCACCCCGACTATTTGTCTGTAAGGGTTGAAACTTTGTTTTCTTCGCCTGAATAATAAGGGTTTCTGAACCGAACGGTGGTGTACAGAGAAATGAATCAATTTCCACACTCTGATCTATCCTGTCTTTCCCTATTTCTATGTTTTCGTATAACAAGGTATATCTATTGTTTTCAAGCCGATAAAGTAGTCGAACATAGGAAGGTTGATTAACTTTACAATATACTGTCATTAGTTCGTCTTTTACATATGCAACAGTTTCTTGTCCCTTATCTGTCCATAGGTCTACCGATAATTCATTTCCATTGATAGTCTTAGTATCATCAAATTCTATATTTTTATGAAATACAGAATGATGTTCTTTAATTTGAGTAAAATTAGCTGGAAATACCTCTATTCCGTTTAAGTCTGTTATTGGTATTGATAGGTTCACAGAACCCAGTTGATCCCATGTATTTCCGTTATTTAGTGAAGCTTTTACCAAAACAGTGTTATCGTCGGTTCTCCAAAATTCACCATCTAATTTCACAGGTCTTTTTTGCATTCCGCGTGTCAGTGGTAGGAAATCCCAATTAGGAAGTTCGTTCTGGAGAGCAGCATAAAGACTCTGAGAAATAGGTGAAGATTGTTTAGTTTCTTCACAGGTAAACATATTCATTTGAATTATGTGAGGTTTTTGATTCTGTGCCATTATTTGTAATGCAATTGCACGTGCGATATGTGCAACAGGGGATGTTGTTGTGGATACTGGTCTTGCTTTCTGCTGTAGTGAAGCGACCTTCTGTGTGACTTCCCGATAAGACATTTGTAAGTTCCCGCTGGCTTTTGTTATGTTCTGTACTAATTCCTGACGTACCACATTCAAATTGTCATTGGATTGTGTCGCGTGCTTTAAAAGTACGATCTTATTCAATGTATCGTATATTGGATAGGATGTCTGATAGTATTTTACAGCCTGCATTGGATCAGAAGTTTCAAAGTCTTGTGCCTTGTCAAGAACTTGTTTCAGTTTATTCTGAAGTGATGAAGATTCTTCTTCAAAGTATGCATGTAATTTTGACTGGTTAAGAGTCACATTGCCATCAGTCTCAGATTTTTTTTCGACCTCTATAAAACTGAGGAGTTTGGGTTGATTTTCATTATCTTTATTACTTATTATATGTGTCTTTGACGATTCAGTCAGATTATTAATCCCCATTAATGCTTGACTATAGTCTCGCCGTAAATTGGATGCATCAGCATTTTGATGGTCTTGGTTAGGTTTAAATTCTATTAGATTTGAAGCTCCCTTAAATATATCCCCTATTACCTCTGCCTTAGCTTTATCTAATGCTGAATTATAATAGAGTGGGGCATTTACAGATACTTGCTTGTAGTATTGTGTTGAAGAGGATTGGGTATGTCCATTTATTATTATTATAGTTAACACAGTGGCGATTATTGAAAAAACAGTGAGTTTCCGCATGAGTCAAATTCTCCTATTAGATCTCCCTCTAAATCATAATAGAGGTATTTAAATTTATAAAACATTTGTTAAAGTTTAGATATTATAAGAAGCCGAGATATGTGTTTTAGTATTTCATAGGAACATAACGGTTAATTAATTGCTTTATGAATTATCTATGTTAAACTATTGTTAATTGAATAATTTATACACTTTCCTACCACGGTAGATATGTTGTTTAGTAGTTAGAATCCATAATGAATTTTAGTTCTATTTTGGTAATTTCCAGGAGTGGTAACTCCGTCCATGATGAGTTTTTTGATTGGATTAACCAAGAATTCACTTAATGCTTATTCTGAATACCTTCCGTAAATTGGTTTTGAATATTGAAATAACTTTAAAACCTACCGTAGTTGAAATACAAATGTAAATCTACATCATTACAACTATGGAGTCAATTCGCCTTGGAAATAATTATACAAAAAATTGATTTTGGAATGAACTGAATAGTACTTTTATTCTCTACTCCAGAAAATGAAATCTCCCCCTTCCTCATGACCTGGTCTTATATTTCCTATAGTCGGTTTTTGCTCTGCGTCCATAGATTCGAGACTCTTTAGTAGTTGATCAAACTCCTTTGCGAATTTGTATTTAACTAATTCCAATGTTAGAACTTTACTATCAATGCTGTTGGTAGTGTTCAGTGTTTGAATTAATTGGTAAACAAACGGAGAATGACCTTCTAACTTTAAATCACTATCAAGTACATCTTGTTTGCCACTCCCCGAGGTTAGGTATTGTAAGGTGGTATTCCTTATTTTATTCTTCAAATCATCATCATTAATATCGTTTTTAGGGTTTTTCATATGTCTATATGTCGTTTCTTTAAACAAGCCACTTTTACAGGTGTCCATAACTAATAGGATATTTTTACACTTCTTATTTATTCTGACAAGAGAATCCTTAATTTCTTGATGTGAGACTCCAAGTTCACTCATTATAGTAAACTCAGAGTCCCCTACATAATCGTCCTCATCATTTTCAATTGCAGGAATAAAATAACCTGAGTCATCTACTGCATAGCCATGTCCAGCAAAAAAGATTAATAATTGAGAATCAGATTTAAAACGTTTTTCTTTATCTATACCTATTAGATCCAGTGTTTGAAGTATCTCCCTACTTGTAGGTTCAGTCAGGACTTCGCCACCAGGAAGAATTTCAAAACCATACTTGTCTTTTAATATAACCGCAAGTTTTTCAGCATCATTATGTGGAGCAATTAAATCATTGGAATCCCAACCGGTCTTGTGTCGAAAATTTTTATAATCTTTTACAGCAAATAAGATTGCATAGTCTTTTCCCTCACGTTCATGTTGCCTGTGTATTTTTATTGTGGTATTTTTCGCTTGATAACTATCATCATTCGGATGAGTAGTAAATATGAAGGTATTGTCATTATACTTAAGTTTTTGTTTATTTATCTGGAATGATTTGTCGCTTTTTTGATAACCTACATCCTGTCCACTGTAAATTTCACTTGATTTATATGTAATTTTCGAAATTCCATCACCTTTAGTAATACCGTTCATGCGTATGCTCCCTTTAAATTTATGGGTAATAACCTTAATTGGTGACTCCATTGTATAATTTTTTGAAGGTATACTAATTTCAATCCCCATTATCTTTCCATCCTCTACAAGTTCTTTTACATTTGAAACTGGTACGTCATTAATTTCATCTTTCACGAGTTCAACATCCAGAATTCGAATTTTTTCAATCTGAAAATATGATTCTTTGTTTATGGTTTTTGGATCCTTTATCAGATCAGGTGGACTTATACGATTATTTACTTTACGTTCAATTAGAAACTTCGTTGTGGTAATCGGATCAGTATTAACAGATACCTCAATCTCGTTAAATCCATTAAACAATTTTAGTTTCTCATCAGTATCAACAAAAGCAAAAATTCCCTGATCATTAATTGTACTAACATCTGAATTTCGTTGTCTATCTCCATTATGTTCTTTGATAGTAATTTTTATGAAATATTCACTCGGATTTGTCAATCCAGTTATCAATCCCGTTATTATACAATACTGTTTTTCTGTACTATTTGCTATACGTAGAGCCCGTTGGTCACTTAAAGTTAGAGGAGAAAGATTTGGTTGAGTAAATATGATTTCAATATCAGTTGGAGTCTTAATTACAACAGGAGGCGTAGGTTTTGGTATATCCTCAGGTATAACAGCTGTGAATGTAATAGCAGTGTCGTTGTTTTTCAAATCTCTTGCTATTACTTTTATTACTTTATCTCCTCTATTTAATTTAACAGATTCAGAAAACTCTCCAGAAGTAGAAACTTCTTTTACAGGGGATTGGTTAATATACACAGATATATCTTTGGGTAAACTCCGATTATCTGTGACAGTACCCTTTACAGTTATTGTTTCCGTACCAGGTGGGTATTCTATACGTTTATTATTTGGAATAACAGGACTTTCGATAACTAATTTGGGTTTTTCTTTATCCTCAGTCAATTTTCGAGTAATATTGAGATCTATTGTTTCTCTATTTTCTTCTAAATCTTCTATTAATAGAGTAATTTTATTTTGTCCTTCTTGCAGGTTCACATTATAATTAAATCTTCCGTTTGCATTAAAACGAACATCAATTCCTTCAACAGTAAGCGTTTTCACTCCACTCTTATTATCGGAAACAGTTCCATTTAATTCAAATTTTGTGGCATCTTGAGTAATTGTGCGTTCATATACATTATCATTAATTTTCGTATAAAGATTTGCGTCAAAAGATATAGTTGGCGGTGTATTGTCTGGTATAGGAGCACGGGTGATTGTAACTTTATATTCGTCTTCTGCACTAATATTACCTTTTTCATCACTTGCCTGTATAGAGATTTGATTATTTCCTTCTATGAGTGGGATAGTTGTAATCGTGAATCCTCCATTTTCATCGATCTGGGAACTGTCAATGGTTTTTGAAAAATTTGGTATATTCTTATTTGTAGCAGTAACGCTGCTTATTGATGAAATGTTATCCTTAACAATTCCTCTAATTGTTGTTTCATCTCTATCTGAGGGCACATTCAGGTCAACTTCATCAGATATTTTGATTGTCGGAGGAGTCTTGTCATTGGCTTGTAAAATAGCGATGATTGGTTTAGGTGGTACCATATAATTCCTTGGTTCAGAAGAAATTCCCATCTTACTAAGATTCCATATAAACAATTTCTCTCTACCTTCCGATATTAAGTTTTCACCATTTTTTGAGAATGTCATTGCCAAGATTTTTGTTTTATGTGGCTCAGGTTTATCCAGAGGGATGTCTTCTGATTTTGGATATTCTTTATACTGTTCTTTATACTGTTCTTTATACTGTTCTATATACTGTTCTATTGGATCAATTTTCTCACCATTAGCAACTTTCCATAAATATATCTTCCCAAATTCATCACCTGAGGCGATGTGTTTGCCATCAGGTGAAAAAGCAATAACTTTAACCCCACCAGAATGTCCCTTTAACTTACGTAGTTCTTTGTATTCTGTTATATCCCATATTATGATAGACCTGTCATCGGAAGCAGTTGCCATCAAAGACCCGACAGGGGAAAATCTTACCATGTTAACCTGTCCATTGTGACGTATAGTTTGAGGAATTTCTGCTGAGTCTAATATCTTCAACAATCTTACAGTCCCATTTTCTCCTCCTGAAGCAAGCCAATTTCCGTCAGGTGAAAATGCCATTGTCATAACCTTACTATCCTGTTCTGTCAATTCAAGCAACTGTCTTTTCTCAATAGTATCCCATAAGATTATATTTCCAGATTGATTACCTGAAGCAAGAGTTTGTTTATCGGGAGAAAACGTGAGTGAAGTAACAGGTGTTTTATCGGTCGATTCAAGGATGGGCATATTAGATTTCCATCGTTTATTTTCTAATATATTCGATACATCCAGAAGAGCAATATTTCCGTCTCTGAAACCTAAAGCCAATTTCTGTTTGCTTCCTTCCGGTGAAAGTACAGCGATTTTTACATCTTGGGTGGGTTGTTTGTACGCTTTAAAACCATCCGCACTCTTAAGTATAAACTCATTACTTCCTTCTGTCGTCCATAATACATAGCTATCCTTAGAAATTATGTTCGCAAAAGATATCTTAAATCCTTGCTTTGTCCAATCACGATAATCGTATAACTGTGCCGAAACTGGCAGTGCTGTATGCAATATTAATAAAATTAATAATATAAGGAGGATTAGGTTTTTCGTTTTCATTTTTGATGTCTCCTAAGGATTAATGTCATCTTCTGAATTATATACAGCATCCTTATTACTCTGAGAATTAATCAAATTAATAATATAGAGTTTGTCTATATGTCATATTTATATTTTAATTAAAGAATTTTAAAATTAATCGAATTCGTTAATAGAATGTAAATAGCCTTAGATGTGTATCAAGATTGAGTTTTCCTTGTAAACTTTGTAGTAATATGGCTAAAGTTATATACAAGTCTACCTCACAGAATTACCATATATTTCAGGCTGTAACATACCTTTGCTTGCTTGATGTAATATTGATTCTGCATTTTGATATGTAATTGCCTCAAGATTATCCTGACTCTCAAAGATTGTCTCATAGCCAGCGATTTCATCATTCTGAAATGTAAGTTTCATCAGAGGTATATTTATATCAACTATATTCCCACTTGAAATGTAAGAGATAGTTCCATTAGTATCGTCAATAGGAATTGTAATGGAAAACGTTTCTACGGTCTTAGTTTTACGATTTATGACCAACCGTCCGATAAATTTGTTCGGAGTTAAATAGATTGCGTTTAATCGTGTGAGTTGTGTGCTCAGTTCATTCAACCGATGTTCTTGCTTGGTTATAGTTGTAGTAAGTTCTTGTAATTGCTTATCGGAGGTTTGTTTCCATTCCGAAAGTTTAGTATCTAATTCCTTTTTGAGCAAAGCTGTTAGATTCTCTGCCAATTCTGCCTCAAGAGTGGTAATTTGATTGTTAAGTTCTTTTATTAACACAGTTGTTAGATTTTTTGCGAGTTCTTTTTCTATTGTATCAAATTGCTCAGTTAATTGTTTCTGTAATGTGGTAGATAGAGAATCTCTAAACTTAGTAAGCTGTTTATCAAGTTTTTGTTCCAAAGCAGTAAATCGTGTATCCAGTTCTTTAGTTAGGTCATTAAGTTTGAATGTCTTCTGTTTATCTGGTATTTCATCCGCGGATTCTAATTCTACTTTGAGTGAACGAATCTCCTTCTCCTTTTCTTCTAATTCTTCTTTTCCGGATTGAAGGGGTACGTGAAGAGTGCTTGTTTTTCGACGTACAACCTCTGCTTCTATATGTGATATGTCATCCTGATCTGCATCTGCTTTTATAGATGCTATTTTATCTGAAAAATGTTCAACTTTATCCATCTCTATTTCAGACATAGTAGATAGATTAAAATCGGCATGGAAACGAAAAAGTATTTCGAGTTGTTTTTCGGTTACAGATTTCAGAACTGCATAGGCACCGCGTTCTCCAGATAAAGAAACAGTCGCCCCTGGATGTAACTGTCTAAGAAAAGGAAGAAGTCTGTCTGCATCAATTTCCCATACTTCCCCGACTCTTACCTCTCGTGTTTTTTCCTTTTTGTCAACAATCTCGGTAGGAATAAATGTATGGAAGTCTTTATTTCTATATTCTTGGCTCACTCTTGCTGGATTGAGACTTAAAAGAGCAGCAAGAGGTATATATTGAGGTGATTCGTTGATTAAATCTCCAAAATCCGAGTGTGCTGTTAAACTTATTTTAGATTCAGAATCATCTGTCAACTCCAACAAGTAAAGGTTTTGCTTTTTAAAAACTGCAGAACTGATGTTAATCGTAATACCCAATAACAATAGCATTATACAACTTAATGAAATTATTCTTATTCTATTCAACATTTTTACTCCTTATACTACTACCATTTTTAAAAAATAGTGTTGCATTATATACTTTTTGTGGAATGTAAATCTAATACGCCACAAACTAACAGTTTGTGGTACATTAATGAGAGATTTCAATTAGAAATGGTATTACACCGTTTCTAATTGAGAAAATCAAAACGAAGCAAATATGACGGGTTTCGCTCCGGTCTACCCGATATACTTACCACGTCCGTTCCCATGTTACCGTATTCTCTGTTTAACACGTTGGAATTCAGTAGAATTTGATCGAAGTCCTTGTTTTTTGGGTAATGTGTTAATCTGAGATGAAATATATTCTATCCGTTCACTATGAATCGGATGAGTGCTGAGCATTTTTTCAACAGTAGTATATTCTCTTTTACCCATCCCTTGCATTATCTCCCAGAATTGAACAGCCCCTTGAGGATTAATACCAGCATCGTAAAGGATTTGTACCCCAATACTATCCGCATATCGTTCATGTTCTCGACTATATCTAAGGAGGAGTAGATCCGTAGCAATTTTATATATTTCATTGGAAACTTTGGCAGTGTCTTTTCCAAGTATAGTCTCTTTCAAATAATCTACACCGTATCGTTGTGTCATCTGTTTCATCCCATGTCGTCCTACAACATGTCCAATTTCATGACCTATGACCGATGCCAATTGTGATTCGGTATTTGCCTTTCGGATTAGACCAATATTGATATAAATATATCCTCCAGGAGCCGCGTAAGCGTTAACTATATTCGTATCAATTACTGTAAATGTATATCTGATATTACGACGGTTGCTATATCTGACGAGAGTTTGACCAAGTGTATTGATATAGTTTTCTACTATAGGATCATTATATATCTTCTGGTCTTGTATATAAAAAGAATGAAAATTAAGACCAAGCTTAAGTTCCTCCTCATCAGAAAACATGTTGACATTACCTATTTCTTCTACAACCTCGTTTCCCACGCGTTCCATTTTTTGTAATGTACTAACTCTAACTGTACATCCTGATGTAAAGATAACACAACATAATATAAAAAGGAAGATAATGTGATTCTTAGTATTTTTTCTTGAAAGGAACATCATATAACTTAAGCGATCTCCATCTAATCTATTTAAGCATTATGGTTAAATTATTAGAAATTACTTTAAGTTCATTATACGTGATATTATTAGGAATCAGAGGAAATTAACTTAACTGTCGAATAGAGGTTACTTTACGCTTAAGGTGCCTTCTATTCCAATTACCTTCAAATCTTTTGTCAAAAACCATCCCATCTCAATATTATCTACTACCTCTAACTCAAATGTTATTATATAATCACCAGGTTTGTTTATGAAATTAGATATATCCTTTTCATCAATGATTTGGTTGGATTCATTTGTATTTACTTCCCCAATTACCTCTTTTTCAATTAGCATACTATTATTGATAGATATTGTTAGAAAAGCACCGGTACGAGATTTCTCTTGTATTATTTCATATATTGTAGTCTAATTTTAGATCGCAACACTTCTTTAACAGTCAATTGTAATAAAATCTTTCCACCATTAGGTTCCCAATAATATCCTTCCTTCATACCTTGAATATCTTCAGCTTGATTATTCGTACCTTCAATTTTCTGAATAGACGAATTAGTTTGCATCTCTACTAATGTATTTATCTCATTTTTAGAATTACAACTTGTGACTATAATAATTACAATGATTAGTATTAGGACTCGATACATATAATTTGAAAACCATCTTTTTTTATTAGGTTTTATAGTTTTTAATCCTTTCACTCTAATTTAGATCTACATACTTGATTATATGATATTTGTGAAAGGAGGATTAATTACAGCGTATCTCATAACTACGAATCGTGCGTTTTTTGTAAATTCCTTTTTCGTATGGGCGGGGTTTCCCCGCCGGTGTATCAATATATAATGCATGGAAAGATCCAAGATTCTTCCAAATATTTAATTTATGAGATTGGCTCTATAAACATTCCGTCCCTACGGGACTCAAGAATATTTGTTTAGAGTTTTTCTATAAACATTCCGTCCCTACGGGACTCAAGAGTATCAACATCGTATCACATAAATACGAATCGTGCGTTTTTTGTAAATTCCTTTTTCGTATGGACAGGGTTTCCCGCAGTTGTATTAATATATAATGCATGGAAAGATCCAAGATTCTTCCAAATATTTGATTTATGAGATAAGCTCTAGTTTGAATCAATATTATACACAGTATAGGGTATGTAAAGATTTTGGTATTAATATCGTATTTTGCATGTGTATATTTTATAGATTACAGTTTTTGGCTTTCAGTATACAGTGTACAGTTGTATTAAATCTAAGCTATTACATTTTAAGATGATTTTATCGTTTTTCCTACTTAGTATATTTTATTAGATATGTGAGAAAATGTTACACTTTTCCTACAAAGTGTAGGATTGTTTCTTATTACTACACTGCCTTTCCTATTAGTCCCTGTCTGGGTTTGTAAACGAATTAAACCTTAATTTCTAAATTTTAAAAAAGTAACAAATTTGTAGTTTCCGTTGATGAGCGATGACCCTGTTTTTACTATTAATATTCTCATAATATAATATTTATCGGCAGATTCACTCCAGAAAAATCAGGTTATTTAATTTGATTATAATATACTTTATTATACTACTATATATGATGATAATTCTCTATATGTGATTGTAATGTGTATTTATTATTATGTCAATGTATGTTTATTTATATGATATAAGTTGCTTTTTCCTTTATTTTATTCAATTTATTTTATGTATTAGGCATGTTGTTGTCTGAAAGACTGACTGTCGACTGCAATTTCTTCTTATGTAAGAATCTCGGATTACAGGGAGAAGAAGATTTGGTTAGGGATGTTTTTCTTTTCTGAATCTCGGATCATACAGGATTATGCGGAGAAGCGGTCTTGCTCCATTTATTGTTAGATCCCCGAATCTGAATAGGAATTCACAGATTTCGCCCTCGAATCAGAATCAGGAATCAGGAATCAAGGTATGAATGTCCTATGGCATTCCTCAGGTATGAATGTCATTTAGACATACCAGGGCTACCCTTTATATTATCCAAAAATCACTTTTGGAATTAGATTCTCGGGGAAAAATGTCGTAAATGCCATTACCCTTTGAACTTTGGTTGTATCCTCTATGAAATTTCTCAAACAATTGTAAGTATAAAAATACACTGTTGTAAAGTGCTAAAAACTTTACACACCCCTCAATATACAGTCCTACTGTTCATCATTCCAATACAACAGTTGGACCGAGTGTGACATTAACTAATACAGTTTTTGTGGCAGTAATCATTCCATCAGTAACTTTAAGAGTAATTGTATAATTACCAGGATTCTTTGGGGCAACAAATGTAACACTTGCGGAATCACCAATTATTCTTCCACCAGTTGTTGTCCAATTGTACCCTATCATTCTTACATTTCCACTATATACGACGGTTGAAATTATTGTAGCAGTATTCTCAATTTCTATTGAATCAGGTTCAACAGTTAATGAGCCAATTTCAATGATGTCTTCCGGTTTTAATTCTTGTGTATCTTCACATCCATAAATTAATACGATTGTTAATAACAGTACTTTTAAACAATGATAGGTATTACAATTTAATTGTCTATTACTTTTGTTTCTCATGTATCTCCTCTATCAATGAATCCATCTAAATATTGTCATTTGTAGTAGCTCGTTTCACCTTTAGTATATAATTAAAATATATATATTTCAATGAATAATTATTTACATTATATTGTAGATAAATTTCTGGAACGAAGGTAGACAATCGACTACTTACAATTCGAATCCGTAATTTATCATACCTAATCTATAAATAACAGTATAATGAATTAGTTATTCTTATGAAGTTTTTTGAATATCCTGTAACAGAAAAAGCGAGGAAGTGAAACTTCCTCGCTGTAAACAATTGAAATTACAATTTCTTTTCTACTAATGAGATTGTATCAAACTGAACTATTCTCCACTTCGTCCACCGATAGAACTCAGAACGAACCAACCCACACCTGCTGCTACAGTAGTGACAAATGCAAGCGTACGTTTTGTTGAAGAGGGTTCTTCATGGATACCCTTGGCATTTTTAAGGTATATATTCAGTTCTTTAAGAGCTTCTTGATTCATTTCAATCTGTTTCAACAAATTCTCATTGTTTTGTTCAATAGATGCAATTTTTCCTTTAATCGCTTCAATTGCAGAATTCTTTTCAGTAATCAACTTCTCTAAACCATTGACATTACGATTAACTTGGTTAAGTTTCTTTTGTAATGCTTCTTGTGTAGTAGCAAGTTCTATTCTTACAATAGAAGTCAATGCTTCGGATGAAACCTTTTCTGCTTCTTTCAGTTGCATATCTTTGGATTTTAATTCCTTTTCAAGGGCTGCAACCTTAGATTGAATTTTCTTGAGATCTTCCATAAGCTTTTTTAGTTCTTTCTCAGCATTCTCAAGTAACTCTTTAGTCGCTTTGGCTTCTTCATTTGAAGCTGCCAACTCATCATTAAGATTTCTGCCTTCATCATTCAAATCTTCACCCATATCCTTAGCCAGAGATACAGGTATTCGTAATCTCTCACCTGGATAAATAAGATCTGGATTAGAGAAGTCATTATACTTTTTCAATTCCGGCCATTTTGTAGGATCTTTCAAATATTCTTGACATAGATCCCACAATGTATCACCTTTCTTAATAGTGATTAACGTAGTTTCTTCTTCTGTCTCCTTAGGAGTAATCCTTGCGGAGGCAGATAGGACATAAACACCAGTAAGAGCAACACAGATATAGAGAACCAGTGTCAATTTTAGAGTGTTTTTAATAAAAGTCATCATAATTCTCCCTATTGGCGTTAAAATTCATAGGAGACGGAAACATAATGCGTACTTCCAGCTCCATTGATTTCACTTGCCATACCGTCTTGTATAGCGTAGTCAACCTGCAGTCCAGCAATATTAACCCCAAATCCACCATAAAGTGTTTGTACATCACGTGATGCTTTCATTCCAGCACGTAAAGCAAAATTGGTTGATCTGTTAGTGAAAAGGTTATATTCAACACCACCACGGAGGCTGGTTGCACTTTCATCAAGATTAACGAATTCCTGTTCTATATCAGCGGCAAATGTAACAACATTCCCCATATATAGATCATAAGCCACACCTACATTCACTACCATTGGCACAGTTGCTTCACCGATAGATGCCCCAAGGTATTTAGCAACAAGACCGTAATGGAATGTTGGAACCATAGATTCATGATGATTATTATGAATCGCTTGTCCCATCATATCATCAGCGACCTCAATTTCAAATGCATGACCCATAATACCAATATCCACACCACCTAAACCACTTTGGTTTTCAACACTATCAACACCAAAATTATCAGATAACATACGACCCGTTAGACCGATATTGAAGTGTCCAATAGCTATACCATATGAGAGTGAATATGCATTTGAACTATAGTCTGCTGTTCCACCATAAGTAGCTGATGAATCGTATACATTATAATTAGCAACTCCGTAATTAGTTGCTGCTAATCCAACTGATCCGTATGAACCCAGCGTTTTTGTAATAGCTATAAAATTATGACTTCTATCAAGTGAAAGTCTTTGAGTAGAAAAATTCAGGCTTAGATCAGCCGCAGAACCGAGTCCGGCGGGATTCCAGACAGTCGCTGTGGCATCTTCTGCTATTGCTGTAAATGCGCCACCTAAACCGATAGAACGTGCACCGGCACCGAGGCGTAAGTGAGGCATAGCGTTAACCTCTCCCTCAGCAAAACAGACAGGCGATATAGCCATGATAAGTAATAATACGGGTATAACACCGTATAGCAATTTTTGCTTTGTAGTAGACATTAATTAATATCCTCCTTGGTAGCCGTTATCGAAAGTCGGACATAGAGTCCAACTTTCGATTTACGGACCATCATTTACTTAGCGCGTCAGTGCGAGCTTTAGTATGGCGAATTCAGGCTCAATACCATCATTCACTTCTATTTGACAGAAATAGATACCACGAGCCAAGTCTTCACCACCGCTGGATTTACCATCCCAACCGATAGCGTTAGAACCAGCACCGGCAGGATTCTTAGTATAGTTTCCAGCTTCCATTACTTCATTATCCACAAGGACTCTGACTGGACGTAATGTAGAATCAAATATTGTGATACTAACATTTGCCCTTCGTGCTAACACAAGAGAGATCCGAGTGTCTTTACTGAATGGATTTGGATAGTTGAAGGGTGCTGCCCACATAATTGGTACATCTCCACGCTCGACAAAGAAACTAAACTCATATACAGCAGTGTTTGGTTCTCGAGCACCTTTAGTTTTTTCTGAGACATTACCTTGTTGATGTGCGTTATCAGACACTTCTAACTTGACTACATATTTCCCAGGTTCTAAGTCAGCAGGTGGTGTATAATTCACCTGTGATGCGGACTTCTGCTTAGATGTTAGGTTAATCAATTGATCATTGAAGACAAACCTAATAGAATCAACATTGATTCCTGTTCCAGCATCAGAATAGGCTATCGAAATATTAGGTTTACGTTCTTCATCATGTTTATATGTCAAACGAGAACCATTCTGTGGCGATGCCATTGTGATGATAGGAGCAGCGGTATCAAAGGAAACAGTAAAACTACCTTTAGCAGTAGAGGAATTACCGTATCCATCAGTTGCTCGAACACTAATCGTGTATGTTCCTTCTTCAAGAGGAGCTTCAGGATTAAAGTCTAAGCGTGTAATACCTTCATTGGCTCTATCTTCACTGTCGTCAGAAGACTCGCCTTTTACCTCTTCACCACTACTATCCATTACAGTAATGGATATTTCTTCTACACCTGTGTCATCAGTAGCACTCGCCGATATAGTCGGGAGTCCAGCATGAACTGTACCAGCAGGTGTAATGTGTGAAATGGTTGGCGGAGCTTGATCTACTTCAACAGTGAAAGTCCATCTAAATTCTTTAGAACCACCTTCACTCTCAACAATCAATGTTATTGAATGTGTACCTGCTGAGAAACTATGTGTAACTTCAAACTTATTACCTGCATGGTCTACAGGATAAGAATGAGTTGGTGCAGTATCATCAATTAGGTATTTTACACTCAATAGATCTGACTCAGGATCAGAGATATCAGCGGAGATTGTTACTCCCATATCTTCTGCAGCAACGTCTGCTTTATTCAAGCGAACGACTCCAGTTGGAGAATTTGCTGAGATTACAGGAGGAGTATTATCTTTAGTCACTGAGAAAACGACCGTAGCCTCTGCTGTCTTCTTATTTGCATCAGTTACTTCAACAACAACAGTGTGTTCGCCTACACCTAATGTTGGATCAGGTGTATAGGTAAGTTGGTTATCTTCCACTTCACCATCGGCATCTTCACCATTTATTGTAAATGTAGTAACATCAACATCTGTTGAACCCATGAATTTTGCCCTAATCACTGGAGCACCATGATCATAGATTTGACCAGAAGCAGGTGAAAGGATTGAAACAGACGGTCCGGGAATATCAACTGTAAAGACAGTTGTAGCCTGAGCAGTCTTGCCATTAGCATCAGTTACTTCAACTGAAATTGTATGGTCACCATGTGCTAATGCTTCAGCAAGGTCATGTGTAAATTGATTTCCATCTACCTTGACTTCTGCATCTTCACCATTAATAGAGAGTTTAACTTCTACTGGTACAACACCAGTGAATTCTCCAGCGACTACAGGTGAACCATTATTATAGGTAAGTCCAGCTGCAGGCGATTGAATTGAAACGGTAGGTTCAGGTAATCTAACCGTAAACACTGTAGTTGCTTTGTCAGTTTTCCCATTAGGATCAACAACATTGGCAACGATAGTGTAATCACCATCACCAATACCATCAGCAGGTGTATATGTAAATTCATTACCATCTACCACTACTTCAATTTCTACATCGTTAACAGTTACTGTTAATTCTACAGGATCAACACCTGTAAATTCACCGCGTAGAACCGGTTTTCCATGATCAAATAATTGACCTGAAGCAGGTGAATGTATTGCGACAGTAGGACCAGGAATCACAACAGAGAATACTACTGTAGCATCATCTGTCTTACCGTTAGCATCTGTAATTGTAGCAACCAATGTATATTCACCATCACCTAATGCTGGATCAGGTGTATAACTCATTGAGCCTTCTGCTACCTCAACTGCTTCTCCATTAATCGTTAGAGCAAGGGAGACTGGTTCGGCAACACCAGAGTAATCTAACAAGACTTCTGGAGATCCATGATCATACTCTTGTCCTGCAGCAGGTGATATAATAGCAATAGATGGTCCAGGAATATCAACTGTGAAAGTTATAGATGACTGTGAAGTTAAACCACTTCCATCAGTAACCTCAACATCAACAGTATACTCTCCATCACCTAACGCATTAGCAGGTGTATATGAGAAGTTATTCCCATCAACTACTGCTTCCATATCTTCACCGTTGATAGTGAACTTAGAGATATTTACATCTCCACCACCGGCAAAGAAACCAGTTACTCTTGTAGGACTATGATCAAAGGATTGACCTGCAGCGGGGGCAGTAATAACAACCGTTGGATCTAAGCCTTCAACAGCAAATGAGGTAGAAGCTTCACCAATATTACCTAAACTATCTGAAACCTTAACTGTAAACTTATAAGCACCACCAGCAAGTTTATCTGTGCGTGTGTAAACGACAGAATCAATATCTTGCTCAACCATTGCTTGGTCAATAGTGATGGAAATCTCTTCTTGAGATTCATCACTTGGTCGAATTCTTGCTAAGCTTACAGATGTTGTATTCTCAGAACTTACACCAACCCCCAATTCACCATCATTGTAACCTGCTTGTAGGGTTGGCAAGTCATTGACTGTTGACCCTTCAGTTGGTGTTACAAAATCAATCATTGGACCGGTGTTATCAAGGTTAATCATTGCTAATGGGAATGCCACTGAACCGTTACGCTTAGTGACTTCACCATGAGGTGTATACCATCCATCATTTACGTTACCGAGTTCATCTGCCATCAATGAGAACGAATTGTCGGCATCGCTTCCTACTGTATACATAACTCGATGTCCATCAATAAGAACACCTGTCAGGTCAGCAACCATCAACGAACCATTATTCACGTTGAAACTAACTGAGATAGAATCACGGAGTGGAATCGTTTCTGGAAGTTCGCCATCAACAAGTTCGCCATCAACTGATGTAACAGTTAGATCAGTAATATCACTGACTCGGAAGTTAAGTACATGGACAGTAATGGAAGGAGAACTACCATCATCTTGGACATTTCCAAATTCATCTATAGTCAATGCATGGTACTGATATGAACCATTTGCCAACTGACCAACATCAACAGAAACAGTACCGTCTTCCAGACTACCGTCTGCTTCAGTTGTAGTTCCATCGGCATCAGTTTGAACGACTCTGATACTACCACCTTCATAGGTAATAGGATCAGCAGTTGGTTCAACAGTGAATATAGCAACTGGAGTATCAACAGTAGGATCAACAATACCACCCACAGTGTAGCTGCCATCTTCATTGGCTTCAATTGAGCCAGCGGAATCTGCGACATCTGTAATGTTTGTTGGTCCAAGTGGTGGTACATCATCCACATTGTCTAATGAGAAATGGGCATCCACACCATCGCGTTGATGGTATTCGGGATGTGCCAAATTCTTCGGTGTAAGTGAAATTGCTCTTACCTGATATTGATTATCATCCAAAGAGGCATCGCGTTCTGCTGCGTCCCCTCTTTCAATAGTATCATCTAATGTGATGGTATCTTCTGGTCTATCTTCACCTAAACGTGCCAATACACGTGTATCCACTGTAACGGACCATTTATGGAAAGATCCAGGAATTGCGAATTCACCTTCACCATCATTAACAGTGTTATGTCCTGTTATCTGGACTAAACCAGTAACAATACCAGCTAAATCTGATCCATCAATTTCCTTAGGTGGTTCATCTGTTCCAGGAATACGTTCCCAAGTTTCATCACCGGGTCGTTTCACTTCAAAGCGAACACCTTCAGTTGGTGGTGAGGTAAGTCCATAAGTATATGCGTTGAATGTTAGTTCATACTTTGGAGCACCACTATCAGCATTGGTCATTCCATCAGAATTATCAACTGTGATAGCTAATACACCAGGATCAGGTCTGTAAGAGTTTTGTACACTAACAGTAATTTCATCATCATCATAATCGTCAGCCTGGATATTCCCATATGTGAGGAACATATCATCAGCTGCAGTAACATCGTCATACGCTGCGGCTTTATCATAAGCTAAAGCGTGTACAGTAAATGTATAGACTTCGTCATCTGTTGGATTATAAACAAGATCATCTGGATCTTGTAGATATCTGTCATTGTAGACTAATTCATCTGCATCCATTAGAGTTCCGATATCAATAGTTACAGTGAATTCGCCACTACCATCGGCAGTTTCTGTCACCTCACCTAAAATAGCATCTTCTGGGAGAGATGAAAGCAACTTTACGCCTGCATAGGTCGTACGAACAGCTTCAGGTGTAAGTGTGAGTGTAATGACTGGAGAATTTACGTTTTCATCATACTTGTCGGTAAGACCACCAACTGTGTATGTCCCATCTCCATTATCTGCAAAGATACTATCTATTGCATCTACACTTGATACAATAACATTGGTAGGTCCTAAAGGTGCAACATCATCATCGTTGTCGACAGAGAATGTATCTGTATACATTTCACCTGCAACAGCTTCAGAAATATCACTGCCATCGTCACCAACAGCATAGGCACGTACCATATACTTATTGTCATCAAGAGAAGCATCACGTGCAGCTGGACTATCCTTAGTAATTGTATCTTCTAAGGCAGTTGTATCAACAGCAACTGTCCATCTAAGATAACTACCTGAGTCCTGTATATGTAGCATGTTATCGGTATACACATCTGCTAATGAACTTCCATTGAACATCACGGCTGCTGTATCTGTTCCGCTCAATTCCATGCCGGTACCTTCAACGGTTCCGATCATTGTCCATGCTTCATCGTTTACGCGTTTAGCTTCAATTCGAATAGAACTTGTTGCTGGTACTGAACGTCTTGGTGTATAACCTATGAGGTTAATTGTACCTTGCGGTCCACCACTATCTTGATTTGTCATCACGATAGAAGCGTCATCAACATCAACGATCAATACTTCTGGATCAACAGGATGAATATCAGCATCAAGATGAATCTTGAACATCTCTGATGTATGTGTAAACTTTAGTCCATTGGTAGTTACAGTTTGAATAGCGACATAATCACCAGCAGCAACTAAGTCCTGAAAATCTGTTACTTCCCAATCAACGGCAAGAGTATCACCAGATGTGTGAGTAGCCTCTGCCAATTCAAGTGTATCAATTGTGATCCAATCTCCATCGGCATTCTGATACTGAACCATTATTTCGCCCGGATGGATAGTCCGTTCATTGAGTGTAACTGTAAGTGTGATCATATCAGTATTACTGTATAGATACCCATTTTCATAGGAGTCATCTTTACCGTTATTGTTGATATCACCTAAACTTGCAGCTGTTACACTTGACGTATCAATCTCAGGTCCAACAATTCTTAGTCTTGTTGGTGGTACCTGTGATCCAACGTTAAAGACAGTATCAATACCCATTGCACGGATACCATAATCACCGGTTAGGAGCGGTATACCTTCACCTTGAATGGGCATACCCATATTACGTGTTGGATCGAATGCTAAAGGAATTAAATTGAAGTCTTGGATTACAGCACCAAACAAGTTGGAAATTAAGCTGATTTGTTCAGAACTGAGTTTAATCCCTAAATTATCTAAGAATGGTTGTACCAATCCAGAAATATCTGAATTTAGTATTCCTAATAGTGCATTAACATCTAATGCAGCCAATGTCTGGATCTGTGGATCAGTTTGGCCTTCTAACTCAGCTCGGATTAAATCCCATACATCTGATGCTAACATAGAATTCTCAACCGTCAATGGCAACCAAGTGCCAACCGGATTTCCATCAGCATCCAAATCAATTAATTGATAAATGAGATATCCTTGTCCTTGTCCAATACCAACTGCACTACTTGCTTGTATATTTAGGACAGAAGATTGTGTTGGATCATGAGCAGTAGCAACAAAAACACCTTCCTTATTCCAATAACCTGCTGTGTTTGAATCAGCGGGTCCAATAGCAATATTTGCTGATGGGGCAGTAGTGTCTACATTTATGTTTGCAGCAATATGATCAACTGCTTCGCCATTTGCATTATATACAACAGCTTCAATCTTAGATGCACCGGCAACTGAATCCTCAATTGAACCGATATCTCCATACCATAGTGAATCATGCTGAATATCAACTTGTGGTACACTGAAAACTGATGCTAAGAGAGGATCAAAGTTGCTCTCAAAAGTCGTAAACAAATCATTGGCATTTCGTAGTATCAACTTTTGTAAGGTATTAATATCGCTGCCTTTAATTTTAAATTCAGAGGCTGGACTTGCCAATTGTGGTAGGACTATTCTTGCAACTTCTGCAGCGACATCAGGTGTAATCAATGACTCAAGAATACCACGATCATCAAACTGTAAGTTTTTCGGATCAGGCATTGCCCAACTACTAATTTCATATACATTCGTAGCATCAAGACTGTGTGTACCTTCTGGTGAATTAAGAGCAGCAAAAACTGCCTCAGGATTAACCACTTCAAGCATAACAGGTTCAGCCAAAGTTACTTCAAAGAAATAGTAAGTATTCCCTTTTGGAAGGATACCTATCTTACTTTCCCAAACTACACCGTTTTCACCATGTACAGGATCCATATCAACGGCGATGTAATCTCCATCTAAACCAGTCTGTGAATACCGAAGTACAACACCTGAGAAGAGTTGATTACCTAAAGCTGGCCATGCAGGTAGGTTAGTAGCTGCAAGTGATTCATCTAAACTGAATACATAAGGAATGGTATCAGCTTGAAATTCTTCTGGTGTTATTCTTTGTCCTTCACCAACAATATAGTCATCAATCCGAAATTCAACACGTCCCTCTTCAAGTGTAGATGGGACACGTACATATAGATTCAAACTATCAGATGTAAGATACTTCTGGTTGTATGGATCTGATTGGTTGAAAATAGCACTAAGAAGCGAAGGTGTAATTCCATTTCCAAAGTTTTCATAGTCCAACTGTGGTTCATCAACCTGGAAAATAGAAGTTGGCCGATGTGCAGTGAGTACTTGTTTAATTTGCTTCTTTGGAAGGAATCCTTTTGGTACTTGTGCAAGAATAACGTCAACGACATCATCTACATATCCATCAGCCAAATCCGGTGATAATCCAGCAGCTGCAATCATATCTCTGATGAATGCTCTTCCGTGCACTCTATTCAGAGAAAGTCCGCCGAGTCTGGACTGACCGTTTAGATTTGATGTAGCTAATTCAACTGGATCCCCCATAACCTTTGTAGGAGGTTCTGGTTCCAATGGAGGTGTTGTTGGTTCCGTTGGAGGTTCTGTAGGCTCCGTTGGTGGAGTCGTTGGTTCCGTTGGTTCCGTTGGTTCCGTTGGCTCCGTTGGTTCCGTTGGTTCCGTTGGAGTCTGGCCTGCATTAAGCAATGCTTCAAGAGCTTCTATCGCAGGAACATCAAGAAGCAATTTTTGTACAAGAGGATCTCCGAGCAATGCCTTGACATCATCATCTTCTTTAATAAGTGTTATAAATTGCTGATCGACACCCTGAGTTGCTAATAAATCTGGATTCTGGATACCTAATGCAATCAATTGAGGGTTTAAAAGCGCTTGAGTCTCAGGTTTCTTCAACGTACTAAGAACTAATGGTAAGAGTGCTTTTATATCCTCACGGCTAAGCGTCTCACTATATTTATCAAACACTTGCTGCGCTAATTCTTGACCAGAAACTTCTTCCTGCGCCAACACAGTGCTTGGGGTTATACTGTGAAAAACACACAATGTAAAAATCAAAAACGAAACAAAAAGTGTTCGTTTTTTCATTAACTTTTCCTCCTCGTTAAGTCACGCTAAAACGAGACTAAATACTGAAGTTTTAAATGGGCGATAAACACGACATAAACGACCGGAGGTAGGTGTTTGCCCATCCATTAACATCCTACTACCAAGTATTAAAATTCTTTTTCCTACTACGTAAGTCAACCTAAAGATAGTCTTAACATATCTTGTATACATGTCAAAAGCAGCAATTTTTGGCACCGAATATTGTAGCACTCCACTGGGAATACATATTAATAGTTTATCTAACAGGGTCGGTTGATTACGTAAATGTAATATTTTATTGACTGAAAATGAGTCCATAATAAAGGAACATCAGTTATTTTAACAAAAGTCAAAATAATACGCAAGTTTTAATTGGGAAATACCGCTTAATTCTTTAAAAAATACCAAATTTCCCAACCTATCAATTTATATCAACGATTAAATCATAGTAATAGGTAACATATTACCATAAATTAAAATATAAGTCAAATGATTTTCTTAAATTATATCATCAAATTTCTTTACTTTTTTGTCTTGAATTTACCAATTGACAATTGGCGAAAATTCTATTTATTGACAGAATACTATTAAAGGTTAAAATTGTCAACAAAGAATCATTTTGGAGTAAATTGTTATGTTAAACGACTTAGAAAAATCTCATCTTGATGAATATGGGTATTTGTTGTTAAAAAATATGATACCTACAGAAATTGTTACAGAATTACGAATACGGTCTTTAGACATTGCTGTTTCGGAACAAGCATCCGGGAATGGTTATACATATATGAAAGATAATCGAGCACAACGTGTTTGGAATCTAATTAATAAAGGAGAAGTCTTTGAAGATGCAATTCAACACACAAAAATGCTGGCTGCGATAGAATACCTTCTGGGGACAGACTGTACACTCAGTTCTTTTACTGTGAATATTCTCTATCCGGGTGCACCCGATGGCGGTCTACATATTGATTATCCGTTATCAACACTTCCAACACCACGTCCCAATTTTCCTCTGGTTGCTAACAGTGTCTGGTTCTTGGATGATTTTACCCTTGAAAACGGATCTACAAGTTGTGTTCCAAGTAGTCACCATAGACTCAATTCTGTACCTGAACCCGGAATTGAATATGATGATGAAAAACAGATCTGTGGACCGGCGGGATCAGTTTTAATTTTAAACGGGGCAGTCTGGCACGGATCATCGGAGAATAGAAGTGATACTACTCGAGTCGCATTACTCGGCTTTTTCTGTCGTTCTATTCTTAAACCGCAACAGGATCATTTTAAGATTGTTTCTGATGATGTAATTGACCGAGCTTCTCCTACATTAAAACGTTTGCTTGGATTTAATTCATTGCCTAATTTGAATACATAAAACTATTGTATTGATAGTCTTGAGCAATACACATCTTACGTTGAGGTTACCGTTTGGTAAATTTAAGCTGCTTCTTCAGAATTGGATCGAAATAAAGAAAGGTGCGGATATTCAAACCACATTGAAAATATGTGAAATTCATTCAATAATTATCATCCAAACATTGATATTTTAAGAATTGGTGAATGAATCTAATAGAGACTGTGCTGCTTGATCACCACTGTAGATACAATCTGGTATTCCAATACCTGTGTAGGCATTTCCTGCAATTGTTAATCCTTTGATTTTCTTTGCTTGATCTTGAATATCGCTTATATTGGTCTGATGTCCTACTAAATATTGTGCCATTGATTTATTATGATGACTTACAACAGTAAAAATTGGACTTGATTGAATCCCAAGTAAATCTGATACATTTTTACATACCAGAGATACTACTTCCTCATGATTTCTATTTTGTATCTTATTCTCACCGATGAAAGCTCTTAGTAACACATTCCCCGCAGGCGCGCGATTCTCAAATTTTATACTACTAAACGAACATCCGATTAGATTCAATTGTTCTTTAATCGGAACAACGAAACCCATACCGTTGAGTGGATGTGTAACGTCTTCACGACGGAAAGCCATATTAATTGTAACTGATGATGTGTAAGGAATAGTATTAAGTTTTTCTGCTAAAGTAGGTGAAAAATTTCTAATAATTTGGCTTGTACGGGGAGCAGGAAGCGCTATGCAGAGTAAATCTGATTCTAATTTTGTATTTTTTTCAAGAACAATCTCCCAATGAGAGTTGTCATCATTCCGACGAATTGTTTCAACCTGAGTGTTAAGTTGGATAAATTCTGATAGTTTATCGGCAAGTGTATCCACTAATGTCTGCATCCCGTCTCTGAATGATAAAAACAAGCTATATCGAGGTCCACTTGTATCTTTGCTCGTTTGGGATGCCTTCTTCTTCTGATTTAAAAGTGCTCTTATGATGCTTCCATGTTCTTTTTCCATTTCCAAAAATCGAGGGAATGTTGCACTAAGACTTAGATTCTCTGCATCAGAAGTATAGATACCACCTATCATCGGTTGTGCCATCCGTTCAAATGCTTCAATACCAAGACGACGTCTAACGAAATCTGCAACCGACTCATCATCAGAATTTTCTTTTGCTGATATAAAAAGGTCTAATAATATACGTAGTTTACCTTTCAAACTGAATATTGGTGTTTTTATAAAAGGTAGAAAAGACCCGGGTGCCATCATGTAAAATCCCTCTGGCACCGGAACAAGCTTATTTTTTCGTACAACGAAGCTTCTTCTGACTTTGGAATTTGTGCCAATGAAGTGTTCATCAATCCCGAGTTCTTCACATAACGCCTTTCCCCACGGTTTTGTTGATATGAATGCATCTGGACCGTGTTCAATTACAAAACCATCTCGATGTTCTGTATGTATAATACCACCAACTCTGTTCCCAGCCTCAAGAATCTTTAATTCAAGAGGGATTTTTCTCTTTTTTGCTTCAGTGCTTAGTCGATAGGCAGCTGTTAATCCAGTAATTCCACCTCCGATTACGATGGCACGTTTGTGTGGTTGCGTCATATATTTTAGTTGGAATAGGATAATTATATGAGGGAGTAGTTAGGTTTTCTTCTACATGTCTTCACGATTCAACGCCGATGAGAATAATCTATTGTTATGGCTTGGATTACTCAATAATCAAACCATTCAAAACTATCTCATAATAAAACCATGTTCTGTATAACAAACCTTAGATTCTGAACTATTTTGATTTCTCACAGACAAAATCTGCTAACATGGAGATAAAATTTGGATGATCCCCAACAGTTTGTGCTCGTATAAAATCAATACCGTGCTCTTCTGCAATTTCTCTCGCTTCAATATCAAGATCGTATAACACTTCGACATGATCACATAGAAAACCGATAGGGGAAACAACAACGGTATCAATACCTTGCTCATTTTTTGTTTCCAAAAGATTATTGATATCGGGTTGTACCCAAGGAATAGGGCTGTTTTCTACCTCACTCTGATATGCTAATGTGTAGTCTGATTTGGCTAACATCTCTGTTGTTGCTTCGGCAGTTTCTCTAAACTGTTGGGTGTATTGTGAATTATCAGCTGCAGACTGTGGAATAGAATGTGCAGTAAAAATGAGATCGGCTTTCTCGAACTTAGCCCCACATGCTGTTTTAATTAAATCGGCAATTGCACTAACATACCCATCGTGTGTATACCAAGGGTCAAGGTAATCAATTGTAATCTTTGTATTCTCAAGTGCATCAATACCTTTCTGGACTGCATTTTGATACCAATCCCAACTTACTTTGGCTTGGTGTGGTGCCATGATAATCCCCAAAATATCACGGTGTCCTTTTTGTGCCATTTCAGCAATTACTTCGCTTAGATATGGTGTCCAATGTCTGAAACCAGCATATACTGGTAATGGTAAATTCCGTTCTTCTAAGGTATTTTGAAGGGCTTTAGCTTGTGTATAAGTTAATTCGTTGAATGGAGAAAACCCACCTAATTTAACATAATGAGTTGAGATATCTCTAACTCGTTCTTTTTGTGAATCTGCATCACCTGCAATTCCTTCAACAAAACAGTATGCTTCCCCAGGACAAGAGTTTGTCTCATATTTTTTACAGCATCCAGGAGTTGGTCCACCAAATGCTACAAGTAATACACTATCATATTTCATATCATCTCCTATGCCATCTTTGCAAATTGTGCTGGCATGAATGTCGGATCAGTTTTAACTGCCTGTGAAAATGCTTCAAGAGCGAGAGTTTCATCACCGTTTGTCCGGTGTGCCAATCCAATTGAAAAATAAGCTTGGGCAAGTTTTGTACCCTCAAGACCACTAACTAAAGCCTTATATATGGATTCTACACCAAGAGTAGGATCGTCTCCATTCCTGAAGGATGAAAGTATATGATTATATCCGAATAAAAGATGTGCAGGGGCAAATTCAGGATCTAATTCAAGTGCGGTGTTCATAGCCTGTTTTGCTTCAAAGAAAAAATCACCTTTCTCTAATACACTCGATACTGTTCTGGATGCTTGTATAAGAGTATCCGCGTATTCAGTCCATGCTTCTGGCAGGTTAGAGAATTTCTCAGTAGCACTTTTCATAATGGCAATCGCTAATCCTAAGTCATCCCCTTCTGCAACTTCTTCTGCTGTTTCCCGATACACATCGAAGTTTTCTAATTCTTTTGTTCTTTTGCGGAGTTCTTCTATATCTGCTGATGGAATTGCAGAAGGTTTAAAGTGTTGCCAACCGGGTTCAGGATCATCAATTAATCCTCTGTAGACCCGTAGAATAGCATAACGTGGTGTTCCCCACACCTCAGCTATTTCACTGATCCAATCTGGCATGTTGGATTCCATATCATTTAATATTTCTAATAGAGAAAGTTCCTGTTCAACACGTTTACGTACTTCTGTAATGAAATATAATTCAATTTTAAGAAGCAAATCAATCTCTGCATCGTGGGCTAAAGGGCCATGTCCCGGCAGTACATGTTTAGGTGAATATGTTCGAAGTTCCTTAATTGTATTTATCCAATCGTGATCTGCCATTAACCCTTCATTCATTACAGGCTGCCCAAAAATCGGAAAACTTCCTGTCATAACGGTATCCCCTGAAACAATGCAACCTTCTGCAGGAATCCTAATTGCAGTAGCATCATCGGTTTCTGCCTTCCCTAAGTGGACAAGATGTAAGGGTTGATTACCTAAATCCAGTTCCATTTCATGCTCAAATGTCTGGTGTGGCAGAAATGGTGCATCTCCAAGGCTAAATCCACGAGATCGAAGGAAAGCCTCCTGACGAGGAGCCCGATTCACCATAAAATCTTTGGTTAATTCTCGAGCTACAACTGTTGCCCCCTCTTGTTGAAAAATTGTATTGCCATTTGTATGATCCCAGTGATAATGTGTATTGATGGCAAACTGAATCGGTTTATCGGTAACTGATCTAATAGCTGCAAGTAGGCGTTTTCCCATCATTTGGTTTACTTGAGTATCAATTACAGCAACACCATTATCACCTATAATAATTGAGGAGTTTACAATATTACGAAATAGATATACCCGTTCTGTTACTTGAACCAGATTTCCATATTGGCGAGGAGCAAAAGGATTCTCTTGTATATTATTCATTTATCTTCCTTAAAACTTTTTGCAACTTTCACAAAATGTTCTACATTTTCAAAAGGTGTATCTCTATGAAGTCCATGGCTTAAATTTAATATATGACCTACCTTCCCACCTTGTTCTAAACAGGTATGAACTACATCAGTTATATCAGAAATTGATCCATCTCTAAGTATATCGTTATCGACATTTCCTTGTATTGCAATCTTGTCATTAACTTCGGCTTTCACTTTCTTCAGATTCAAACATTTCCCAATACTTAATACATTAGCTCCACTATCGCGCATTAGATCAATATAAGGACATTCTTTAGCAAATAGAATTGCTGGCGCTTGTGAATTTATGGCAGAGAAAATTCGCTGATGGTAAGGCAAGGCAAATGTTTTGTAATTTTCACTGGATAGGACATCTGCGATAGATTCGAATAATTGAACAATCTGAACACCTTGACTTATCTGAAAATTTAGATATTGTATAGTCATTTCAGTCAACTTATCTAATAAGCAATGCATTAAATCGGGTTCAGATTTCATCATTTCGAAAACAGGTTTAGCTTTATCTGATATTCCTTCACCTTTTTTCATTGGACTCTCTCCAGCTATAAGAAAAAAGGCAAGTGTTAAGGGAGCACCTGCGAAACCAATTAAAGGCAATTCACCATTCAGCGTTTCTCGTAGTGTGTGTATGACATTCCCAGTGTATTCCAATTGTATCTCTGGATTGTCAAGAGGTTTAAGTCCGTCAATTTGTTCTTTCTTACGTATGGGTGGATTTAAGTAGGGACCAGGATCAAACCGGAAATACGTCCCCATTGACGCGAGTGGAGTCAGAATATCTTTATATACTATTATTGCGTCAACACCAATTCGTTTTGGTAGGAGTGATATTTCAACAGCTAACTCTACATCGGTGTGAGGATCGGGACCAGGACAAGTCCGGAAAAGTCGTTCTAATGGAAGGTTTGTCTCTTGTCGTATCTTACGATATAATGGATCTGATCTACCGGCTTGGCGCATCATCCAAACTGGTACCCGTTCCACAGGAAGACAATTTGCTGCCCGAAGAAGTAGGTCGTTTTGTGGTTTTTGTTCCATGTTTAATGGATATACCTTTACCGCGCTTTAAAATTGAAGTAGGATTGATATGAAGTCTATAAACATTTAGCAAAATATAATTACGCTAAAGTTTATTCAGATAGATTTCCTCTTTCCGATATACGTTTTTTCTGGTATCTCTCTATAAGCTGTCTTAATTTTGCAAAACTCTTCACGTTTTTCATGATTCTTCCACTTTCTCTTTCTTCAAGATATAGTAAGAATCCCATAAGATATAGACTACAAATGAACAGTACAAAACCAGAACAACACTGGACTAATGCCACATGGTTAGAGAAATTTAAGCTTATGTATGGGGTGACAGTCGCATCATCATTTAATTCATTTGTTGACTCTTGTTCAGGCCAATCAATTGAAACAAGGTCACCCCATCCAGTAATACCTAGTGAGAGAAATACTATTGATAAAGCAAAAACCAGAAAGAACGGAATCCCCATAAACTATACCAATTAAGAAGATACTTTTACCAACCCTTTTGTACAACCATCTTCTCTGTTACGAACTTTCGTGATACCATCAACAAGTGAATCAAGAGGAAATTCATGACTTATGATTTTATCCATATCAACATCTCCACTTGAAATGAGTTGTACCGCTTCTTCCCATGTATTTGGTGCTAACCAAGAATATCTGATTGTCTTATCCATAAGGATAGTATCAAGTATAGGAACTTGCATCACATCTGTATCCCCGGGAAGGCCGAAGATTACGATTGTTGCGTGTCGTCCAGTAACCTCAAGTGCAGTATGAATAGCATCAAGGGAACTTGTTGCGGTAATAGCTCTATCAGCCAATTCTCCATTATTCAGATCTTCAATCAATGCACCAAGATCTTCTACATAGTGAGGGGAATCAGTGTCTTTGACATTGACTACTACATCTGCTCCGAGATCTTTACCACAATCAAGACGATAGTCACGTGTACCAACAAGTAGTACGTTTTTCAATCCACGGCTCTTCAATACTTGTACCATCATTAAACCGATTGGACCAGGACCAAAAACCACAGCTGTTTGTCCTTCTTCTGCATTGAGATTATTTACTGCATAGAGGCCACATGCGAGTGGTTCGGTAAGAGCACCTTGATCATACGTAACGTTATCAGGTAGTCTAACTGTCCAACGATAATCAGAAACAGCATATTCAGCGAAACCACCATCTACACCTACACCTAATACACGCTTTTCAGGACATAGGTTGGAGAGTCCTTTTTTACTCCAAGATGATTCAGGGTTGGATTGTACAGGGTTAACTACAACGCGATCACCAACCTTAAAGCCACCAGTTTTTTCTGCTTCGTTTCCTACTTCAACGACTTCACCTGTAAATTCATGTCCGAGAATTAAAGGACCTTTTCCATCGTCAGTTTCAAGTGAACTGTTTCCAAAATAGTATGCCACATCTGATCCACAGATGCCAACTGAACGCACTTGAACCAATAGATCTGTATCGGACGGATCGGGTACTGGTCTATCTTCAAGATTCATTGATTCAGGTTCATAGAATATTTGCGATTTCATTTTATACCTCCTTATATGAACACTGTTAGTGTATCATATCGATACAAAAGATACAATGTAATTCCTTAATATGGGTGTGTAAACTTTTTGGCACTTTACACCTACAATAGTTTGGGAAATTTCAGAAAGGGACAATCAAATAAAACTGTCCAAACTATAGTATATTACAATATATATTTACTTACTAAAAATAAATAGCGACTGCAGAACTCTCCCATGAGTACTGTTATGATGGCTATAAAGAGAAATCCTGTTGCTGCACGTGTTGCCCCCAACTCATCGCGGGCAACAGACTTTGGTCGTAGACAATCCCATGTAATAATATAAAGTAGAAGTGTAGCAGCAAAACCCAACCCTATTCGCATATATAAGATCAATTTAATATGGAAACTAAAAAGCATTGTATTTTCGGTATGCGGTCTAAAAAACAGACTCAGACAGAACAGGACTATAGATACAATGAGTACAACTAACAGTGTTGTATTATACCTTCTTAATAAATGTACAGGTAATTCAGGTGTTACAAGATACCAATGACCAAACCACATCCCAGTATGAACTATACCCAGAAGTCCTGATGAAACAAGGAATTGGGTTGGTAAGAAAAAGTGTATTACCGGTAACTGTACCTGATTAGTATAGGTCAAGGCACTTATAATAATCAAACCGCACCCGCAAATTGAACCACCACTAAAAAGTAACAATCTGATAAATGAATTTTTGAACCACCAACTTATAGTATAAGCTAAAAGCAATAAGAAAAAAACGACTATCAGTATTGCTTCTGTATCTTGTAAGTTTAAGAAAAAATTATATATAGTTACATCATGATTATGTAGGTATAGATTTGCACATCTTGCTAACCCTAAAACAAGAAGATATATTCCACCCATAAGACGGTAGAAGTTCGCCCCTACTACACCTTTAGGTATTAATAAAAGTAAGACAAAACCACCAACTGATAGTTGTGTAAATACAAGGTAGAAAATTTCGCTGATACTAAACATAGTTCAAAAGAAACCCCATTATAGTAAAACCATAATGGGGCTCAGATATATAACTATAAGAGGTTACCTTCATAGACGAAGGAGCAATTTAGGTTATAGAATTTCGACTTCTGCACCGACAGCTTCAAGCTGCTCTTTAGTTTTCTCTGCGTCTTCTTTACTGACACCTTCTTGAATTACTACAGGAGCAGATTCAACCTTTTCTTTTGCTTCTTTCAAACCAAGACCTGTGATTGCACGTACTTCTTTGATCAGAGGAATCTTCTGTCCACCAACCTCTTTGATTTGTACATCAAACTCGGTTTTTTCCGCTGCTTCCTCACCGGCCCCATCTGCAGCAGCACCAGGAGCAGCTGCGACACCAGCAACAGCCATTGCAGGCATTGCTGCAGCACTAACGCCAAACTTTTCTTCCAAAGCTTTAACCAATTCGGACAGTTCCAAAACTGTCATTTCACTAATCTCATCAATGATTTTTTCTAAATCTGCCATTTTCAATCCTTTCTGATAAATTACAAGCCTATTCAGCGGCTTTCTTTTGTTCGGCGACCTGTGTTAATACAGATGTCACCTGACTAATTGTATTATTTAGTACATTCACAAACCCTTGAATCGGTGATCCAGTGTTAAGCACATTTACAAGTCCGTATAGAGGTGCACCTATCCCACCAATTGTTTTAGCAATAAGTTGATCCTTTGAAGGCATATCTTGCAGCGCTTTAACACCATCTGCATCAATGACTGTTGATCCAAGAATACCACCTTTAACTTTTAAATTTTCATGGTCTTCAATAAAATCATACAGCAATTTACTGGATGCAGCAGGATCATCACAACCCGCAAGAGCAGTATTACCTTTTAAGTATGGCGCAATTCCTTCAAGTTCTCTTTCTTTCGCTACGACATTAATTAAAGTATTCTTACAAACCTTATACTGGATATTGGCATCGCGAAGTCGTTGGCGTAATTCGTTCACTTCAGCGACTGTTAATCCTTGAAAATCTGTAAGAAAAATGACATCCGAACTTTCAAAAAGCTCGCGGATTTGTCCAACCTGCTGAACATTAGCTTCATTCGGCATAGGTTAGCTCCTTTCACAATTTGACGATTTCATAAAAAACAGAAAACCCCCAGTTACCTGGAGGCTTGACTCAACTACGGAAAGTAAAATATTATACTACAAAAGTAGTACGCAATTAACTCAATCCGAGTCTCGGTAGGTAATTAAGACAAAGCCCCTACTTTCTACAACTCTATTCTTGTATGATAAATACCGTCTTAAACTTAATTCTGCACTATATACGATATACAGTGCCTCTCCAATCTTTATTGGATAATTTTGATTAAAATCTTCAACTTATATATTCCGATATAACTAATAATTAGTTAGAAAAAATAAAATATCTATGCAAATTGTTGTGGATCAATACGTATACCGACACCCATGGTTGAAGAAATAGCAACACTTCTAATATACCGTCCTTTAGTAGAAGATGGTCGTGCCTTTACAATAGTATCCATAACTGTCGTCAAATTATCCTTAATTTGATTTTCTTCAAATGATGTCTTCCCAATAGGAACATGTATGACACCTGATAAACGTTCAACACGATATTCAATTTGTCCAGCTTTGATATTCTGTAGAGTATCAGCAATATCCATTGTAACGGTTCCAGCTTTCGGGTTCGGCATCAATCCTCTTGGTCCTAAGACTCTACCTAACTTCGGCATAATACTACGCATGAGATCCGGAGTAGCGATTGTCGCATCAAAGTCAAGCCAACCCTCAGTAATCTTATCAACGAGGTCGTCAGTTCCGACAAAGTCTGCCCCTGCTTCCTCAGCTTCTTTAGCTTTATCACCTTCAGCAAAAACGACAACACGTACGGATTTTCCTGTACCGTGAGGTAATGCAACAGTACCGCGAATATTTTGCTCAGCGACCCTCGCATCTATTCCAAGTCTGGATGCTAAATCAACCGTTTCATCAAATTTTGCTGTACTTGTCTTTTTCAGGAGTGATACTGCTTCGTCAACACTATATAAGTTTAACCGATCAACGTTTTCCTGAATTTCGTTATATCGTTTTCCTCTTTTCGCCATTTTTTACTCCAAGTTCATTTAACCTATTCAAATATATTATACCATATTTATTCAAAAGATTAACCGATTATTTAGTTTATATTCAAACCCATGCTTCTTGCGGTACCTTCAACCATACGGATTGCTGCTTCAATATCATTTGTATTGAGATCAGGTAATTTTGTTTGAGCAATCTCTCGTATCTGATCACTACTAACAGTTGCAACTTTATTTCGGTTTGGTTCTCCCGATCCTTTAGCAATTTTTGCTGCCGATTTAAGTAGAACTGCAGCAGGTGGAGATTTAACTATAAATGAAAATGATCTATCGCTATAGCATGTTATGATCGTAGTTACAACCATTCCTGTTTGTTGCTGCGTTTGTGCATTGAAAGTTTTAATAAATTCCTGCAGGTTAATTGCATAAGGTGCTAAACTTGGACCGACAGGGGGTTGTGGTGTTGCCTGACCGGATACCAACTGAAGTTTGACTTCACCTGCTACTTTTTTTGCCATTGTCTTACTACTCCGTTACTTCCAAATAAAATTATAGTCTTTCAACGCCTAAGAACCCTAATTCAAGAGGGGTTGAACGATTAAAGATAGAAATAGAAAGGCTGAGTCGTTGCCTTTGCATATCAATTCCGAGGATCTCAGCAGTAAAACTGCTGAACGGTCCTTCAATAACACGTACTCTATCACCGACAGAGTAGGTAATTTCAGGTATAGGTGCTTCTTGTTCAACTGTTGAACTATGAAGCATCCGTTCTATATCTTCACCTGTCAACGGTGTTGGATAGGCATTTCCTAAAAAGTTCATTACACCAGGTGTTTCTTGTATAAATGCCCAACTCCTCTGTCCAATTCCATTATCAACGTGAGGACCGATTTCATGTAAACAGTTTACAAGAACATAACCAGGATAAGTTGGAGATGTCCTTTCCTTACGTTTACCATCTTCATTCTTCACAGTGGTAGACATAGGAACGTTGATCTGGAGAATCTCTTCTCGAAGTTCTTTATCGGAATCTGAATCCGATGCAAGGCGTCTCTCTAAATTAAACTGTATTTTCTTCTCATGTCCAGTATACACCTGAACAATATACCAGAAACCGTTCATAGATTACTCTCGCTGTGTTAAGACAGGGTTAATTCGTTAATAGAATTTAGTACGCTCAATTATTTTTCAATGGAATTGTTAGAATATCTATACTTGCTCAGCCCTTGATAAGGAATAACTGCCGCAAGAAAGACATTCCCCAACCTGAAAGAGGTTCATTTAAATTAAGGGCATAGGTCGTAATGAGTACAACCACTAATGGAATACAAGCAATAGCAGTAAAATGTATACGCCGGTTTTCCATTCCTTTGCCAAGGAAAAACACCCCGAGAGGAATTATGACCAATATAATATTGGCAGGCCATTTCCATACCGGTTCAGCAGAACTACCATCAACTAACCAAATAAAAAGTCCCAAGAGACCGCTGGCAATCAAGACTACAACCGTACTACCGCGTACCTGTTCCCAATCAGGTTTTGACACCTTCTGCCATTCTAATAATATATTCTGTATGTAAAGTTTAAAACGGGCAATCATAAATTTTAAAGGCAGGCCAGGAGGGATTCGAACCCCCAACATCCGGTTTTGGAGACCGGCGCTCTACCAGTTCGAGCTACTGGCCTACGGATTATACTCTACCGATTCTCCTTATGGAGTGTGTGTTTACGGCAGAAACGACAATATTTCTTACGCTCATACCGATCTTGTTGTGTTCGTCTATTGCGTGTGGTAACGTAATTTCTTTGTTTACATTCATCGCATGCTAAGGTAACAATATCTCTTGGCATTTCACACCTCGTATTTTACTGGAGCCGACGACCGGGATTGAACCGGTGACCTCGTCCTTACCAAGGACGCGCTCTACCTACTGAGCTACGTCGGCAATGATTTGTGCTTCACAAGCGGGAGACGGGATTCGAACCCGCGACACATGGCTTGGAAGGCCAATGCTCTACCAGTTGAGCTACTCCCGCACAATATGAGATGGGGGCGGACGGATTCGAACCGCCGTAGGCGTAGCCAACAGATTTACAGTCTGCCCTTTTTGACCGCTCAAGCACACCCCCAATATAAGCTGACGAGAGGAATCGAACCTCCAACCTAGTGATTACAAATCACTTGCTCTACCATTGAGCCACGTCAGCATTCTAATGTAACCGGCGTATTTTCTCTGAATCTATACTCCTCAAAATGACTCGTATGGGGAAACAATTAGTAAAGAATACTTAGATTAACTTGTGTTTTACATCCCTTAAGACAAAAATACACCCTTAAAGTATACTTAATCTTTAAGGGCTTGTCAAGTAAATCTATGTCTATGTTTACCCTTCGTCCTCAATATCCGGTTCACTCACTTCGACAGTCTCAGATTCGGTTTCCTCCTCATCTTCACTGGCTTCTGGCGCATTCTCTCCGTAGAGTTCTTCAAAATGCTCGTCAGCATCAACAGCATCAAATCCAGAGGATTCTGATGCAAATATGGATGGAGTGTCGGATTCTATCGGCTTGGGATCAACTTTTTTGTATACCAATTCACCAGCGGCTAATTCTTCCGTGGCAATTGAAACAGGCATCTTCTTCTTAGACAAACCTGCTCCTAAAAGTTCATCGTTGAGCGCACGAGCCCTTTTCGCAATAATATTAACAGCAAGGTATTTATTTTCAACCTGCTCATCTAACTCTTCAAGATAAACAATTGGCATTGATTTTCTCCATTTTGTAAAGACTCGTTATACTCTAATTATATTCTTTAACCACATTGAAGTCAAATTTATTTTGACTTCTTACTGGGTAAGATGGTAAAATTCTAATGGATTAAAGTTATACTCTGAATTACTAAGGAATAATAAATGGATAACACTGTCGAACACATTATAAATAAAGCCCTTGATGGTGGTCGTTTGAATTTTGATGACGCACATACACTTTTTAAAAGTTATGACCTACTCCCGTTAGGACAGGCAGCTGATGTCATTCGGCAGCGGAAACACCCTGAAGGAAATATAACATACATTGTCGATCGAAATATAAACTACACCAACTGGTGTTATGTTGATTGTGATTTTTGCGCATTTTACCGCCACCGAAAAGATCCAGATGCATATGTCATGGAACGAGACGAACTTGGACAGAAAATACAAGAAACTATAGATTTAGGTGGTGAACTCATACTTATGCAGGGCGGCTTGCACCCAAAACTCAAATTGGATTGGTATGAAGATTTACTTAGATGGATTAAGTCTAACTATAAAATTCATGTCCACGGTTTTTCCCCACCCGAATTGGATTGGTTTGCAAAAATTAACCGTATGTCACTAAAAGATATTCTTTCCCGTCTTCGTGATGCAGGTTTGGATTCAATTCCTGGTGGAGGGGCTGAAATATTAACTGACCATTCAAGAAATATCATTAGTCCAAAAAAATGTACTGCAGATGAATGGCTTGAAGTCATGAGACAAGGTCATCTCGTCGGACTAAAATCAAGTGCTACAATGATGTATGGACATGTTGAGAGTTATGCTGAACGAGTTGAACATCTCATGAGACTTCGCGATCTTCAAGATGAAACAGGTGGGTTTACTGCATTTATTTGCTGGTCATTCCAACCCAGCAATACTGAACTCTCAGATATTCCACCGGCAGGAAGTTTCGAGTATCTCAAAACATTAGCAATTTCACGTTTAGTGCTTGATAACATTGATAACTTCCAATCCTCGTGGGTTACCCAAGGACCGAAAATAGGACAACTCTCATTAAAATTTGGTGCTAACGATATGGGCGGAACGATGATTGAAGAGAATGTCGTTAGTAAAGCAGGTACGGTCTATTGTATGCCGATAGAAGAAATTGAACGTACCATTTCTGAATTAGGTTTTATTCCCAAACGGCGAAATTTCTTCTATGACATCCTAAATTAACGATAGTCCTCATGAATCCAAGGTTTTGCTATCATTTTCTGACTTGCAAACCAATTATCATAAGCTTGCTGTTTTTTTGTTTGTAAAAGACTCTTTAACCGTTCCTTTTTCTGTGTAGGATCTTTTGCAAACAGTTCTATATCTGCTTCTACCCGTTCGGTCAATTCGATAATATAGGATGATGAATCACCAGCCAAAGGTCCTTTTACATCCCCTACACTCATATTAAAAGCAGCAAACATAACTTCTTTTGAGTTACCCATACCAGAAACATAAGAACTTCCAGGGGTAAGATTAAAGAGGTTACTTTCTTGAACTGTTTTCTGGTCTGAAGATTCACCCTCTGGAACAGTATATTTTTTAATCAAATCATCTAATGATTCACCATCTGCCTTCTGTTTAACTAATTCCTGTGCAGCTGCCATAGCAAGTTCTTCTGCTTTAATATCTCGCAGGTCGTCAATTACTTGATTCTTCACATCATCAAAAGAAGGGATTGCTGCGGGTTTCTTCCCAAGTATTTTCGCCACATAAAATCCGGTAACATCACCATTGTACTTCTTTGATTCAATTGTATTAATTACACCGACTTCCATATCATAAAGACCCTCAAGTAATCCTTGATTATTCCACTTGGAACCAATTATTGGAATACTTACAACATCTTTTTCAAAAAAACCAGTTTCAGATACATTTAGTGAAAGATCTTTATAAGTTTCAAGTCCAATGGCAGTCTCAAAATCTTCTACTTCAATATCAAACAATAAATCGTCAGCCACTCTTTTGGCTTTATCAACTCCAACGACTTTAACCACCTTTCCACGTATTTCGTTCTCCACTTCAGGAAAAGGTTTTATACTCCCTTGTAATTTCTCCTCTAATTTGATGATATGGTACCCAAAAGATGTTTCAACCAACCCGCTAACTTCACCAGGTTGCAGTACATCAAAGCAGGTCTCTTCAAACGGTTTTACCATATCGCCACGAGCGAAATAATCTCCTGGCGGGAGATTAGGATTACCTCCTCGTAAAGCTCCTCCATTAGCACCAGATGGCCCCTCTGAATGTGTTTTCGCTAAATCCGCGAAAGATGCTCCTGAAGCCAATTCAGCATTGACAGTTTTCAATAACTCTTCTGCAGCAGTTTTTATTTCTGCTTTTTCTTCATCTGTTGCATCATTAGGCAAGTTTTTCAAGATGTGTCGTGCTTTTACAACCTCTGGCGTGGTAAATTCACTCTGATTTTGGGTATAGTAGTTCTCAATATCTGTCTGAGTAACAAATTCTTCTGGATTAACCCGAATAAATTTGACATTAATCTGTTCTTCGTTTTTATATTTTACTTTGTTTTCTTGGAAATACTGTTCAGCCTCAGCATCATCAACCTTGACATTAGAAGTATAATCACTATGTCGAAATTCGATATATTTGACTTTTGCTTTTTCAGATTCAAGACGAAATGCTTGTTCAGCTTCAATATCTGTCACCAATTCAAGCCCTTGTATATTGTCCCTTAGGAGTGTAGAGCTAAGTTGTTGCCGAATATTTTGCTTATACAATTCTGCAACTCCAAAACCTTCATACTGATTGTATGTTTGAACACGTCCGCTATCACTCCGTATATATCGTTCAACTTCGGCATCACTAATCTTAGCACTACCTTCAATTGCACGCCTGACTAAGAAATCAATTATCTCATTTTGTATATTCTTCTCGTCTGGTTCTCCACCATACTGCTGATTTCGCCGTGATTGAAGCTGATCTGAGACCATCTTCTCAAAATTACCACGGGAAACCTCTAAAGATTGTATCTTTAGAACTACTTCTTCCTCAGTACCATCCCCTTGTCCACCGGAACCACTATAGAGTAAAATAGATCCTACCACGAAGACAATAGCAATGACCCACATAAATATCTGGGCTATGAATTTCTCCCGAAGAAAGATAATCATTTGTTGTTTATTCTCCTATATTTGTAATGATGCTAATATTTAATGATACTCTATCACTCAATAGATTTCAATTAATTTTTCTTTTAACACTTGCATTTAGTTTTGATTTAACATATAATTTGCATCAGTACCAATGGTTATAGATAATATCAGTGATTTTTGTTTAAAATACACATTAGAATCTGGACAATCATTTAGATGGAGTCGGATTGATGATTCTTACTACGGTGTTGTCAATGGTAAAATACTCAGACTCCAACAAAAAACCACAAGTGCTTTAATAATTGAGAGTTCTTGTATTGAAGATGAACGAGTCTTCACAGAGTTCCTCTTTCATTATTTAGACTTGAATCGGGATTTGGCATCAATATTAAATGCTGTACGTGTAGATGGCTATATTGCAAAGGCAATTGAACATTTCTGGGGAATGCGCGTCCTGAATCAGGAATTATGGGAAACAATAGCATCCTTTATTCTTTCTCAAAACAATAATATCAAACGTATTCGAAATCTCATTCGTACACTCGCTGAAAAATTCGGAGAAAAAATAGAATTTAACGGTTATATAGATTATACATTTCCTACACCAAAGGCACTTGCAGAAGCAGGAATTGAGGAAATATTTTCTTGTGGAACAGGGTACCGAGCAAGATATTTATGGGGTGCAGCAGCAAAGATTACCAAGAAAGAACTCTTACTTGATAAATTAAAAAGATTAACCTATACTGAAGCAAAAAAAGAATTGATGAATCTTGAGGGAGTAGGGGAGAAAGTCGCCGATTGCATTTGTCTGTTTTCACTCGGACATCTTGAAGCATTGCCAATTGATGTATGGATAAAACGAATTTTTGAACGGATATATTTACAGAAAAAAACAAGTGTGACTGAAATTCGTCAATTTGCATATGACTATTTTGGTGAATACATCGGTTATGCACAGCAATATCTGTTTCATTATGCACAAAATAATGATAATTGGGCTGCCCCTGAAAAGTTGGCATTAAAAGATATAAATATTGTGAATTATGATAAGATGTAGTACATATTATATTAGGAGAGATTAATGTCTGAAATAAGCAATAAGAATGTCGTTTCAATCTTGGAAGAACATGTTGAACATGCTATCTCAACTGTCAAGACCTTAAGAGACCAGAAACTTGAACTTGAGGCAGAAATTGCCCGTCTTAGCAGCGATCTAATGCAACGGGATGCCAAAATACAAGAATTGGAATCAGAAATTTCTGAATTAAAAGAAACATCCGAATTAGCTCGACAAGCAAGCGAAGATGAAAGAGCTGGAATTCGCGCACAACTTGAAGGACTCATGCAGGGTCTGGCTGAACCCGATGGAAATGAAGTTGACGTTGTGGAAGAATCAGAAAATTCTGAAAACGAAGTTACGTTTTCTCGAAAAAATGATGTATAACAGCTCTATATTTAAAGTTTGCAGCTCTATATTAAAGTGATGTGGTAATCGGTGCGTGTCTTAGTTCTTTCTCATTCATATATTATGACACCGTACCGGAGAAAGTTCACTCTTATAGCAGCAAAACCAGATATCAATATACGGGTACTCACGCCTAATAAATGGTACGAGAGTTTTCAAGAAATTGACTTCGTTGCGGATGAAAATACTAAATGTGATGAAGTTCCTTGTCCTATTCGCTTTTCTGGTTATGGAAGTCGATTTTATTATAAAGGTAATATAGCAAAGCATTTTAAGGACTTTAAACCCGATATTATTCACCTTGAAGAGGAAGCATGGAGTCTAAATGCTCTGCAGACTGTACGTCTAAAACGTAAATATTGCCCAAATAGTAAATTTATCTTCCGCACATCTCTTAGTATCCCATCAAAACAACGGTTTGGTCCTCTGCCAATTTGGATTGAAAAACGTATATTCCAAGAAACAGATATTGCTTTCCCTTTAAGCATAAATGCTGGTGAAATTTTGAAACAAAGAGGGTACAAAGGCGCACAAATACCCTTTCCTAATGGTGTTGATATATCTCTATTTAATAAAAGGGATATACCGGAATTAAAAAACACTCTTGACATTAATGAATGTTTTGTCATCGGTTATATTGGCAGAATAATTCAAATGAAAGGGATTGATACTCTAATTGAAGCTGCTGCTAAGTTAGATTTCCCTTATAAATTATTGATTGTTGGTAAAGGGGAAGACAAACCAATATTCGAATCCCTCGCTAAAAAGTATCAAATCAATCAAAATATTATTTGGATTGATGCTGTCCCTCCTGAAAAAGTACCTGATTATCTCAATTGCATGAATACGCTAATTCTCCCCTCTCGTACCACTTCGGATTGGGTGGAGTTTTTCGGTAGAGTACTAATTGAAGGGATGGCTTGTGAAGTACCAGTCATCGGATCTGATTCTGGTGAAATACCCCATGTCATCGGAGATGCCGGCTTTGTATTCAAAGAAGGTGATGCCTCTGAATTAGCTGGAAAAATAAATAAAATCGCTGATGACCCGATACTTTACAACTCTTTTCAAAAAAGAGGATTAGAAAGAGTACAAGAATTTACATGGGAAACAATTGCACAACGAACTTACGATGTCTATCAGGACTTATTGGCGGATAGAGTTTAGACAACGCAATCTTAGACAACATAATTAAAAATGAATAAAATTGTTTGGAATTTGCAAAGTTGGAAGGATGCCCCCGACTGGACTCGAACCAGCATGCCAATTAAGGCACAGGCCCTCAACCTGCCGTGTATACCAATTCCACCACAGGGGCATTAAAACATATATTATTATACTTTTTAACTGTCTATTTGTCAAATATTTTGAGCTTATCCAGAATGTCTAAAGTTGATGGAATTTACAAAAACAGAAATAGAACAATTCACACTTTTATCCAATATAGGAATGTCAAACAATGGTATAATGGTATAATCTGCGAGAAAATTACCTTGAATATGTGTAATCCAAAAAATCTATAACAAGATTAGGAATCCACTTCATAGATCAAAAACCGATGATACATTGGAACTTATAATAGGATTATAAATATATGCAGAATTCTGAGCAAACATTAGAGCAAGTCCTTACAAATGAAATTGAAGGAGAAGTAAGGTTTGATGCATACTCTCAAGCACTATATAGCACAGACGCCAGTCTTTATCAAATTGATCCAATTGGTGTTGTCGTGCCAAAGAACACGCAAGATGTAAATAAAACTGTTCAGATAGCTGCACAAAGAAAAATTCCAATTCTCCCTCGAGGGGGAGGAACAAGCCTTGCAGGACAAAGTGTTGGTGAAGCAATTGTAATTGATATGTCTAAGTTCATGAACGAGTGTTTAGAAATTAACGCTGATGAACATTGGGCACGTGTTCAACCTGGAATTGTCCTTGATGAACTAAATCACCAACTAAAACCACATGGATTGATGTATGCTCCTGATGTAGCAACAAGTAGCCGTGCAAACGTTGGTGGTACAATAGGAAATAATTCTGCTGGTTCTCACTCTCTCATTTATGGTAAAACCATAGACCATGTCATGTCTCTTGACCTGATTCTTGCAAATGGTGATGAAATCGCGGCTGCCCCTTTATCTTTACAAGACTTAGAAGTAAAAAAGGAATCTTCTACCTTAGAAGGGAATATCTATCGGGAACTCTGCCGAATTTGTTCTGACAACGAGGATGAAATTCGTAAAAGATACCCAAAAATTCTTCGAAGAGTTGCAGGCTACAACCTGGACGAATTTGTTACAGATGCTGGTTCAAAAGAGGTAACACCCTACCGTCGGGACGGATGTGATACTGACCATCCATTTAACTTAGCTAAAATAGTTGTTGGTTCAGAAGGCACATTGACAACTATTGTCGAAGCAAAAATCAATTTAGTTCCTATTCCCAAGAACACGTGCTTATGCGTTGTTCATTTTGACTCTCTAATTACTTCAATGGAGGCAATGCAGCCTATATTAGATTGCAAACCTACTGCTGTTGAACTAATTGATAAAACAATACTTAGTATGGCACAGGGGTCAATAGAATTCTCAAGACTAACAAGCTTTATCCAAGGAAAGCCTGAAGCACTACTCGCTGTGGAATTTTATGGTGAAAATGATGATGAACTTAACACACAGATTGACAAGCTTGAAGATACATTGAAACTTGAGAATTTTGGATATGCTTTTGTCAGATGTTTTACTGCTGAAGAAAAAGCACAGGTTTGGGAAACCAGAAAAGCTGGGCTCGGGTTACTTATGGGTATGAAAGGGGATGCAAAACCGATAGGATTTGTCGAAGATGCAGCTGTGGCTATTGAAAAACTACCAGAATATGTCACTCGATTCGATAAAATCGTCAAAAAGCATGATACAACAGCATCATACTACGCTCATGCAAGTGTTGGACTCCTTCATAACCGTCCTGTAATAAACCTAAAATCAGAATCTGATATTCACAAGATGCATAGTATAGCAAGAGAAGTAAGGGACTTACTTTTAGATCTTGGTGGTGCAATGAGTGGTGAACATGGGGATGGTCTGGTTCGAAGTGAATGGATCGAAAGTATGTTCGGACCACAAATCTATCAAGCACTCCGAGATGTAAAAAACGCTTTTGATCCTGACGGGATTATGAATCCAGGAAAGATTATCGACCCACCTTCTATGACTGAAAATCTACGTTTCGGTCCAAAATATAACACAATTAACATTGAAACATATTTTGATTATTCCGCTCAGGATGGATTCAACCGTGCAATTGAAATGTGTAATGGCGTCGGGGCATGTCGAAAAACACTTACGGGAACAATGTGTCCTTCATTCATTGCAACACGCGAAGAGGAACATTCTACACGAGGACGGGCAAATGCACTTAGGTCAGTTATTTCTGGTTCATTACCCACTACTGATTTTACCAGCGAAAGACTATACGATGTTCTCGATCTGTGTTTAGGTTGTAAAGCATGTAAGGCTGAATGTCCTTCAAACGTTGACATGGCAAAAATCAAGTATGAAGTGATGGCACATTACCGAAAAGCAAATGGACTCCCGCTACGGAATAGACTATTTGGAGAAATCGGATCGTTGGCAGGTTTAGGTTCAACATTTGCTCCCTTCTCCAATTGGGCTACAAATAATCCATTATCTAAATGGTTCGCTGAAAAACTGATGGGAATTGACAGACGAAGAGATATGCCTACTTTTGTACATTCTACTTTCGAAAATTGGTTCAAAAAACGCAGATCCCAAAATTCTTCTGATAAAAAAGTTGTTCTCTTCCACGATACATTTATGAATTATAGTGAACCAAATATTGGAAAAGCTACTGTTCACGTTTTAGAATCTGCAGGTTATGAAGTAATACTACCTGAGAAACGTTGTTGTGGAAGACCTCTAATATCAGAAGGTATGTTGGATAGAGCTATAGATAACGCGAATTTTAATATTGATCAACTACATAAATATACTGAGAAAGGAATTCCAATAGTTGGATGTGAACCAAGTTGTACTTCTGCATTAAATGACGATTACGTCGATCTTATCAACACTCCAAAGGCAAGGCAGGTCGCAGACGCTACTTTTTCAATAGAGGAATTCTTGGTTAAAGTAACACAAGACGAAAACATACAATTATTATTTAATGAACAAGCAAAAGATATCCTATTGCACGGACACTGCCACCAACGCGCTCTTGTCGGAGCTCAACCTGTGAAACAAATGCTTGAAATACCAGGAAATTCGGTCGACATTATTGATTCAAGTTGTTGCGGTATGGCAGGTTCGTTTGGCTACGAAAAATCGCATTATGACATCTCAATGCGTATTGGAGAACTACGCTTATTCCCATCTATCCGTGAAACAAGTGGTGACTGTACATTAACAGCATCAGGTTTTTCATGTCGACATCAAATAGAACACGGAACTGGTATTCTACCAAAACACCCTATTGAAGTGCTTAGTGAGGCCATTGAAGATAACTACGGTTTATAGGGTTAAGACCCTATACAAGGAGATTTGATCAATGCGGAAAATCTTTGAACCGCTTGAAGACTTTAAAACTATTGACTTACCTGAAAAGGAATTACCTTTTTGGAAAATAGCTGGTCCCGGCGCAATCTTAGTTGGCTTATCTATTGGGGCAGGGGAAATTGTAATTTGGCCACGAATCGCCGCTGAATACGGCGGCAGTATGGTTTGGGCGGCAGTTTTCGGTGTTTTTCTACAACTATGGATTAACTTTGAAGTCGGTAGATGGACAATCGCTACTGGTGAAACTGTATATACTGGATATAGTCGGATTTGGAGAGGATTTGGACCTCTCTTCATCTTACTTATTGTCGTCGGTTGGATTGCTCCAGGATGGGCACGTGAATCGGGGGCAGCCCTCAAGGCTCTCATTTTTCATTCAAAATGGATGGAAGGAACATTCTGGGGTTCTGATACTTTTTGGACTATAATTACTTTCTCTCTGGCATCACTTATCCTGTTCGGACCTAAAATGGTTTATCAGTCTGTTGAACACACTATTGAAATTCTTGTTGCTGTGGTAACAGTAGGACTTATACTTGTTGCTATTTTAGTTGGTTCTTGGGACACATGGAAGGAATTAGGGACTGGTATAGTTAATGTTGGGTACAAAGATCCTGATATGTCAGTTAAAGCATTATTCATTGCTCTGGTTTTTGCAGGTGCTGGTGGCACAGCGAATCTATTCTATACTTTCTACCTACGTGATAAAAACATCGGAATGGGGGCAAGAATTCCAGGGCTCCGAAATCCACTACGCGGACGTACCGAAAAAGTTCCAGCAAGTGGGTTTCTCTTTGAGGACACAGATGACAATAGACGTCGTTTTGCCGACTGGTGGCGTTATATTAAAAGTGACCAACTCCTCTTCTTTTGGGCGTTAAATACATTTACAATTCTACTCTTTATATTCGGGGCACTTGCAGTTTTACGACCTGAGGGAATCGTGCCTGACAAGAGTCAACTTATTTATGATGAAGCGAATATCTTAGCAAAAAGTTTCGGAGAATTTGGACGACGTATCTTTCTTATGGTTGGGGTTGCAACCCTTTTCGGGACACAACTCGCTCTGCTCGATGGTGTAGGACGTTCAATTTCAGATATTATATATACCAACTTTAAAAAAGCACAAAAACGCGCTATGAGTTGGTGGTATCTACTCATTGTTGGAATATGGATCGTCGCAGGAATTGTTATTACCTTTATCATGGAACAGTTAAATGTTAGTGGTCTCGGTTTCCTTTTCAGTGCCGCATATATGGGCGGATTTGCTATGGCAATCTATGTGCCACTAACTTTGTATATGAATTATCGTTTTTTACCTGGATTTGCAAGACCTAAAACTTTATCAACTATTATGATGCTAATTGCATCTGCTGTTTACATTGGATTTGCCATTGCCAGTATAATTTGGGAAATCAATCGACTCATAGGAGGACTAAATGGATAAAAATTCTCAGAAAACCTTTTTTGAAAAAGAAGGTTATCTTATTGTAGAAAACATATTATCACCTGCAGAGATAAAAGAGTGTCAATCAGAAATCCAACGGTTACATGAGTTCGCTGCAGGTCAAGAATCAGAATCTGATAAAGAACGAGCCGATATTGCAAGAGGACATGTTCAACGTGAACCTTTCGCGAAAGACGAAACACAAGGAAATCAATTACCAGTTCTTCGGAAAGCAGAAAATACAAGACAATACTCTCAGGTATTTCGTAATTTAGCTCAACATCCCAATCTTGTGGCTGTTCTACAGAACTTACTTGGAGAAGACCTACTTCTATTTAGAAGCACTCTTATGTTTAAACCCGCTCTGCACGGCTCATCACACGGGTTACATCAAGATTCTGCATATTGGCCTATGGAACCACCACGGTTAGTCACGGTTAGTATTGCTCTTAATGATGCAACACCGGAGAATGGATGTTTTAAAGTTGTTCCCCGCAGCCACGAATGGGGTGTTCAGGAATGGGGTGGAATTGCAAGACAACAAGATGCTGAACTTACTGATCGTGAAGAAGTCGCAAAACAGCAGCTGGATGTTCCTCTCTCAGCTGGGAGTGCACTGTTTTTCCATAGTCTAATGGTACACGGCTCTGGACCAAACACCACACAACACCCAAGAAATACCGCTCTCTACGCATATTTTTCTCCTGAGGTACGATATGTAACAAAAGACGGTAAAGGAGAACGCGCATTTCCTGTAATCGCAGGCCTTGACGGAAAAGATGAGATGACCTTCACTGCCCAGAAAGCATCATAAAGTAACGTGAGTTTGATAATAACGATGAGAACATCATAACTACATAAATTCTTCAGATATAGACCTGATAGGTTCGGTTTCCCGGGGAACGCCATAAAGCATTCATGCCCGGGAATGTCCTAAGGCATTCATACCGTTGATTCTGATTCACCGAACCATTAGTGTCAATGAAGCGGTAATATAACTTTAATAAAATGTCTAAAATGATGTTTTATGTTCAATTCATAGATCTTGAGTCCCGTAGGAACGGAATGTTCATAGAAAATATATTCATAAAAATAACTTGAGTCCCGTAGGGACGGAATGTTTATAGAAAAATATATTCATATAAAATATCTTGAGTCCCGTAGGGACGGAATGTTTATGGATTCTCGATAAAATAAATATACTATTCTGTGCTATCAGTCAATAAGACAAATGAACTACGAATCATTGGTAATTGAATGACAATTCTCTTAAATTGACGCTAATAATTAAAATCTCTTTTATTTATCTTTTTAATGTAGCATAAACTTCCAGTTTGTGTGGTATTTCAAGACTTTTTATAAACTCACTATGGGAAAATCATTTAGAAAAAGTATAATATAGAATTTGACTCTTCTAACTCACGTTAACGTAGAATAAAGGGTAACCATGAAAGTCAATTTGGATGAAAACACAGCAATTGTCACTGGCGGAGCACAAGGTATTGGGAAAGCAATTGTACAATCGCTTGTTGAAAACGGTGCAAGTGTTGCCATTGTTGATATAGATGTACAGTCAGGGAATGAAACTACACAAGAAATCCAAGAAACAGGTGGAAAGTGTATCTTTGTTGAGGCAGATGTAGCAAATCCACAACAGATGGAATCAGCTGCAAAAACTATCACATCCGAACTCGGTGACATTCAGATTCTTATCAATAATGCCGGTATAAATACACGCAGTGAACGGGTTCCAATCCACCAATATACTTTGGACGATTGGCATCGGATTTTGCAAGTTGATCTAACAGGTGTATTCGTCGTAAGCCGCACAATCATCCCCTACATGCTTAAAAACCCACCAGGACGGATTGTCAACATTAGTTCCATCGCTGGATTAGTTCCACTCCGCCTCCAAAGTGCCTTCGTCGCTGCTAAAGCTGGGGTTGTAAATCTAACACGGTCAATGGCATTAGAACTCGGTCCACAAGGTATTCTGGTAAATGCAGTAGCACCAGGGTCTACATTAACTAAAGGTACAAAAGCTCTCTTCTACGGAGAAGATGGTGCATATACAGAAAAGGCTGCAAGCCTACTCTCACACATTCCACTCGGTAGACCGGGAAATGTAGAAGAAATAGCTGCAGCCGTTCTATTCTTAGTTGCTCCTGAAGCAAGCTATGTAAATGGAACTATTCTTACAGTCGATGGTGGATGGACAGCAGGTTATACTCGAGACTGGTAAGCAATGATGTGTTCTTGTTCCCTTAATTTAGGGATTCGGCGGAGAAGTGCAAATCAAAACTTCCAGTGTTTCATCACTCGTGTTTTCTATACCATGTTCACACCAGGGAGGCAAGTGAATAAAAGTTCCGGCCTTCACTGGAACTTTTTCATCAGCAATAGTCATAGTGCCTTCACCACGAATGATCACATAACACTCCTCAGTATGATGGCTACCCGGTTCCAATACCACATGAGGTGGTACAAAAAACATCACCATCCCTAAGTTCTCTGCAGGTGCTTTCGGATTAGCCGGATGAACAACCCGTACCCCAATCCCATCACAACCCGGATATTTTACCGGCACACCATCCTGAACAGTCACGACGTTTGCTTTAACCTGTCCTTTAGGTTTGGATACTGGCGGTTCTCCTTCGTACCCTTTAAACATTTTTATTTTTGCCATCAGATTACCTCAAGGTAGAAGATAAAATTACGCCACAACACTGTTACGTAAAACACCTATACCATCAATTTCTACCTCAACAACATCTCCAGATTTCAGGGCTGTTGTTGTTCCGGGAGTTCCTGTGTATATCGCATCACCAGGTTCCAGTGTTATTGCCTGAGAAATGAAACTCACAATTTCTGGTACCGGAAAAATTAGATCTGCTGTTGTCTGAGACTGAACAACATCACCATTGATTCGTGTTTCCAATTGAAGATCACTATAGTCAATATCTGTCACAACAACCGGTCCCATAGGTCCAAAAGTATCGGATGCTTTCGCACGCCACCATTGCAAATCGTTCTTCTGCCAAGTTCGTGCACTCACATCATTTCCACAAGACACACCCAATATATTTGCAGCAGCTTCATCAGGAGATGCTTTAGATGTACGTTCTTTAATTATAACAACCAATTCACCTTCTGCATGCACATCATCATCCCCATCTGGAAGTACAATATCACCTTCAGGATCATTAATACATGAAGGGGTTTTGATAAAAATCTCAGGATTCTTCGGTTCAGGTGCATCCCCTAAATGACTTCGATAATTCAATCCAACTGCCAATACTTTCGATGGTTTTGTTGGTGCAAGAAGTTTTACATCTTCTATAGATATAGATTCCCCAGTTTCCTTGAAATCCGTAAACGGACATGCATCCAATTTTTGTATCTTATTACCATCAACAATTCCATATTCAACATTTCCATTCAAGTCATATCGAGCTAATTTCATATATATTCCTCCGTTCCTATTCTCACATATATATACCCTTTTGTCAATAACTCATGCGATATGGGGTATGTAAACTTTTTGTCACTATACAACAGTGCTTTTTCCACCTACTTTAGTTTGGAAAATTTCAGATAGGGGACAACCTAAGTTCAATGTGTTCTGGTTTTTCGATATTTTACTCACAACAATCTAATCAAAAAGAAATTTGGATTATATAAACGGTTGCCCCGGAGGGGCGAAATGTGTGTAGAAACGCCAAACATTCACAACATATAAGCTCCGGAGGCGCGAAATGTGTGTAGTCCTATTCAGATTCGTGGAAAAAACAATAAATGTAGCAAGTCCGCTTTTCCGTGTAATCCTGTAGAATCAGCGATTCTAAAAAGAAAGCCATCCACACCCAAAAACCCTCTTTTCCGCGTAATCCGCGTATTCCGCGTAATCCGCGATTCAGACAAATGAAATGAACAATTATAGTGACAAAAATTTTACACACCCCTCATAAAACATTGACTTTTCTATCTCTACGAGTTAGAATATAATATAGAAATTTATATGATGGTAGTTGTAGTATGACAAAGATAGGAATCGTCGGGGCATCCGGCTATAGTGGTAGTGAATTATTAAGATTTTTGGTTAACCATTCAGGTCAACTAAAGGTAGAACTTGCCACGTCAGAAACATACGCTGGACAACGGGTTGAATCCGTACTACCACACCTACGAGATTTCATCGATCTTGAATTTGAACCGTTAGAGATCGAAACACTGAAAAAACGTGTGGATGTAGTTGTTTTAGCTGTACCCCATAAAGTTGCAATGACATACACACCCCAAATCTTAGCACAAGACTTACGAGTAGTTGATTTTAGTGCTGACTACCGATTGAATAATGCTCAAACATATAGCGATTGGTATCACACTGAACATACCAGTCCTGATCTATTCCAAAATGCTGTTTACGGTTTACCTGAACGTTATCGTGAAAAAATTCGGGATGCACAACTCGTTGCAAACCCAGGGTGTTACCCTACCAGTGCTATACTTGCCACACTACCATTACTTAACAATAGACTCATTGAATTGGATTCTATAATTGTTGATTCAAAATCTGGTATATCCGGGGCAGGACCAAAACCCAAAGATACCACCCATTACCCAAATAGAGAATCAAATCTTGTTGCATACAATATAGGGAAACATCGCCATACTCCTGAGATTGAACAAGAACTAAGCGCAATTGCAGGGGAATCAATTTCTGTTACCTTTACACCACATTTAGTACCAATGACACGCGGTATTCTCAGTACGGTTTACGCTCGATTGAAACAACCCATTGACACTGAGAAAGCCCTTGATATATATAATGACTTCTACCAGAGTGAACCATTCATCCGTGTTCTCAACATAGACGAATACCCCCAAACCAAATCTGTACTTGGCAGTAATTATTGTGATGTTGGAATTGAAGTAGACAAACGAACACAACGTATTGTTGCTATGGCTGCTATAGATAATCTTGGTAAAGGTGCTGCGGGTGCTGCCGTTCAAAATCTCAACCTTATGTTTGGTTGTGATGAAACTGACGGACTAAAATCCCCAGGGCTTATGCCTTAGTTTCCTTTCCAAACATTCGGAGTTCACCATTACCCACCTATTATCCTAATGGAACTAATGATTGTCGCTGGTGAACCCTCCGGCGACCTACACGCCTCACACGTCGTAACTGCCCTCAAGAAACAAGATACCAATATCACAATCTACGGTATGGGTGGGGATATGATGGAAAAATCAGGTGTGTCTCTGGATATCCACATCAAAGATTCCGCTGTCATGGGAATCTTAGAAGCCGTTACTGTTCTCCCAAAATTCCTAAAAAAACTCTCAATATTAAAAAAACGATTACGAGAAAATCGTCCTGATGTTCTGCTACTCATTGATTTTGCTGAGTTCAATACACCATTAGCAAAATATGCTCATAAATTAAATATTAAGATTGTCTATTATATTCCACCAAAAGCATGGGCATGGCGTCCGGGTAGGGCAAAAAAGATTGCTCGACGCACAGATGTTGTTGCTTCTATCTTTCCTTTTGAAATGGAATTCTATAAAAATGCTGGGGCAACTGTTGAATTCGTTGGACATCCTTTAGTTGACTTTGCTTATACAGATCTCTCAATACAACAAGCACGTGAAAAATTAGAATTACAAAAGGATACCGATGTGATAGGCTTAATGCCTGGAAGTAGACGATCAGAAGTCCAACGCATCCTACCGATTATGTTTGAAGCGGCATCCCAGATCCATCGGAAATATCCTGAGATTAAATGGATACTCCCAAAAGCACCAGGGATCTCAAATCAACAGATTGAATCATGTAAAATGGGAATTAACGGTATACCTGAGATTAAATTGATAGAAAAAAATACTTACAATGCCATGCGTGCAGCAACACTCATGTTAGTAACCTCTGGAACAGCAACACTTGAAACCGCATGTATTGGCACACCGATGATTATACTCTATCGCACTTCAAAGTTGAACTGGAAGATTGTAAACTGGTTAACACATTTAGAACATAGTGGTTTACCCAACCTAATAGCAGGTGAACGCATTGTACCAGAATTACTACAAGAAGATTTATCTGTAAAAAGTCTGACTGACCATACAATTAACCTAATACAAAATCCAAATGAACGTGAAAAACAAAAAACTACTCTAAAACATGTTTATGACCAGTTAGGGGAATCTGGTGTTGCAGAAAAAACTGCACAGATAATTTTACACCAGGCTGCATCGATAACGAATACCTAACAATGAAACATATCATCTATTCATTCATTACAACAAAACATCCCGGACCCTTTATCTCCCTATTCCGTATACTACTCACTCCATTAAAATGGCTGTATGTAACAATAATCTACATACGAAATCTCTGTTACGATCTCGGAATATCCAAACAAACACAATTACCATGTACCGTAATTAGTATTGGAAATATTGTTGTGGGTGGAACAGGTAAAACACCCGCTACTGCTACAATAGCAAATCTACTACATAAAAAAGGATATAAGGTAGTTATTCTACTACGCGGTTATGGAAGAAGTAGTTCAGAAAAGATTTCGATTGTTTCGGATGGCGAAAAATGTTTATGCTCAAGAATAGAAAGTGGTGATGAGGCATACTTACTTGCACACCAACTTAATGGTATACCGATTATCGTCGGCAAAAACCGATTTGATACTGGTAAGATAGCCTATGACCACTTTAATTGTGATATTATTCTATTGGATGACGGATATCAACATCGCAAATTGACAAGAGATATTGATATTCTAACAATTGATGCGACACAACCTTTTGGTACAGGAACACTACTACCAATAGGCACACTCCGTGAACCAATATCATCACTAAAACGGGCAAGTATCATTTTATTAACTCGGACTGACTCACCACACAAACCTATTGAGGACTTGAAGAATGAGATTAAACGGTATATTCCAAATTCCTCTATCTTAGATAGTATACACCATCCAACGTCATTATATGAGTTAGGAAATCATAATTGGAAAAATGATGAGTCACAAACTATTCCATTGAAGGAATTAGAAGACAAACGGATTTTGGCGGTGTGTGGTATCGGTAACCCCGATGCATTTAAGAGTACAATACAATCCTTAAATCCGGAAAGCATTCAGTTGATACCATTCCCTGACCACCATATCTATTCTGATTCAGATATAGAAAAAATAGTACAGAAATCTAAACAGGTCAACGCTCAATGGGTTGTTACCACCCAAAAGGATGAAGATAAATTGGCAACGCTATCACAACATATTCCGGTTTTCGTTTTATCAATTGAACTCATATTCACTGATGGAAAAGAAGTATTACTCAATGAATTGCAGGCTATAATCCATTGAATAAGACTTACGCATTTCCATTTAAAATCCCTCTGATAAGGGATTTAGGGTAAAAGGAGTAAATTCTGCCATATCTGATTGATTAAAAAAATAATCTTTCTCTAAACTCCGTACTTCTTGACATTGAGTCCTGTAAGGACGATATGTTTATAGCAAAAGAGTAAATCCTAATCTGATTGATTAAAAAAAATAATCTTTCTCTAAACTCCGTACTTCTTGACATTGAGTCACATAGGGACGATATGTTTATAGCAAAAGAGTAAATCCTAATCTGATTGATTAAAAAAATAATCTTTCTCTAAACTCCGTACTTCTTGACATTGAGTCCTGTAGGGACGATATGTTTATAGCAAAAGAGTAAATCCTAATAATTGAGTCCCATAGGGACGATATGTTTATAAAAACTAATTACACTTTATTCTCAAGAATACAGTGATATGGAGAGGAATGGCTTTCTAATACCATTTCAAATAAATAATATGTCATTACAAAATTTCTATGGAATTGAATATTATTGGAATCTATCTTCTGTAGGCGGGGAATGCCTTATGGCTTTCATACCGTTGATTCCAGATCTCCGAATCCCGAATCCTTTCTTTCCAAAAGCCTCGGAGAGGCGAAAGGTGTGTAGAAAACATCCTTATACGAATACTACTAAAGCCCTGGAGGGGCGAAAGGTGTGTTACATTATACCATTTCTAATTGAAAATATTGCTTTATTGTAGCACATTCTTCCAGATTGTACCCTTCCCCGCTTCAATTCTAAACAGTCCGTAATGAGAGAATAATTAATAGAAACGGTCTAAGTTCTGATTTCCTTTCTACTCAATTTGCATTAATCCCAATAGACAATAATTACGTGACTTACGGTAAAGGTTCACCCTCTTGCGATGTCATTTCAGCATAGAGATCCTGCAATCGTTTCGTCATCTCACCTGGATTACCCGTTCCAATCTGCCTACCATCCACTTCTAATACAGGACTCAACTCACCGACTGTTCCTGTGGTAAACATCTCATCTGCTGTATATACCTCAGTCAATGACACATTCCGTTCTATCATAGGAATCTGTGCGTTCTTAGCAAGTGTGATAACGTTACCACGTGTTATACCAGGTAAACAACTATCTGCATGAGGTGTGATAACTTCACCACGTTTGATTATAAAGATATTTGTTGCATTCGTTTCTGATACAAAACCAAAAATATCAAGCATTATCGCATCGTCCACACCAGCAACATTTGCCTCTATTTTAGCAAGTATGTTGTTTATCAAATTGTTGTGATGAATTTTGGAATCAATACATTGTGCCGTATTTCGACGTACAGCAGATGTAATCAAACGTACACCTGTACTTGCATATATTGGTGGCTTCCATTCTGCTAAAACAATAAGACATGTACCATACTGATTCACCTGCGGGTTCATACTTGAAGTAACCTTCTTACCTCTACTGAGGGTAAGACGGATATGTACTTCATCACGCATACCATTTGCTTCTAATGTCTCAAAAATAGCCTTTTTGATTTCATCACGTGATGGAATACCTTCAAAAGCCATTGCATGGGCAGAATCAATTAATCTATCAAGGTGTGGATCTAAGGCAAAGATCTTTCCTTTATAAATCCGCAACCCCTCCCAAACTCCGTCTCCTCCTTGAACAAGACTATCAAATACGGATATTTTCGCTTCTTCACGGGGCAACAATTCCCCGCCAACATGAATTAATATATTCTCATTTCGAGAATCAGGTAATTGTGGTTTCATTTACTCTCCTAATTTATTACAAACTATAGGAAACCTGGGCTTATCAGGGGCTTTTGCCGTCCCAGGACAAAACACAAAAAGTAGATACCTATAAGGATACTTACCTGTGTTTGAAATCGGTTTTTGTTTTCTACTGTGCCAATTCTTGCTTCAAATATCCCCAGCGAGTCGTCACTTTATCCAGTGGAGATACTGCAAGTGTCCCTTCAACCCAATGCGGAAAGTAAGCATGCCCTTGTGGAAAATTGGTGAGTTTCGTCATCCGACGGCTATTCAGATCATACCGATAGATATTACGGGCGCCCCCCGCTTCTTGATATGAAAGCAGCGCTGTGTTATCATCCCCCATCCACGCTAAACCGCCCACTTGACCATATTTTCCCTCCGGTATCGGAAGATTGTGGACATCGCGCATCCCCGTGGACACCTTATGAACTATAATCCGCCCCGCTACGGGCTTCAGATCTACTTCATAATACATAATGTATCTACCGGAGGGGGACCAACACACATAACCAAGGACAGTAGGGGAGGCAGGGACAGGGATGATCTGTTCTTTTTTTCCACCATTGACATTCATGACCCAAATAGCTTGTCCATTGTGATAAACAATCCGACTGCCGTCAGGAGACCACCTTGGGGCTTGGGTAAACCCACCTTCTATTTTGTTATTTGTCAGCGCGGTGAGTTTGTCACGTGCTAAGTCGTAGGTGTAAATATCTAATTCTCCTGTCCGGTAACTGTCAAAAACGATGTGCCTACCATCTGGAGAGGTGTCAGGCCTTTTATCTGTTCGATGACGGTTCACCATAAAACTGTGTTCATTACGTCCTGTATCATCTATGATGAATAACTCACGATTCATTACGTCAACTGTGTTCATTCTTCCTTTTCCCCAGTCTCTTTCGAACACAATCCGTTTTCCATCAGGAAACCATCGCGACGATATATCATAATGATGAGAGGGCGTAATTCTGCGTAAGTTACTGCCGTCATCCTCCATGGCGTAAATATGATAGAATTTATCTCCCATATGCTTCTGTTTCGCATCAAACACTATTTTAGCATGAACGTTCAACGCATAAAACAATAAAATCGTAAGACAGATACACACATGCCCCCGTTGTCCGTTGTGTTTCATTTTCATGGCATGGCTCCTTTAGTGAGTCTGCAGGTGTCTTTCTCAAAACCCCTGCAGACAATAGAATCGCAAAAGTTATTCTTCACGAGAAATAAAGATTTCGTCGGAGTCAGAGACATTGAGTTCATCTATGTCTCTTACGGCGTCTATGTGTTGTGCGGTGACCGTGACCTCCGCTTGAACAACGTAATCGAACCCACCAATTAGCGAGCTTCCATCATAGGAGTCGGGATCAGGACTGTAATTCTTCCTACCAGGTGTACTGTCGTTTTCTGCGTTAAGCCTTCCATTTCTGATGAGTATCCCAGGCTGGTTCCATATTTTCTCTCCCCAATTGTTGTTAGGGGTTATGCGGACAACCGAATAAAACATATTAAAACCATAATCGATTTCATTTGTACTGTAGCTTGTGATGCTTGCCGATCCACTGACTTCTGCAGTGCGACCGTTCCATCCGACATCTACTGATGCAGACATTTGCGCCATGGTCGTACTTCCCGTCTTTTCGCCCGTTACTGGGGAGCTGTAGACGGTCAGATCGGAGGAATCACTTGTAGTGATTTCGATAGGCAACTTCGTCAGCGGATTGAATACCCAACGAACAGCTACGGCTTTTATCGTATAGTTTTTCCCGAACGGACTGCCAGTGAGATAACCAATGTTTTCACAAACCGATCTTGTCCCAGGACCATGTTCACTGGCATGGACCGGTTCCCAACCAACCCTTTGTTAGATATACCAGAAAACAAAATCAATATCTTCATCTGCTGTCAAATTTACATAGCAGCCAGAGGCGCCGTTCTCAACAGACATAGACGTGATTTCAAAGCTATGACTACTCTTGACCATCCCGATCAATGATAAATAACAAAGCATCGCCACGGTGATACCTATTAACTTTAATCTGATCATTATTTCCTCCAAAATAAGACTATCATGCTTGGATAGCATATGGTTTAGTTGTGCAATAGCAATATAATGAGAAGGACTATGTAATGTTGTCTAATCTTGTGCCTTCTATTATATTCTGGTTTATTATTTATAGAGTGTTAACTAAATAATGGTACATGGATTCGCAAAATCAAATTTGTCAATGATCCAAATCAATCAAAGTATAACACATGAAAAAAAATCAAACTTTTTCTTGAATATTTTAGACAGATAGTATTATCCTCATTAGTAACATAATCATTTGCTATACAGGAATACAATGTACTGTCCAAGATGTCAAGCAACTCAATACATCAAATATGGTTTGGTTAATAACAGGCAATGCTATAAATGTAAGAACTGTCAATACCAATGGACACGCACAACACCCCGGGGACATCCACCCGAACACAAGAAACTCACTGTCTTGTTATATTGCCACGGGCTTTCAATGAACGCTATTTCAAAACTTTTTCAAGTCTCTACAACTGCTGTGCTGAAATGGATTAGAAACTTTGCGAAAAAGCAGGCACCGAAACCGATGCTTTCATCCGGCACGCCTGTTGTTTTGGAACTTGATGAGATGTGGCATTATATCAAAAACAAGAAAAATAAGCTTTGGATATGGAAAGCACTTGATAGAAACACCGGACACCTCATTGACTGGGAATGTGGTGGACGCAACAAAGAAACACTTGAGAAACTCACAACACACCTTAATGAGGGAATAGTTTCGTAAACTCTTCTAATGTATAGCCAGTAAGGGACAGAAACGCATCAGGTCTGTCCTTGAGATCTTGATAATTGGTCATAAGTCGACCTCCTATCATAAGATAATAATCAGTATAACAGAGGTTAACAGAATTTAAAACTAAATCATTATAATCAATACCTTCGCCAAAAACACTTGAATAAAAAGGGTATTTGTCTTAATGTTTTAAAGTTTACCCTAACTTTATAAAGAGACAAACACCCATGCCAGAAATTATAGCACTGTTTACTATACTTAATCCATGTTTATCTACGACTTCAATCCTTCATTTATGTCAAGTAGTATTTGCACTTCTTGCAATGACAGGTCGAGTCACAATGCTAAATATTTCCCGTTGGACTTCAAAAGGAGGGAGTTATCGTACCATACAACGCTTCTATAACACAGTTCTACCATGGTCTATGATGTGTTGGTTGTTTTTCAAAAACTATCTGTTTGACCCTGAAAGTGACTATCTCCTTGTCGCAGACGAAGTCGTCGTGTCAAAATCGGGACAAGAGACATATGGTTTAGATCGATATTTTTCTTCATTGTATGGAAAAGCGATTCCTGGATTGTCATTTTTAGCGGTGTCCTTAGTGAGTGTAAAAGATAGGCGTTCTTACCCGATGCTGATGGAGCAAATCGTGCGTAGCAACAAATCAACCAATCCAGATGTATCTGCAACCGAACAGTCTGATAATAAACTGACAGCCAAAACAAAACGAGGGCGCGGTCGTCCTAAAGGGAGTCGGAACCGAAACAAAAAGGATGTTACGCTCAGTGATACTTTGAAACAACTTCAAACAATGGTCAAAACAGTGATGCGACAGATAAACAATCATATCAAACCTGGATATTTTGTGCTTGATGGGTATTTCGGACACAATAATGCACAACAAATGGTAAGTCAATGTGATCTACAACTGATTTCAAAACTACGCTCAGATGCAGCACTCTATTATCCGCCATCAACACCCTATAATGGTCGTGGACGACCCGCCATCTACGGAGATCGTTTCAATTCACAACAAAGTGATAAAAAATGGTGTGTCTCTGTTGAAACAACCGATAGTGTCAAGGCCGAAGTATATCAAGTACAGTTACGACATAAGCAGTTTGCAGACACTCTCAATGTTGTTTGTATTCTCAAAACGAATAGGGTGACACAACAAAAATCACACGTTTTATTATTTAGTTCTGACTTAGAACTGAGTGCTGAAAAGATGATTGATTATTACTCCCTTCGTTTTCAAATAGAGTTTAATTTTAGAGACGCAAAACAATATTGGGGATTGGAAGATTTTATGAATGTGAATAAAACACCTGTAAACAATGCATCGAACTTATCCTTGTTTATGGTAAATGTAAGTGCTAAGTTATCAGACACATTTCAATCTAAGAAAACGGAGAGTAGCGTATTAGATTTGAAGGCACACTTCCGAGGTTTGAAATATTTAGATGAAACATTAAAAATACTTCCGCAAAAACCTGAACCTATTGTTATTGAGCAAATCACGCAGCACCTTGGTTCTATTGGGGCTATTCATCACACGCAACCAGAACTAAATCCAGGATAATTGGCGAAGGTATTGTTATAATGTCTATTAATTAAAATTTCTCATATCCAACTATATACAGCGGAACGTAATATCAAACTCAATAAGGGCCAAAAACAACCCATCAACGCTTCACCCAATACCAATCCAATGAAAAATGGAATAGCTCTACGATAAGCGTTTATACCTCCATTCCGTAATATAATCCACTTCGTTACCATAGCAATCAAGAGTGGAAACCAAATAACATCTGTTGTACCCGGAGCGACTCCAATCACATATCCTGCTGGATGCAACGGACACCACACAAAACGAGACCGTAAAAACATTATTCCCAAATTGGCAAAGAACGCAATTCCAAGAACACTACTCGCTAACCAATCCATCGGTTTCGGATTGACTAACCATGATGAAAGAAAATTATATGTATCTGCACCACCTGCATGGATCTGTTCAGATCCCGCAGCAACCCCCTCACTATATATCGCATACGGATAAAGTATCAGACTTGATAATATACCAACAAGGCTGGCTATCACCAGAACTATAAACATAGTTCTGTTACGTATGTTTGTCCTTTCTGCAAGTTTAAACGCCTCAAGTTGATCCGGCATTGGATGTGTACGGAATGAAGCATAACTTGCACCACTCAACCAATTCATCAAAGATAGCATTGTCAAATTACCTGCACGCAATCGTCTTGTTCCAAGAAGCGAAATCATCATGTATTGCGGTGTTAAATAACCAATTGCATGTATCGGAGGACCCAGTTCCGCACGCATACGTGTTAAACCGACTACAATCAACAAATATATCCCAATAAATACAACAAATGCCCACAACGACATCCCGCCTCTTACACAGAATATAGCAAGTAATAATAACGATAACGCTAAGACTATCAGAGTTGTGCGATGCGATAATGCTTCATTCTGATTTTCTAACGGTTTCGGTCGAATCGCTTGGGATATTACCAATTTAAAATGCTTTCTACCGTTCCAACAGGCAATCGCAAGTAATGCAAGTAATGCACCTGCCCCCTGTTCGCCTAAAAATGGGTATCCCTGCACCTTAGATACCCCAGAAGCACTACCAAAAAGCAATTGCACCTTCTTCATGATATAGAAGAATGTACAAGAAAATGCTAAATCAAGCGGTAAAATAAATGAGAAGCCAATTAAATAAGGATGAACTCGTAACGGTGTACTTCCAATTGCACTCCACGGTTTCTGAGTAAAGTACATGTTGAGATCGTATTTTCTGACAGGAATTTCTGGTAATATAGGATAGAAATATTGCAATCCATTAAGCAGATTGATCCCTGCAGCTATACCGAAACCTATCCATAATAACTTACTTCTAAATATACCTCGGTTCGTGGTGATTTCTAAGGGTATCTGTATAATTGGATAAGCAAGTTTCTCATTCTCTATCCACTGCTTCCTTATCAAAGATGTCAAACATAAGAAAATTAACATCAGTAAGAATATTACCGCTGACCAAGAAAGAATGGGAACAATCCAATAACTAAAGTATCCACCTGTGAAGAAATTTACATTTCCTTCGTAAAAATCATTGACTGTTTTTGGATCTTTTACGACAAGCCATTCAGGTAAATGATGAAATAATAATGCCTCCCAATCATTCTCTGGTGTAGCAAAACGATAAGCATAAGGTATCAATCCCATCAATCGAGGCATACAGTCATGCCCTGAAAAAGCACTACCCACTGCCAGCATACTATAAACTACAATTAGATCACGTTGTGTCAGTGAAACCTGAGGAGAAATCTTCCGTAACCAGAGATTAATCACTGTTATCATAAATATACCAAACATCACATTAACAGACATAGCAACTGTCGTTAAATGGGCTGTATGCCATATCATCTCTACATAAGCAATCCAATAACTATTAGCGATAATAAGGAGTGTACCAATCAATACTGCCCTTTTGGTAATAGGGCTTGTTGATTGTAAGTGTGTTTGGTTCATTTTTATTGGAAGGTAAAGGTTAATAATCTGAAAATAGACTTCTGAAATTACTGAAGGTATTGCGAATTATTTGGAAAGATTCTCATAGGTATGGTATACTATAAAATACAAGTCTGTCAAGATGAAAAGATAGGAATACCCGTTAAATCCTAATGGTTAAAGCCATAGAATTCAGATTCAATTCTGATACGGTTTTAACCTTTACGGCAATTAGAGACCACAAATAATCTTGACATTTTTTAACATTTGTTAAGAATTACTATAGTTTGGACAATTTATGAGAGGTCTCCATCAATATTCGAAGTGTTTCTGGCTTTTTCAACACGTTTCTCACACCAATCCAACTTTGAGAAAATATTTTCAGATGATCCTAAGGAAGCCCCAACGGGGCGAAATGTTTGTAGAAACAGCATATTTGCACATAGAATAAGTCCCTGCGGGGCGAAATGTGTATTGCATAAAACTGTCCAAACTATTGTAAGAATTATGACTTATGATTATTCAATTAATGAAGGTGCGTCAACTTCAGAGTTTGTAATACGCTTACTTTGGGTTTCAGAAGTTCTACTGTTGGATAGTCCAAACTAAATTAGTTGCAATCTAATTAGTAATTGAACGTTATATATTAATTAAGGTAAATTCGAATAAAGAAGTCATAGGTACCCCTGTGTGACAAATACCTCATAACTCTATTGAAGAAATTTGTTCGTATGGTCTACTTTACAGAAGAAATTATCTATAGATTTAACGTGGACTTTCCATTATTCTAATGAATAAAAGTGTAGAGATTTATCTCATGCTAAGATCAATCCAATTACCCTATTAAAAATAGTATTATGGATAAACTCAACTATTTTAACTTACACAATTTGAACTAATTTCTAATATATACAACCTAATAATATTGTGTAAGTCTTACTTTGATTATGACACCAGTATAGAGGAGCTATTTATATGGAACTATCTTTTGAAAAAGATGAACTGTTATTTTCTTTACAAATTGTACAAGGTGTAGCAAGTGAACGTAATACATTACCTATTCTACAAAATGTACTCATTCGCGCTGAAAACGGAAAAATCGAGTTTTCGGCTACTGACTTAGAGGTCGGCATAAGAGTTGTTGTAATAGGTACTATTAAGGAAGAGGGATCAATCACAGTATCAGCAAAGAAATTCACTGATTTAGTCAGAGAGTTACCCAGCAAACCAATTGAACTGGCTACAACTGCAAACGATCGTGTTGAGTTAACCTGTGGAGAAGGGGTCTATAAAATGATTGGTATTTCAGATGAAGACTTCCCAGAAATACCTACTGTTGAAGGAGAATCTATAGTCATAGACGGAAGTATATTAAACTCTGTTATTCACAAAACTGAATTTGCTGCATCCAGAGATGAGGTGCGTTACCTACTCAACAGCCTATATTTTAATATCCTTGAGGATAAAACTGAAATTGTTGCCACTGATGGTACAAAGCAACTCGCACTCACACATTGTGATCCTCTAAACACTTCTGATGAAACAAGCGGTTTTATTGTTCCATTGAAAGCAGTACGAGAGATTGAACGTACATTTGCTGAATCTGCAGAGGTTAAAATCGCTTTGGCAAAAAACCAACTTCTACTGGCTAATGACAATACCACACTCACAACACGGTTAGTTGAAGGTGAATATGCTAATTACCAAGGTGTAATTCCAGAATCATCCGAAGGTCGCGCAGTTGTCACAAAAGAGTTGTTATTACGTGCGACAAGACGGGTGGCTTTGCTCTCAAACCCAAAAAACTTCCTGATTTGCTTAGAAATTGATCCTGAACGCATCACAGTCTCGGCAAACTCACCAGAACTCGGGGAAGCACGAGAAACTGTCGAAGTAGAATCAAGCACTGGAAGTGTTCGGATCGGTGTTGATGCACGTGTTCTCACAGATGTCATTTCACACATCGAAACTGATTCTCTTATCATTGAGTTTTCTGGGGAATTTACACAATTTGCAGTGAAACCTCAGAGCGACGAATCACACACCTGTATCATCATGCCGATGCGGTTAGAATCATAAGTATCTGATAATAGGATACAATTGAATTAACCCTATGGACTACTTATACGGTAGACCATAGGGTCGATTTTGTTTACACCGAAACTTATAGGCTAATTCGGCATTGATTCTAAGGTCGCTTCTAACGAACTCACCATAATTATCAGGACTTACGCAATTTTTACAAAGAAAGGAACACTTATAGGACTTACGCAGGTCCTCTATGTCTGTAGCCCCGGGGAATGCCCAACGCATTCATACCCGGGGAACTCCTAAATGGGGTTCATACCGTTGATTCCTGATTCGCGGGGCGAAAGGTGTGTAGAAAGTGGTGCAGCCCCTATTCCTTAGCCCGGGGAATGCCCAACGGCATTCATACCGTTGATTCGCGGGGCGAAAGGTGTATTTATATGGATTTTAACATGGCTTTTCTACTGACAGCAAAATTGTGGTGTATTAGTAAAAATAACAATTTCTTGCTAATCTGACTGATAATTCAGTGTTTTGCGTAAGTCCTAATTATAATGTCAAGATTATTTATCTTTATCTACTGACTTCGATTTTATATCCGATAATAACCCATCTTTCTCAATAATTGCCATCTCCGTCATCTTCACAAGAACACTTTCAGGATGAACAGCATACCACTTTCCGTCTACAAAGGTTATAATTGCGTATTCTCTTTCATTTTTATCAAGAGTTTCAGAAAAGTAATCAGCAGGCAACCAGTTTTCATAAGTGATAGGTTCATCATTGTCCCATTTCCATTTATCACTGTTTTTGGCAGAACTTAACCCTATCCAGTAAAATGTATGGCCAAATACCGCTCCTAACCACTCCTGCTCCTTGGGATCGTTAATTGTTACAAGATATGCATTTTCATCACTGGCTTGAGCAATAGCCTCTTCTCGAGTTCTACAGAATATCCTTTTATATGCATGGCCATTCGCTGGATTTACTATCCATACCTCATTTGACGTTGGAAGTGGAGGCTTTTCTGGAGTAGAAGATGGTTGAATTTCATCCGTTTTCTTTTTCATCTTCGGAGGTAGTGGTTTAGGAGGAATTGGTTCACTATCAAAAGTAAATGTCAAACCATCAATCTGTTGGTCAGGTTCAAGATGTATCTGTTGAGGAGGTGTAACTAATCCCTGATACTCTAATGACATTGTGTAAATTGCAGTCTTATCCATATTACGGAGATATTGTACAAAATTACCTTTGTCATCAATCCAAACGCCAGTTCCTCCTCCTCCGCTCCCACTACCACTATTACCTTTATGATCATCATAACGGAATTTAAGGGAAATCCGAATACGTGTATTTGAGAGTGGTGTACCATCTTTAAAGATAACACGACCACGTATCCGCATGCGAGGTTTAACAATTACCTCAACGTTCTTGATATGTATATCAGGATCAATACCAAAAACAATTTCATCAAAAAAATCACTCCGCGGATAAAAATTTATATCATTTATACGTAGTGATACAACTTTAGCATCAGGTTCAAAATCGTTCTCATGAAAACCAAAATTAGTACGAGTAAAACCAGAAATATAGTTTGGATTGAATCCTTTGTCATCCCATGTCAAATAATCTTTAAGAAAATCATCATAATTATCTGGTAGACGTTTGTCAATATTTTCAGATAAGATCCCAAAATAATGTGGTCCTTGTGTAATGCCTGTTATAGAAAAACTTCCATCTGCTTTTGTCTGAGTCCGATTTAATGCAAAATAGCCATAAGGAAGATTGGGCCGAATTGTTATTCCTTTATGAATTATAAGTGGTGCGATAAAAACGGGTAATTCAGCCATGGGATTACCTTCTGTATCAATAACCCGACCCGATACAGCCCCCGAACCTTCCTGACAAATACCATGTACTGTGAATATACTGAAAAGTGTCTGTATTGTTAGCAGCATTACAATTGTCTTTTTTCTAAAATACTTTCTTATCATTATTTTCTCCATATTAACAATGCGTCCATTTTCTAATGTAGAAATTATTCAAAGGTTCCACCTTTTTTTTCTATTAAAGCTGTTTGCATCCAACTCCATCTAATATTTTCAGGTCCAATATCCTCCCATTCCTGACCAGTTAGAATGACATAATCTTCATCACCGTTATCAACATCATCCGGTTCATGTTTTGCCCAATTGGTATATTCAGAAGTATCTCCATTCTGCCATTGCCATTGTCCTTCTTCTTCAATATCAGTAAGACCAATTAATAAACGTATCGGATTGAAAACCATACTTATCCACTCCTGTTCTTCTTCATCATTTATCGTAACAAGATACGCTTCTTCATCCTTTGCTTGTATAATCGCATCTTCAGGACTGAGACAACTGATTTTCTTATAGGCATGACCATTTGCAGGATTTACTACCCAAACATCCCGCGCGTCAATTCGACTATGAGCTGATACATTCGCTTTGAACAGAGGGTTCTCTGGAGCATTAGGCAAGATCGGTTCTGTCAAGTTAAAGGTTACTTCATGGAACCGATCATTAAGTTTTACAATTATCGGTTTTAATATAACCCTTTGTGCTTTATATTCAATTGACATTATGTAGAATCCATCTAATTGATGATTTATAACTTGAACAAAGTTCCCATCATTATCTGTCTTTTGTCCCCATGAATCCCGTCCTTCAAGACTATCTAAACCCAAATGTTTTACTTTGAAGTCTATTCGTTCATTGGCAACTGGTGTTCCATCTACTTGTAACACCGTTCCCTTGACTTCTATGAATTGACGAACAGTAACTTCAATACTGTTAAGTTGCTCTCTGGTTTTTGCAGCAAATACAATCCCACGATGAATTGCTCTTCCACCAAGGGAATAGAAGGTCATTCCTTTGGTTTTTATTTTAATGATTTCAGAATCCGGGTCGAAATACGGTAAAACTCCCAATAGCACCGGTTCCGTGTATAGAATCGGTATATGGAAACTCCCGTCTGTATTAATCTCTGCTGGGTATGCTAATGGGTCATTAGGAAAGAAACTTTCAGCTGATGCTTTTGGAAACCAAGCCCCTATACCTTCTTCAACAGGCATAATGGCGATCTTGACATCATCAACTGGATTTCCTTTTTCATCTATGATATGACCAGAAGCCGAATAACTTTCCTTGTTATTCTGTTTGTCACTTTTGTCAACACTTTCATCTGCAGCATCTACTGTTCCTATCTGATTCTTTACATTCGGATCAGATGGTAAATTTGAAAATACACTGGCATCCACTATGTCTATTGACATCTCAGATGTTGCTTCTAAATTGTAGGGTTGCTGAAATACAGCCCTACGTTGTGAGCCAAATCCAAGCATCAATGCCACCAATAAAAACGTTGATGTTGTTATAATCCAAGGAACAACTGGTCTTCCCCCTGAAGAAGAGGGATCAATCTGTATACCAGTTTCTTTGATCGTTCTTACAATGTTCTGTGTTAAGTCTGCTGAGGGTTGGTATCCTCCTAAAGTCTCACGCACCATACGATCCTCCTTTGCTAAACGCCTACGCGCACGATGAAGACGACTTTTTACTGTGTTCAACGATACACCTAAAAACTCACTTATCTCTTTAATTGGACTATCAGCCAGATAATGAAGTGTCACTACAATTCTCTCACTTTCTGGTAGTTTTTGGAGGAGACGTTTTACAAGAGCAACCCGTTTTTCTGAAACGCGTTCTTCACGCTGTGCTGTGGCATAATCAGAATAAAGTTGTTCCTCAAGTTTAACAATTGGAATGGTTTCTAAGGATTGCATTTCTTGTGGAGATTTTCTTAACAATGTATCGCACATACGATTTGCTATCACATAGAGCCAACCGGCAAACAACTGAGGATTCTTCAGTGTGTTGAGTTTTCTGTAAGCTCTGAGGAAAGTGTCCTGTGTAATCTCTTCAGCAATATGAAAATCACCGATCTTACGCCATGCAAGCGCGTGCACACGTTTTTGGTATCTCTGCACTAAAACAGTAAATGCATCTTGGTTACCAGATAATGTCTGTTTTATCAATTGATAATCGGTCATTTCCATGTGTCTTCTCCAAATGTCTGTTTCATAATACAAAGACACCTAATTACAATGCAAAGGTTGCATAAAATGCAAGTATATCGATAATTTGTGAAAAATAAAGTGGAAGATGAATAGATAAAGGATATAATATGTCAGAAAAAGAACTACATAAGGAACGGTGTAACTTCATTATCCGATTTCTTTTTCATTTAACTTTAACATTACGACATATAACAAAATATAACCAATTAGCCAATGAGTTGTAGTCCCGTAGGGACGCAATGTTATGTCGTTACCACCAATATCCCAAACCCCAGCGGACAGGTCCATCAAATTTGCAGGTGTTTTCTTTTTTGTATATAGATGTGTTACTATTTATCACTTTATATAAGTACTTTTACACACAAACTATAGTATTGGCAATTTCTGAGAAGGAACAACCAATTTTCAAAAGTCTCTGGTTATAATCCCATTCCCCACACCGATCCCTGAGAAAGACAAACTCAGATGAAAAATTAGCCTAAGTCTATAAGATGTGTACCTCTTAAAACTGCCCAAACTTATTAACATATACCAATACCTTGTATAATCCTATTCTTAGCTATATCAATCAATAATATACCACTTCAAATTGAAATGTCTCTATTTCTACAAACTGTCAGTTTGTGATGTATTATATTACATCTCACATAAACCTGCAATGTAGTCCTGTTTTTTAAAATTAGTATGGGCTATCAGACTCACATAAAAAATCTACAACTAAAACCAATAAATATTCTTACACATGGTTCAGACAGATTTAATCAATTTATCTAAAACTTTTTGAAGAAAAAACTTACAAATACAATCTAAAGTAACATACGTGACAAAATCCGTTGCATATAGTTATTAACGTGTGTTATTCTATTTTATGTATAATGAAAAATATCAACTAAAAGGGTTATCCAGTGATAAATATATACAGATCTACATATCTACACAAAACACTATATAATTCCCTACAAACCTATGGCCTAACAAGGTTAATAGAAGTTTTACACAAAAACACACTTTTCAAGTTTTTCAAATTTTTAAAAAATCACATCACTTCACTAATTCGCTATGATCCCAAATCCAGACTGACTTCACCGTACTTCAGTTTTAAATATTTAAAAAATAAACTTGAAAAACTTGAAAAACTAAACATTAAGGTTGAAATCTATTTAAACTGATTTAAAGTTCTGATAATTCAAACGAAATGTGTATTGCTTAAATTATCGAAACTAAAGGAAATATAACAATTTTTTAAATTTGAGAATTCTATATTAAATATGCTATAAACGCATACAGGGACTGTAATGAAAGGATCTATACTTGCATGAATTAAAACTACACTTTGTAGGAAAAGTGTAACATTTTAAGACTTTTCTAATAGAATATTGTAAGTTGGAAATAGCGAATAAATCACAAGAAAAATGCAGGACCTTAGATGGAATAATACTGAAAACTGTAAACTGTAAACTGCAAACCAATATAGGAAATGTGTAACATTATTAAGACTTCTCTAATAAAATATTGTAAGTTGGAAATAGTGGTAAAATCATAAGAAAAATGCAAGACCTTAGATGGAATAATACTAAAAACTATAAACTACAAACTGTAAACTAAAATATATGTGATTCACGAAGAATTGGTACAATTAAATTTATAAACCCTTATACAGTAAGGGTTCGTAAAATTGCTTCGTGCAGGTTTGCGTGAAAGTGCTATCAACCCCAATACTGAAAATTAACACATTATCGTATCACATTACCCACATATCCACTATTATTAATGGATTGACAAATTGAGAGTAAAATGATAGCATAAACCTTCTACCGCTTATAGTTCTAATATCAATCTCATTCTAAGGTAACCACTGATGAAAATAACAAAATTAGAGACGTTTCTTGTTCAGCCACGCTGGCTTTTTCTGAAAATTCATACAGATGAAGGATTAGTAGGACTCGGTGAACCAATTTTAGAAGGTCGTGCCAAGACATGTGCACAAGCTGTTGATGAACTTGCCCCATATCTAATTGGGGAAGATCCAAGACGTGTTGTTCACCACTGGCAAGCAATGTATCGACACGCATTCTACCGTGGAGGTCCTATCTTAACAAGTGCATTGAGTGGCGTAGAACAGGCACTCTGGGACCTTGCCGGAAAAGCACTTGATGTCCCTGTCTACCAACTCTTCGGTGGACCAACACGAGACCGTATAAGGTTATATAAAGGTGGGGGCGACCCCGAGGGAATTAAAGAGTGGATCGATAAAGGCTTTACTGCATTTAAGACTGGTGTTGCAGGTGGCAGAGCCCCCCGTATCATTGAGAACAAAGCTTTTGTTGATAAAGCAGTAGACCATTTTGCTGCATTACGCGAAGCTGCTGGTACTGAAGTTGACCTCGCTATCGACTTTCACGGGGCAGTTAGTCCACAAACTGCGAAACTCCTCATTAAGGCTTTGGAACCTTACCAACCGATGTTTGTTGAAGAACCAATACAGTGTCAGAATGTTGATGTATTGGCAGAAATTGCTCGTGGTACACACCTACCAATTGCAACTGGCGAACGGATCTTTACAAAATGGGGTTTCCGGGAAATTCTGGAAAAACAAGCGGCATCCATTTTACAACCTGACCTATGCCATGCTGGTGGAATTAACGAAGTACGGATCATCGCAGGAATGGCTGAAGCATATTATGGCGGCATCGCACCACATAACCCACTCGGTCCTATCTCCTTAGCTGCATGTATTCAGTTAGATGCATCGATACCTAACTTTGTTATGCAAGAACATACAACACTCGGTGAAGGTTACCTCAAAAATCCATTTGTCTTTAAAGATGGTTTTGTTGAACTACCAACCGGTCCAGGACTCGGTATAGAACTTGATGAAGATGCAATCGCTGACAAAATCGATCATGACTGGCTGAATCCTATCACATACCATCCTGATGACGGATCTGTTGTCGATTGGTAATTAAATCTTACAGAAAGCGACACACTCTATAGTGTCATAATCACATGGAAAATACATGAAATTTATAATGTTTACAAAACATCTGGAAGGTTTAGAAATTCCAGAGATTATCACTGCATTGCAATCCGTTGGCGTTGAAGGACCCGACCTATGTGTTCGTCCAGGATACCCAGTTAACCCTGAAAATGCTACAAAGGAACTTCCTGCAGCTGCTAAACAATTTGCTGATGCAGGGTTGTCTATACCACTCGTCACAACACCAGGTGATTTCTTAGATCCTTCAAAAGATGAAACAGAACGGGTATTCGCCGCTGCTGGTGAAGCGGGTGTTGAAAACATTAAATTAGGATATTGGCACTGGCACGCTGATAATGGTGGCTACTGGGATCAGGTCGATTTCATTCGTACGGAACTTGACGGGTTTGCCAAACTTTCAGAAAAATATGGACCTCGGACTTGCATTCATAACCATTCTGGAACTTCAATGGGACTTAATTCCTGTGCGGTCATGAACTTAGTTAAAGACTTTGACCCACAACATGTCGGGGTTTTTGCTGATACTGGTCATCTATCAATTGTTGGTGAACCGATAAATATGGCACTGGACATTGTGAAGTCGCATCTTGCTGTTATTGCTTTCAAAGATCTGGCACGTTCCCCCGGTATGCGTAGTGGAAAAGTCGTTCGTATGGGTAAAGGTTTCGTTGATTGGGAAACAACTCTTGCTACGTTAAATGGTATGGATTATACAGGTCCAGTAAGTTTCCATAGTGAATATGGTGGTGAACCTGTTGATAGTGTTATTGATCTGGCACGTGTGGATGTCCGTTTCATTAGAGCATTGATGAACAAATAAGGAGAGAGAATGGCACAGTTTGAGTTAGGGTTAAATACAAGTACGATCAGACCAGCAAGTTTGATGGATAAAATTCGGATTGCAGCTGAAACAGGTTATACTGCAATTGAGTTGTGGAATAACGACCTATCAGAATATGAGGAACAAGGGGGTTCGCTGAGTGATGTGAAAAAAGCACTCGATGATAATGGACTTTCTGTACCAACTGTTATTGCATTACACGGTTGGTTAAATACCACAGGCGAAGAGCATAAAAAGGCAATAGAAGATGCAAAAATAAAAATGGCTCAAGCTGCTGCTGTTGGTTCAACCTATATTATCTCAAGTCCACCCCGTGAGGTGGCAGATCTGAAATTGGGTGGTGAGAATTACCGTGAACTGCTTGAACTCGGACGTGAGTTTGGCGTGAAACCTGCCATGGAATTCCTCGGTTTTGTTGATGGTGTGAATCAGGTAAAACATGCTTGGGAAGTTATGGAAGTCGCTGATCACCCAGACAGTACTATCGTGCTTGATCCGTTCCATATCTATCGTGGTGGCGGAGAAATTGAGGATATGGAAGGAATACCAGGGAATAAAATAGCAGTCTTCCACTTCAACGACGCCCCAGCTGTACCTGAACGTGCAGAACAGTCTGATGCTGATAGAGTATATCCTGGAGACGGTATCCTTGACTTGAAAAAAATGATCTCAATACTAAAAGATGCAGATTATGCAGGCGTAATTTCCTTAGAACTCTTCAATCCAACCTATTGGGAAGAAGACCCGGAAAAAGTCGCTCGTATCGGACTGGAAAAAATGAAATCCGTTTTACAAACATGATCTGATTTTTTGGTTCATCTACTGAACTATGTGTTACAATGATTCCTATACGATTTTGGTTTAATCACGATTCTCCGTTAACGTTTTCACCACTTTAAGTTGGGGAGAGACTCATTAATAGGTCTGAATTATGGTTCCTATAACCATCGATTAAATAGACCTTCAATTTAGGTTAAACAAAGCACAAGTCTACGAATTCAGTCAATTAAAGCCACAATAGAATCGATTAAGGAGGGAGGAAAATGTCTATAGAAACTGGTAAACGTCTAACATTAGATGAAATGATAGAGAAATTTCCCGACCAGTGGCTCTTTATTGTTGATCCTGAAATTCATGACAAAACTTCAGAACTTATATCCGGTATAGTTACCGCACATAGCGATTTAAGGGATGACGTTTATAGTGAACTAAGCAGCCTTAAAGGTCATGCCGTTATACGTTATACGGGCGTAATCCCAGAAGGGAGATTGTGCCTGTTATAATGAGTCAGACACGTTTTGAATTAAGTCCCGACAGATTAATTATGGTTCAAGCTACAATACATGCCTTGGATTATAGCAAGCATGTTACTGTTGATCTAATATTAGATACAGGGGCATCGTATACAACTATTAATCCAGGTATTTTGTCAGATTTAGGTTATGATCTTTCAGATCCTAATTTGCATAAGATTGATTTTATCACAGCAAGTGGGAATACCAAGGCTTCAATTATCCCAGTAAGTAAATTATGTGTAATCGGACACACTTTTGAAGGTATGGAGGTCGCAGCTAACTATTTACCTGTTGATACTTACGCTCATGGATTATTAGGTGCAAACTTCTTATCTTGTTTAGATATAAGTATTAGTTATTCAAAACATACCATTCATACCGAACCAATTTCTTCTTTAATCTATAGTTTTACACCATAACCTATTGGGAAGAAGACCCGGAAAAAGTCGCTCATATCGGATTGGAGAAAATGAAAGTTTTTCTACAATCTGTATAGTTGTAAGTCCTTAGTTTTGTTTGATAGTTATTATCACTTCTCAAGAATTCTAATCAGGAATTAACTACTGTTGAACAGATATAGGATCTGTTATGGATGAACTATTTCGTTCTGCTCCATACCTTATCGTCCTGTTAATATGCATTATTATCCTCATGATAAGTATTGCCAAACGCGCATTGCGTTTGGCAATACTATTTGTTATTATCTTCACAATCATCTTTGGTATTGGGATTATTAATGATACAAACCTTTTTGATTGGTTAAAACAGTATTTTTCTGATAATATTTAGCGAAATACATTACTTAACTATATCTAATATCATACCAAAATAAGCCAACTATACCTTGAACTCTGTTCTATCACTAACTGTATAGCGTAGAGGAATTAAGATGTTGATATTCCATAGGTATATGGTATAATGATATAATCATTTTTCATTATTCTTACCCACCAATAGAAATAGAAGGAAATTGTGAATGAGTTATATTGATGGAATATTGTCGTCTTTAACACATATAAAAGATGCTAAATCATTAAGAGCATCTTCATGGGATACGACAGGACGTAACAACGATGCATGGGACATCGCTCCCGGGGAAACACGTGTCATAGCAGACATAAAAGGTACAGGATGCATTAACCATATTTGGATGACACAACCAAATGGATACCGAAATGTACTAATACAGATGTTTTGGGATGATGAAGAACATCCGAGTGTTCTGTGTCCGTTAGGCGACTTTTTTGGACTTGGAAACGAGATCGTCAACTCCTACGATTCAATACTATTCTCTGCATCTACTCATAGCAATAATCAGGCTAATACCGGTTGCGCATTAAACTGTTATATGCAGATGCCATTCAATCGTTCTGCTCGGATCGAACTTGTCAATGAAGGGGACACACCACACCGTCAATATTTCTATGTTGATTATGAACTTTACCCCAAAGCACATAGTGAGGAAGTAGCTTATTTCCATGCACAATTTCATCGTGAAAATCCTTGTGATGGATGGGGACATGAAATACAAGTCAATACTGCTGAAGCTAATATCATCAATGCAGAACGTCTGGCATGGGATACCAATTATTTGATTTTGTCCGCCGAAGGCAAAGGACATTACATCGGTTGTAATTTATCTGTCAGCAATTTCCAAGGTACATGGTGGGGTGAAGGCGATGATATGATATGGATTGATGGCTATAAATGGCCACCAGATTTACACGGAACTGGATCTGAGGATTACCTTAATCAGGCATGGGGAATGCAAAAGAATGCATTTGCACATAACGGTTCATCCATTCACGAAAACGATACAAACGGATACCAGACTTCGTATGTCTATCATTTAGAAAATCCTATCCGATTTGAAAAAGAAATTCGGGTAACTATAGAACACGGACATGGTAATCACCTTAGCAACGAAACATCTTCTGTTGCATATTGGTATCAAATGGAACCACATACACCGTTCGGCATCCTCCCTGTCACACAACGAAAACCTGTATTGAGGGATGAAGAGGGGAATTGGATTATTGATGAAGCCAACAAGACTCCTACATCAGACTTGATTCTCAATGATGAAATGAAGAACATGAAGAAGCAGTGGCAAGATAAATAAGAAATATATTTACCTGCCGATAATGACCATAGGAGATATATAATGCTGACGTTTTTCCAACATTTCTTTATAGGAAAAATGGAAGAAGAAAATCAAAATGACGAAGAGGTAGTTGAGCAAGAACAACAGGAGTCCGAAAACTCAGATGAGTCCATCGATCCTGATACAACACAATCTGATGATGAATCCTCTAACGATGTATCCTCTAACGATGAATCACAACCTGAAACTGATTCCGTTCATTCTGAAGAAATTCATGAAGATTCCGACGATAGCGTTGATGGAAATCATATTGAAGAAATACCTGATAATAGTCAACAAGAACACAACGTTATCCATCTTGAAATAGAAGATACAAGTGATACAGTAGTTCCATCAGAATTAGAAGAAGTATCTGAAATTGAGATCGTTCCATTGGGAAATCTATCTAACGATGACTCTTCCGATAATGGTGAGGAATCTAAAATAGAAGAATCACAGGAACCTGTTGAATCAACTGATGACATCTCTGAAACCGAAGTTCTTCTCGAACCAGACGAACCATCAGAAACAGAAGATCAGACTCAACAAGAGGAAGCAGAACTTGTAGTAGAAGAAATACCAGAAGAGACTATACCTCAAATTCCATATTCTCTTGGTAAAAGCGAACTACTATTCGATTTCGTCGATATGTTTGAAGAAAGTAATACCTCAGGTGGAGAACAAATTTCTGCTAATGCAGCTGATACATCTGGTGGTGTAACGAAACCTTCCCTCTTTGAACACCCAACACCGAATGACACTTCACGGATTACTTATGGATTAAACTTACCATCCACATCTGAAAATGAATCACTGTTACTACATTTCAGTATAGGTCTTCGAGATGGTGTCATCTTTGATGATCCAGAGAAACAACCTGGGGGTGTAAATTTTTCTATTGAAGTCTCTGAAGAGCAGATTTTTGCATCAGAATCACATGAGTGTAGTTGGAATGAGAATAGTATTGATATTACACATTTATCAGATAACTATGTTGAACTAACATTTATCACGCAGTGCCATGTTGAAGGAAATAGTAGTTATGCATGGGCTTTATGGGGTAATCCAAAACTTCTCAAACTTACTCGAAATATGGATGCCAAACCTGAAGGAAAACCAGGTAAACAACAAACCCAACCATCAGAGATCCAATGTGGACTTGCTATCGCAAACTTATCTGAAGATCAGACTACCTATGCTGAATTCAGTAGAGACGAATTTAGACCTGTCAATGAAATTGCTACTGACATCTACAATCAATTTGAAACTGAACCAACTGAATTAACGCTTTATGTTGCACAACCCAAATTAGAAATTGTCAGTATTGGGTCAACAGCAGCGGTAGTTGCAGCCGGTGAAGCATTCGAAGTACAATGTACAATAAAAAACAATGGTATAGGACCACTGGGCAGAAATAGTAAAACACGTCTGACCATTAATGAGCTAAAACTACGACGTGGTCGGAATGCACACAATCTGAAACCCCTTGCAGTAGGTGACACAGCGACCTACGTCTGGTATGCTCGTGGAGTCGCACGTCAGACTGAACAGAATTTCTCTGTTTCTCTCAAGTCCCGTACACTTCAGTTAGATGAACGTAAAAGAGGGGCAATCCAAATACGCCCAGCACAACCTAAACTTGAAGCACAAGTTGTTCCTGATCTCCATACCTATATGGAGGATAAACATATAGTATTGGGTAATAAACATCTTAGGGTTGTCCTTGTTCATAATAATTGTCAAACAAGTACGAATCTTGGTAAAGGAAATAGAAAAAAACCCTCACATGAAATAAACCAAGAAGGATATGAATATATTGCAATTTATGTCGCAAAAGGAAGTACATACCAACAGCTGGCAACTACAAAAATGATTGCTGAGACTACCTTCCTTTCTGACGAGAAACCCCAAGATTTTCGATTTATACCAGATGAAGTTCAATTAGTAGGAAACAGTCATGGAGAATCCATAATTCGTATCACAGGGAAACACACAGACTCTGATGGCGTAAACTGGACTCTCAAGTTACAATTAATTCTTACTGAAGATACAAAACGGATCAAAGTAAAATATAATTTATCTACAGATCAAGATCGAGAGTTACTGGCATTCAGACCAGTAGAAATCTATGCTGGTCATAAAAGCAATCGTGAAAAGAAGACAGCAGCCATTTTTCCCGGTTTGGAGTTTCTTGAAAATGATGAACCTTCTTCAAACATTCGGGACGCCGCTCCACCACTAAACAATCGATTGGTCCCACACCCATATAAGATTACTATACCTGTTATGGCAGTTGAGATTCAGAAATCGGTTGTTGGTGTCACATGGAATCCACTCCATTGTTGGGACGAGGAATCTCAATCACTCTCTGCTACATTTGCCTCTCCTAACTGGTTTCAACAAGAAAGAAATCATCTCATGGGGCTTTTCCTTCCAACTATACCAGAGTGGGTAAAAGAAAACTCTGTAACTGCTGAAAAACCTTATTCACTCAAACCTGACCGTCCAATCAATATGGATTTTGAAATTATAGCGGATGGTAATGCATCTATCTTAGAGGCAATTTCACATTGGACTTCTGCATACGGTTCCCCCGAACCCCTTGATCCTCCTCGGAGTGATGAAGAAGAATTATTGCTATCACGTCACGGATTCATGCATACAGTCTGGGATGAGGAAGCACGGCAATCACGTCATTGTGTTGATTGGGCATCTAATAATGAACCGGGATTTGCTACTCTGCTTTGGTATGATTACTTAATTACAAAATCAGATGAGGTATTGGAACGAGTAAAAGAGATTGGAGAAAAGACCATCGCTGATGCTGGTCCCAGAGGATTGGCTGCACGCGGATCATGTCATATTTTAAGTGGAGAGTTTCCATTCTATTATGGCCATATAGATGCTGCTTTGGAATACTATGAATCTGAAATACATCCTATAATAGAATCACAGTCTGAAGATGGTAGTTGGGGTTTTCAACCTACAACTGAACAGACTAAACGTCTTGGAAAGGATGGGGATGTAGTCCTCGGAACTTGCGCATCAAATGCATTGAAACTCTTGAAACATGCTCGTATAACAGGTAACAAATCGTCCCTTGAAGCTGGGAAGAAGGCAATATCCTATATGGATCGTTTTGTAGTTCCACGAGGAGCACAAGCATGGGAATGTCCGCTTTATGAACCAGATATATTGGCTGCTGCACATGCGATTGGTGCTTATGTTGAAGCACACGAAGTATTAGGAAATAAATCTTATTTGAAAAAGGCAGAATATTGGGCACAGGTTGGATTACTGTTTTTATATCATTGGCATCTACCTGATCGTCCTGGAATGCGCTTTGCATCAATTCCTGTATTCGGAACCACTTTTTATACACATTCTTGGCTGGGTGTACCTGTCCAATGGAACGGTTTGGTATATGCATATTTTCTCCAAAGACTAAATCAACATTCAAAAAATGAAAATTGGCAGAAAGTCGCTGAAGGTATCACCATAAGTGCAATGTATCAACAGTGGGAAGATGGTGAATTGAAAGGAACTTATCCTGATGGGTATTACGGATATTGCACTGAGGGGAAAGGTCCACATCTAAATCCTGAAGATATTATGGTTAATGTATACACACTACGTGGACTCGACCCCTGTGTGAAAACAGTGATTTCTGGACCTATTCACCTAAGTTCAGGTGCTTCACCATCGGTAGCAAATACTACACGTAATGGTGAATTTAAGTGGACCTTAAACTATGCTGAAAATGAAGAAAGTTATACTTTGATTACCGGGCATGGACAAGTTCCATCAGATATTCGCGCACAAGTAGGGGAAACTGATGATGAAAGAGATGACTCAGCTTTTGACATACCACAAGTTGATTCTCTTGAAGAGGTTACATCAGGTTGGCGTTATCTACCAGAAAAGGATGCAATCCTGATTAAACAGATACATATAACTGCAGAAATGCAGTTTCTACTCGTAAAATGATATACAAAATCTAATTTGGTTAGTGTTGAAATGTTGAATGTATGCTGAAATGCAATGACATTCTAAAATAACAATAATTCCAAACAATAACTATCGCCCGAACATAAATTTCGGGTTAGGAGGAATCATGAAAGCGCAAAGACTCGTAGCAACAACAATCTGCTTAGTTATGATATCACTCTGTGTATTCGCTGTTTTTACTACTACAGTTCGGGCACAAGACGAAGGTGCTGTTGAAGAAGTCTCAATGTTCGACTTAAGAGGCATTACACGGGATATTATATTAGTCGTGATCTTTAGTATTGTCGGTTTAGTAATTCTTATGGTCGGATATAAGGTTTTTGATATGGCAACACCCTATGATCTCAACAAACAAATTGCAGAAGAGAACAACGTCGCTGCGGGAGTTGTTGTTGCGGGTGTCATTATCTCACTCGGTATTATCGTAATGGCTGCAATGGGTTAATAATTCAAACACAACACATGATTATTTTATAGCTGTTAGTTGACATTTATAGGTGGGGGTTCAAACTCCACCTATTTCTGATTATAGGAGATTCTCATGTCTGAAACACGCTATTTGTCTGAACAAGAAGTTAGTTCGGAACAGATTCAGGAATGGGTCGAAACATTCAACCGTGATGGATGTCTATTTCTACAGGATGTTCTTACACCTGACCATTGTGCAGAACTTCGAGAGGATTTAGAATGGGCACTCAAAAACAATCCTAACGGTCTAAATAGTGGAAATTTCGAATCTACAATGCATCTTAGCCATCGGATGTTTGAACACAGTAAAGCAAACCTAAGGTTGTTTGACATTGAACCGATTGTATCATTTGCTGAAGCACTAATTCCTGGTGAATGTCATATTATTCACAACAATTCATTCCAAACTCGGCCGGGTGGTGGAATCACTTCATGGCACCAAGACGACTCACCCCATTATATTGTTACGGATGGGAAACCCCCAACAAATGTACGCCTACCAGTCATGCTATTCACGGCGAATTACTACCTAACCGATGTAACTGAAATTGAACATGGTGGAACTGAAGCTATACCTGGGTCGCACTTATTCGGAGCATCACCTCCCAACCCTATAGAGGGAACTGAATGGGAAGAGAAGATTCAGTACAACCTTGGGAAAGCAGGAAGTGTTATGATGTTCAACAATCAAGTGTGGCATCGGGGTGGACCGAATCAAAGTCAACGCACTCGATACATTACACAGATTACCTATGCACGTCGTTTGGTAGGACATAAGTACAAACCGTTTATGAATTACGTAATGCCAGAATCAGTCTATAAGGATGCAAACCCAAGACTACGTAGATTGTTAGGATTTCTCAATAGTGGTGCTTATGGGTAGAATCTTCATAATAAAAAATCAATGAGGTGATACAACCTAATAAACACCTTCCATTTACCAAAGTTTTTATTTTTTTTTACTTGGCAAATTCTTGACAAAAATTTCGAATTTTGATATACATAATAATGAAGATTAATTTGGTACTTTTGCAGTAAGATCTAGTGCGGTTAGGAAAACTGCACCTACTGGGTTTGGGAAAATTAGAATTACCGATATATTTTCTTAATCTTCATCAAATTTTCAATGGATAGTTTTTAAGTCTTATTTTTACGATGTAAACGCTAAATCTGCTATCTTGCATGATCAAATTTGGGGTACAAAATGCTTAGAAATGATTTAGTTAACCGATGGGTACTCAGTTGTTTCGGCTTTCTCATCCTTTTCGTCTTTGGATGTTTCTTCTGGTACCAGTACGATATGGCGAAATTCCTTAAACGAGAAATAGAAACGGCAGAGGACATCCGACAATCGAAGTCTGTCAAAAAAGTAAGTGTTATCCAATCAGCAGAACAAACGGACGCATCGCGAACAAAGTTCATTGACGATCTTTCTCATTCTATAGATATGCCAGGCATGCTGCCAGATACCAATGAGACTGACGTTTCTGAAAACACCGAAAAACCTCATAATACAGTAAATGAGATAGCGTCAGAGTACGTGAATGATGGAGAAGCATCTGATATGCGCGTCTCTGCCTTCGGTCTTGGTCCCTTCCCAGCAGTACCACCGGATTACCCAAGATCGGTTTTCTGGAATAACCCCTTGTACTCAATTGAAAACCCACTTATTCCAGCAAATAGGCACAAAGACTTGGAGATCATTTCTCGAGTTCTCCTTAAGTTATGGAAAGAAGGGGAAAGAAATATTTTCGGTGGAACTATTGAAAATGATAAAGTTTATCCTCTTTACCGAAACACTGCGTACGTTAGTTATACGGAACGCACATTACCTGATGGTAATGTCTTCCGCTATATCTCAAGAATTAAGGGACGTCAGGAGGTTAAGGATGCTGTCCGTACAGTTCAACATCCTGACTTTTCAAACATCTTTTTCAAAACACTACCTGACAATATGCGAATCCTTGAGATTGATTCTACTGGAATTAATCCTTATGAATATCTTGGACTATAAACCTTTGAATAGGAAAGGAACAATTTATGTCTGCAAAAACTTTTTTCACCATATTCGTCTTTACTTGTTTATGTATGGTACTTGTTGTCATTCTCCACCAAACTATCCGGGCAGACCATGAAGATGAACTACTTAGAGATATGTTTCGTCAGTTTCCTGATATTTCATGGGTTCATTCCGAAGGACTAGCTACCGCGTCAGCTATAGATTGCAGAAGGATTTAATACCATTCTTCTTAATCACCTATTCCAAGAGAAGTGGTAATGAAAGCAATTGCGTTCACAGAACAGGGTGAAATTGACGTTTTACAGTATCAAGAGGTAGAACAACCTACCCTTGAACCTGATGAAATCCTCATCAAAGTTAAAGCATGTTCTGTCAATTATCTTGATATTCACGCACGACGCGACCGACCAGAGATAAAGCGGAAACTGGAAGAAACAGGTACACCGCATATACTCGGATCTGACATCGCAGGTGAAATTGCTGAAATATCCGGCAACCATCCACATCTCAAAATCGGGGATCGTATTCTACTTGCTCCCTGTATTCCATGTGGTGTATGTTCTGATTGTTTGGGTGGATATGAAAACCTGTGCGATACCCAAGAATTATTAGGGTTTCAAACCAACGGTGGGTATGCAGAGTATGTCAAAGCACCTGCTAAAAACGCTATACCAGTAGCAGACACGTTTTCTTTTACTGAAGCATCAGCACTGCCGATTGCTTATCTGACAGCATGGCATATGCTCATAACACGAGCACAATTAAACGCTGGAGATGATATTTTGATACTCGGTTCTGGAGGCAGTGTTGGTAGTGCTGGATTACAGATAGCAAAACTCGTTGGTGCACGTATCTTCGCTACTGCAAGTACAGATGAAAAATTAGAGCGGGCAAGACAGCATGGTGCTGATATTACAATTAACTACAAAGATGTGGATTTTTCTGAAGTAATACTTGAGGAGACAAATGGTCGTGGTGTGGATGTTGTGTTAGAGCATGTAGGTGCTGCTACATGGGAAAAAAGTATCGGCAGTCTTGCAAAAAATGGAAGGCTTGTGTCATGTGGCGTAACAACAGGGAATATTGGTGAAATCAACATCCGTAAAATGTATCAAAAGCAACTCACACTTATGGGATCGGCATTAGGAACTCCTGCCGAACTCCGAACACTTGTCCGCCTTGCTGAACAACAAAAATTAATTCCAATCATTGATTCAACACTACCCCTAAAGCAAGCTGCAGATGCACACCAATTACTGGAATCGCGTAGGAATTTTGGGAAGGTCTGTCTTATACCTGAAGGGTAGATGAACCACCGAGTGGTGTTTGCGAATACACAGCGTTTTCACCAAACTGTTCAATCAACCATCCACGCAAAGGCACATCGTCATCCGAAGGAACATATCGTCCATTATTCTTCACAGCATCCCCAAGTAATTGCCTCCGAATTGGATCACTTCTTTCAAATAGGTGTTCAACTACCATATCGTCTTTCGGACGAATCCACCTGTAACCATATCCGTAGAACAATGCCTTCCGTGTAATATCAGATGTATTTGGACTCCGCGAATGCCAAAGTCTTCTATCAAAAAGAACAGCAGTTCCTGGTTCTACACAGACTGGTATAGCGTCATCAGGTATATCTGAAGCAGTTTTTTCGCGGGGATCACGACTGATTTCTGATTCTGGAATAGGTTCATCAGAATAGTGGCTACCGGGACGGATATAGAAATTACCGCGTCCGGGTTCAGAAACATCTGTAAGGAAATATGCCACCTTCATAGATAGACGTGGACGCGGATGTGTTTCCATTTCAATATTTACACGACCACTGTCTTGATGCCATTCCAACCACCCATCTCCATCATGTGCATCCTCTGGAGCAGGTGGTTTGACATGTAGATGTGCATGGTAAAGATAGATATTCCAACCCAGAATGCCCCACACTTTCGGTAATGTTGTAGGATGATCAACAAGATCTAAGAACGCATCATCCTTTCCTATGAAATTAGAATAACCCCAATGAGTCTGAGGGTTAGCTTTACCAGTAGCAATCGCATCATCATACAGTTTATCCACTGCATCTAATAATCGATCCCTCAAATCAGAAGAAAGAGCATTTGGGATGTAAAGGTATCCCTGTTTTTCAAAATGTTCTCTTTCTTCCTTTGTTATTAGGTAATTAAGACAATTTTTGTTCATAATTCTATGACTTTGAATCTCAATAATATTCTTCCACCTGTAGGACTGAATTTGATATTCAACTTCTGATCTACTGGCATTTTCTCTATTATGGTGTATCGTTTTGTTCGTTAGCAAGTTGGCCACGAAGTTTTTCTATCTCAATTTCCAGTTCGCGCCGACGTTCAACTTCTCTTGCTGCGATCATTTCCGCCTCCTGTCTACGTTCTGCCTCAGATGCTGCCATCGCTTCCGCTTCCTCTCGTAGGTGTTTTTCTTCTTGTCGAAGGTGTGCTTCTTCCGTAAATGTTGTTATCGGAGTTCCATCAGGTAAATACGGACGCAAGAGTCTTACATCTGTTATCGGGTCATCTTTCCACCGAAACCAGAGATTTAACGCTTCACTGAATAAGCCTCCTTCAACATCCGGCACAATCTCAATAATGTTACCAGAGGAACTACGCTGCCACCCCCGAAACTCCGCTGGCTTTTCAAGTTCCGGCTGATGGATATAATATTCTTGAATACCTATATCATTTAAATACAACGCTACTTTATCATCCCGATCCCTATCCGCTGTGGAATCAGAAAGAAACTCAAAGATCGCTACAGGGGCTGCGCCCTCTGCCCACGTATAGAAACTACGACGTTCTGGAACTTTATTAACACCAAAAACAACATAAATATCGGGAGCAACGAACTTTGTTATGTCTCCTTCGCTATAATAGATAAAACTGTCAACACCTATGTATATCTGTTCATTGATAGAAAAATATCTTGAGAGTTGGTCATAAAAGGTATTAATCTGTATACCATGAAACCCAGTTGCTGCCATCGGTTCATCGTCCTCACAAGGATAACCTTCAATATAGGTCGTCGGCTTACCACTTGCCCTTGGAAAGTCGGGTATGTATTTTTTTTGTTTGAGTGTATAGTCGTGAATGGTATCCATGATTTACTCCTGTGTGTATTGGTAGGAAATCACCCATCACTTTTCATAGAACGATTTGGTTGGCTAAAACCGATGCCGCGTTTAGAGGATTCGATAAAATTAAGAAGGTATTCTACTTCGGGAACTATCTGGACTTCTTCCTTAACTCTTGTAACAGCATGTTTCAATGGTAAACCGGAACGGAATAAAATACGGAAGGCTTTTTTGAGAACTTCAAATGTTTCAGTTGATAATTTTGCTAACGGATTAATACGGGAGGTTCTAATTCCAAGACGATTAAGATCACGTACACGGGCAGGTTGACCTGCAGACAATGCAAACGGGGGTATGTCCTGAACGATTTTTGAGCACCCACCTGCCATCGCCATTTTACCGACTCTCACAAATTGGTGTAGTGCGGCATACGCACCAAGACGAACATCATCTTCAATGATTACATGCCCTGCCAAAGTAGCGAAATTCGCCATTATGGTTCGATTCCCAATAATAGCGTCATGTGCAATATTTACCCAATTCATAAACAGGTTATCATCACCAATTACAGTTTCTTCATCCTCAAAAGTTGCACGAGAAATAGAAACGTATTCACGTATAACATTACGGTCCCCAATACGCACAAAACTTCGACAACCATTATACTTTAGGTCTTTTGGCGGGTTACCGAGTGAAGCACCAAAGTAGACTTCGCAATCTTCACCAATTTTCGTCCATTTATCAATCTGAACATGCGGACCAATGTTAGTATTTGACCCAATTTCAACATAGTCCTCAACTATAGTATAAGGTCCAATGGATACACCATCACCTAATTCCGCTTTTGGTGAAATAATCGCTGTTGGGTGAATGTTATTCGATGTCAAAAGTTGCCTCTGCTTTTTAAAATTAATTCATACGAGTAAAGTGTAATCTTGAAGAATCTATTCTTCTGAAGCAAGTGCTATAGATAATTCTGCTTCGGTAGCAAGTACATCATCTACATACACTTCCCCTGAAATACGCGCTAAATTTCTTCGTCTTTGAACAATCTCAATCTCTAATCTAAGTTGATCCCCTGGGATAGCCATTTTACGAAACGTTGCGTTGGTAATAGAACGAAAATAACCCAGTTGATCTTCCTTACCAATCTCATTCAGCAACAACCAAGCACCAAGTTGTGCCAGTGCTTCTACTTGTAACACACCTGGCATTACAGGTTGGGTTGGAAAATGTCCTTCAAAAATTGGTTCATTATAGGTGAGATTCTTAATTCCTACTGCCCGTTTTCCGTTTTCAAATTCTATAACCCTATCAATTAGGCACATCGGATGACGGTGTGGTAAAATCCGATAAATATCCTGTGCTTCAACAATTTGTTTATCATCATTGCTAAAATCAAGATACCCCTTCTCTGACAAAGCTTTCACAAATTCAGCATGGAATGTGTGTCCAGTTCGCATTGCAATAACCCGAGCTCTTGGCAAGTAGCCAGCAAGGTAAAGATCACCAATAAGATCAAGGGTTTTATGGCGGACGAATTCATCAACAAATCTGAGATCCGAACTTGTTTCTCCATCCTCTTTTACAACAACTACGTTGTCATAACTCGCACCTTTACCTATTCCTAAAGCTTGTAATGCTTCAATTTCAGACTCAAAACAGAAACTGCGGGCAGGGGCAATTTCGTTGATGTAATTCTCAGCTGTCATCTGCCAAGTTGCGAACTGCGGTGATACATTAGGGTGGTCATAAGCAAAGGTGACTTCGAATGTATCTGATGGCATAAAAATAATCTGTTTGTTTTCATCACAAACAGCAAAAGGCTCAGATACTTCAATATATTTACGTGGAGAATCTAACTGTAATAAACCGACTTCTTGAAATTTCTCAATATATGGTATAGCACTACCGTCAAGAGCTGGTGGTTCTTGTGCGTTGATCTCTACTTTCGCATTATCAATCCTATATCCTGCAAGTGCAGACAGAATATGTTCTATACTACTAATTGTCACATCACCCTGTTGTAAACTTGTGCATCTTGGGATGACATCGCCCCAATTATCTGGACATACTTTAATTTCTGGTGAATCTGATAAGTCTGTACGTTGAAAAACAATTCCATAATCAACAGGAGCAGGTTTTATTTTTAGATCAACTTGTTCTCCAAGCATCAGTCCTATGCCAGAAATTGTAATTTCCGACTGAAGTGTTTGTTGAGATTCAACATTTCCCATGTATACTTAAAAACTCCGATCATGAGTAGATTTATTCATTATTGATACCATTTCAATACCTTATTGGTTATTTGATGATTTACGGTTACGTCGAATCTGACGTCTCATCCTGTTGTGTTCATCAAGGGTCTTTGAAAAATGGTGTTTTCCTGGTTCAGTTGCGACAAAATAATAAAATGAAGTTTTATCCGGCCTAAGTGCCCCTAATATTGCAGCCTTTCCTGGATTCCCTATTGGTCCAGGTGGTAAGCCTTTATGTCGATAGGTGTTATAGGGGGAATCAGTTTTCAAGTCTTCTCGTGTCAATAGGCGTTTCGGATCTCCAAAAGCATAAAGCACAGTTGGATCCGCCTGAAGCCGCCAATTATGTTTAAGTCGATTGTGAAATACACTTGAAATAATTGGGATTTCCGATTTTGATCCTGCCTCCCTACCAATAATAGAAGCAAGCGTAATCACTTGATGTCGTGTAAACCCTAATATCTTTGCCTCCTCAGCCAATGATTCACTCCAAAGATCATAAGATTCAGCCAACATCATTTTTACAACTGTTTCAGCAGTTGTTCCTTTAGCAAATTTATATGTATTTGGAAACAGATATCCTTCTGCAGAAACACCTTCAGGAACATATTTTTCAAGTAAAACAGGTTTTTCTATCGCATTTTGAAATTCATCTGCTGTACCTAATCCAGCTTTCTCCCACAGTTCAGCAATAGCTGTAGCAGTAAGACTTTCTGGTATTGTGAAGGTTTGATACTCAATTTGTCCCTTCTTAAGTTCATCAAGTATCCGGCTAAGTGGCATATCACGACTGAGTTGATATTTTCCCGCACGAAGTTGTGTACCAACACCTTGATAACGTACTACGAGTTTAAAAGCAAAAGAACTACGAATTAGATTTTCAGATGCAAGTCTATTCGCTATAGTTGTAGTATTACTACCAGGTACGATTGTCACAGAAACAATTTCTTCTGAGTTTGAAGGCGGGGATAGATAATAACCTCCAATTAGGATACCACTAATGCAAACGATCACTATACATCCAAATCCGTATAAGACATACCTCCGACATCGTTTCCATGAAAATATCCCCTGTAATTTCTGTATGAACATAGACGACCCCCAATTTTACGCTGCTCAACATAGGATCGCCAAAAACAGCGGGTTAATGCTATATGTTATTCTTCATCATTAGCACCTGTTGTATTTTCTTGCATATATTCATCCAAGATAATAACAGCAGAAACTTGGTCAATTATATTTTTTCTATTTTTTGTATCTATTTCAACTTGTTCTAAAATATCTTCAGCTTCTGTGGTTGTAAACCTTTCGTCAAAATACTCTACTGTAATACCGAGTGTTTTAGAAAGACGATTGCCAAATTGTTGCACCTTTTCAGCTTGTGTTCCCAGAGTTCCATCAAGTGAAACTGGTAACCCAATTATAATCCGTTCTACATTGTGTATAGAAACGAGATCCCCAATTGCAGTGACATCTCGTTGACGATTTGTCCGAGTTAGCGTACAAAGAGGATGAGCACCACTACCAAGTATATCACTAATGGCAACCCCAATCCTCACATCACCAACATCTAACCCTAATAAAACAGACATTGTCACTCCTTTGGCATTTCAAGGTTTTAATCAATTTAACAAACAATGATAATTTTACATAAAACCCTACATACAGTCAAGTATAATATAACTTCATTTGATTTTCATTTATGATTAGAATAGAAACCAATTAGGAGGAACTTTGACTTTTTAAAATAGAATCTATAAATCTGTTTAATACAATCAGGTTGCTAAATTATACATATTCTGATACAATTTTACCATTAAATAGTAGTTGATATCAATTCACATATTCAAATAAAAAATCCATACAATCTAATATAAAGCGAATAAGAATCCCTATGTCTAAACACTATCTCTATTATGGAGATAACCTGTCAATTCTTCAAAAATATGTTCCTGATGAGAGTATCAATCTCATTTATATTGACCCGCCGTTTAATACAGGAAAATTTCAATTTCGTACTGAAATACAAGTCGAACAAGATGAGGAGGGGGATCGTGTTGGATTCCAAGGTAAAACATATAAAACTCATATAGGTACGACACGTCACTATTCAGACAAATTTGCGAGTTCTGATGTATACCTACAGTTTTTACGACCCCGTCTTGAGGAAGCCTATCGTGTGTTGCACCCTCAAGGAAGTTTTTTTCTTCATATTGATTACAGAGAAGTGCACTATTGTAAGGTTATGCTTGACGAAATATTTGGTCGAGAATGTTTTATAAACGAAATAATATGGGCGTATGACTATGGAGGACGGTCCAAATCTCGATGGCCAGCAAAACATGATAACATTCTATGGTATACCAAAAATCCTAAACAATTTACATTCAATTTTGATGAAATGGATAGGATTCCATATATGGCACCCGGATTAGTAGGCAAAGAGAAAGCTGCACGTGGCAAGACTCCAACAGATGTTTGGTGGCATACTATTGTCAGTACAAATGGTGAAGAAAAAACAGGTTATCCAACACAAAAACCCCTTGGGGTTCTAAATCGAATTGTAAGAATACATTCATCCCCTGGAGATTTACTCTTAGATTTCTTTGCTGGTAGTGGTACCTTAGGTGAAGCTGCAGCCCAGCACAATCGTTCCTCAATCTTAATTGATAGTAACATTACTGCTATCCATAGCATTATGGCAAGATTAGCAGTTTTTGGCGTTGAACTTGTTAATGCAGATTACAAGATGTTATAGTTTATACATTTGTTCTGAAATTTACATATCAATATTTTTTCTATCTTCTATAAGAAGTTTGTCTCTAATTATCAAGAAGATGGTGCTATTAATACATGAGTTTGAAAATTCAGAAATTATACTTCTGTATGTTAAGAAATAGCTCCTACGAAGTATAGAATCAGACGCATATAGAATTAGTTTTATATACCTATTATCATATTCTCATTATTAAAGTACTTATGTCAAGATGTAGGTAACTGTATCAATCAATATTAAGATTAAGGATAAAAAAATGGATTTATTAGATCGGCTGGATATGATGAATAGAATAAAAAAGATTTCTATAAAAATCCGAGATAGTATTGACCAATTCTTTGATGATTTAGATGACAACGAAACAGATATTGAAAAAGCTCTATCCGATATGAAAAATCGTATACCTGAAGCAATTGACCTTGTTGCTACAGCTATAGCAGAAGAAAAAAGACTTAAGTATGAATATAGAGAACTGTTAAAAATAAACCAAATGTCAGACCGAAACATCAGTCAGGATGAAGTTGAGCCAAGATCGGCTTGGGAAAATGAGTGTTTAAATAAAATTAATGTATTAGACCGACAGATTAAGGAACAAGAAAGAGTCGTTGCTGAATTAAAATCAGATCTCTTCGATTTCTATCAAGCATATAAGAATGCGTTGAAACGGGCAAGGGCTTTATCTATACGTCAAAACCTTGTAGATACACAGGTTGAGTTCTATAGACGTTTATTAGAATTTGGCGTAACAGAGCATGAAATCCCATTTCAAAAAGCCGAAAATGAACTAAAAAAGACTGAAGCAAAGGTAAAAATGTTGAAACAGAAAAACGTGATTTTGAATAAAAAGACGAAAGAAAACGGAGATGATTTCAACATTGATAAGGCACTTGATGAACTCAAGCGCGATATTCTTGGCAGTGGTCAAAATGATTGAAACCTTTAATTTAACGAAGAATTACGGTAAATTATGTGCTGTCGATTCACTAAAACTCCAAGTTGATTCTGGTGAGATATTTGGTTTTCTTGGACCAAATGGTGCTGGGAAAACAACCACAATCAATATGCTAACTGGTCTAATCCGTCCTACCTCTGGTACAGCGACTCTCGCTGGGTACGATATTCAAGAACAAAGCTTACAAGCAAAAGCAATTATCGGACTTATGCCAGATACTCCACAACTCTATGAAGCATTAACAGGCAGACAATTCGTTAGGATGATCGCTGATCTGTATGAAGTACCACCCCTTCAAGCGGAAAATGAAATGGGAACTTTACTTGAACAACTCGAATTAGCAGATGCTGCAGATGAACAAATTAAAGGTTATTCCTATGGGATGCAAAAAAAGATCCTTCTCATTTCCGTTCTAATTCATCATCCTCAAATCCTATTTTTAGATGAACCAACAAGTGGACTTGACCCAAAAAGCGCAAGAACTGTCAGAGAAATCATGCAGAGTCGGTGTGAACATGGGTGTACTGTCTTTATGACAACGCATATCCTTGAAATTGCTGAACGTATTTGTGACCGAGTCGGGATTATCACGAAGGGACGATTAATTGCTGAAGGAACACTATCTGATCTACAAAAACAGAAACGTGAAATGCTATCCCAGTCTGTAGATTCTAACGAGGAACATGTAGAGACATTAGAGGATATTTTTCTCGATCTTACCTCTGATATGTAAGAGATAACATCAAGGTCCAATCCTTTTTTCTTGAATCATAGCTAAAAACACACAATCAATTAGAACTTGGACTCCAAATGGTAAAAGACATTAGAATTCTCATACAGGCAGATTGTTATGGATGGTTTAATAACTTTAAATATAACAAACAGATCTGGCGAAAGAGTCTTCTCAAATTATTCGGATATATTATTATCGTTCTTGCTTTATCATTTTTAGGCTTTTCTCTTTTCTCACATCTACGTTCATTCGATGCCCCTTCTAAGCTTCTCTTGAATGTAATCAATGGTTTCTTATTGTTTGGGGTACTAATTGTAGCAAAGGAATTAATGGAAAGTTCGTTGAAAATTCTTTTCGAAGCACCCGATACAACTATCCTACATGCAGCACCAATTCAACCAGTAGCAATCTTCGGATACAAGTTCGTTCATATAATTGCCACCCGTTTCTTGAGCATCCTCTGTTTCTTAAGTCCACCTTGGGTCGTATTCGGTGTAATCTACAAATTACCATGGCATTTTTATATTACTCTGCTTCCAATATCCATTTGCTTACTTGTTATGATTGGAAGTTATGTAACGATTAGTATGATGGTAATTGCTCGATTTTTTGCGTCATCCAAACTTCTATCTATTATAAAAATAGTTGGAACAGCTTTGAGTGTATCTGTTGGTTTTTTACTATCATTTTCACTATTTATTGGGACGGATGAAGTTCCAATAAAGAAGTTTCTACTAAACTGGGCAACATCAAAAACAGGAGAAACGACTGCAATCAGATTTCCACACGAATGGATAGGACAAATGTTGATCAGTATAAATACGAATTCATCTACATGGGATCGTTTTAGTTGGGGTATAGCAGTATACGGTTTCACTGTTCTGTCCATTGGAATAACTTTGTTAACTGCCCACTTGTTTTACAAACGCGGATGGGAAAATGTCCGCCAGTTGAAATCTAAACGTAGGTCTCCTCGAAAGAGTACAATTTCTTCTACGGAGTTAAATAGTGTTGTAGTTGCTATCTTCCGAGGAAGGATTCAATCCATGATGTTAAAAGACTTTATGATTTATATGAAACATACTGGTCGGGTAATTGCAATAATTATGTTGACCTTATTCCTGATTGTACATATCCTTGTATTATGGTATCAGGGAAATGTATCAGAATCAAATGCATCTGAGATATTGACAGTACAAATAGTTCTTTATAGTCTCCTTATTACATTTGGTATTAGTTGTAATGGTTTACGGGATGAGATCAAGACATGGTGGATGTTAAAAACAGCTCCAGTATCACCAAAATTGATTTTCACAAGTAAATTCCTTACTGCTCTTCTATGTGCAGTAATATATGCCGAATTCTGGTCATTGGCAGCTATTTTTCTACTGAATATTCCAACAGATAATCGTCTATTCATACTCCTTACACCAATTATATCATTGCCTGTAGGTTGTGTTTTGAATACGATGATTGGTACACTTCCTTGGATGGCAGAATTAAACAATCAACCTAAAACTTTTCTAAGAGTATTATCTTTTTCAGTAACTCTATTAATTGATGTTGCATTTGTCATTATACCTGTAATAGCATGGTATTCGAATAATCTATATATATTTCTTCTAATGGTATTTTTACTCATCATAGTATTTGTTTCATCATATATTTATGGATTAGCAAATGTACGTAAGTTATTAGTTGCACAATAATAACTCAAATAATAATCTTGTTTACAGGTAATTAGTTAGCTATTATGTTAATAAAATATGAAGGTATAACACCTGAAATTCATTCAAGTGTATTCGTGGCACCCGGTTCAATCATAATTGGAAATGTCAAAATTGGAGAGGATTCAAGTGTGTGGTTTAACACTGTTTTACGTGGTGATTTGGAACCGATACTCATTGGATGTCGAACTAATATCCAGGATGGAACTGTGATCCATATGGATAAAGAGATCCCCTGTCTTATCGGGGATGATGTTACAATTGGTCATAGTGCAATTCTCCACAGCTGTAATATCGCCAATGAAGCGTTGATTGGTATGGGGGCAATATTACTCACAGGCTGCAAAATTGGCGAACGTGCCATTGTTGCTGCAGGCACACTTGTTCGGGAGGGTCAAGAAATTCCTGCTGGTACCATAGCAATGGGAGTACCAGCAAAAATACGACGAGAGGTTACAGAAGAAGAACTTGAGCGTGTGCGTCTTGGGAAAGATGATTACGTAGAAAGAGGAAAAATAATGCAGGATAGTCTATCATCATAATCGAAATTAAAGATATTTTATGTCCTGATTTAACTTTAAGGAGTTTTTATGGCAAAACACACATGTCTAATGATTGGTGGAAGTGGAATGGCAGGTGGATGGATCAATAACTTCAGATCTAACTTTGAGGACCGGATTGAAATCATCGGTTTAGCAGATGTAAAGGAAAATGTACTAAAATCACAAGGTGAAGCATTAGGTTTAAATTCCTCTCAACTCTTCACAGATTTTAATGAAGCATGTGCTACAGTAAAAGCAGATTTCTGTGGTGTTGCAACACCTCCTCCATTTCATAGTCCCGCAGCAATAGCTGCTATGGAAAATGGCATGCCTGTTATCTGTGAAAAACCGATTGCAGATACCTTGGATGCAGCAAAAGCAATGGTTCGTACATCAAAAAACACAGGATTACCATGTGCAATTATCCAAAACTATAGATATGCGAATAATAAGCAGGAATTAGTCCGTATCCGTGAAGAAGGCAAATTAGGACGAATTCAACACATTGTTGGTCGCTATGCATGCGATTATCGACGTTATCTATCTTGGGGTGTTGATTGGCGTCATGATATGGATTTTAGCCTCCTATTTGAGGCATCAGTACACCATCTTGATATGTTAAGGTTTCTCTCAGGTGGAAATTGTGAAACTTTGGTTGGATTTGGTTGGAATCCTGAATGGTCCAGTTTTAAGCATTTTTCAAGTGGGTATTATTTAATGCGTATGGATAACGGGGTGCATGCCTCTTATGAAGGCAATAGTACTGCAGCTGGAATTACCAATTGCTGGAATGGTGAACACTACCGAGTTGAATTTGAAGAAGGAACTGTTGAAATTGCCGGAGGAAACCAAATAACGATTCATCGTGTAGGCGGTGAAAAAGAGGTGTATGAAGCTCCAGGAATTCCGTTTTATGCTCATCAGCATCTCTTTGACGAGTTTTTAAACTGGTTGGAAGGTGGAAAACCATCTGATACTCGGATTGAAGATAATATCAAGAGTTTTGTTCTTGTCATTGCTGCTATGGAAACTACAGTTGACGGAAAACCCAAACATATTGCTGAATACTTAAGTGATTTAGATCTTTGATTGCATAGAGTATAATCTATTCTTCTTTTTTAATTCATCCGTATTTACGATAATTATACATAGATATGATTATTCATACACTTATTAGACTAACATAATTTAATGATTCTAATGAATTATGGTAAAATATATTTATCAACTTGGCTAACTTGACATGTATAATCAGAATGCAGACATACCAACAGTAATTGACGATATTCCTGCAGATGAACAAAGGGCCCTTCTTGAAAAACTGGCGGAATGGATTGTGAGAAAGAATCTGACTACACCAGCAATATTGTTTTTGGAAACAGGGAAACCACTGAACTTTCTGGGTTCTCAATTGTTGATTGCTTTTAGTCCATTTGTACAAGCCTTTTTCAAGGGAGAACAATATCAGAAAGTTGCACTTATTCTCGAAAAAGATGAGAATGTAGAATTACTCATAAAACTTATTGAACAATCTACAAGTTGATATATTCACTATTACCTCTATAGTATAAAACTACTATATCCCAGTCAAAAGAATTCGCAGAAGATAGGAGATATTGATGGCTGTTGAACTAAGAATGCTCCAAATGGATCAGACAATGACGAAGGGAAAGATCGGAAAATGGCTTGTTAAGGAAGGAGATACCATCACCGAAGGACAACCTATACTGGAAATCGAAACTGATAAAGTAGTGCATGAACAGGAATCACCTTGTGATGGTGTTATTGCACAATTATTTGCTGAAGAAGGTAATGATGTTCCAGTCAATGCATTATTAGCAATTATTGCAGCCCCAGGAGAAGAGATAGAGCGGGTTGATGTTGATACCATGCCGGATCAAGAACAGATTGATGACCCGGTACAATCTAAATCAGAAACCTCAATACAAGAAACAATACCCCAAAAATCTACTCCTATAACCGATACCTTCAAAGCATCTCCTGCAGCTAAACAATTAGCACAAAAGCTTGGTATTGATTTATCAATAGTGAAGGCATCAGGACCAGGTGGTAGAATACTTGAGAGTGATATACACCGGTTTATTGAAACAAGAGGACCTACACCTACGGATTCATCCCGCTTAAAGGCTTCTCCTCTTGCACGTAGATTAGCAAAAGAATTTGGATTGGATCTAACAACTATTGATGGATCAGGTCCGGATGGAAGGGTTGTACGAGATGATGTACTCCAAGCGAATACTGCAGTAACTCCGCAAACACTTCATACTACACCAACTGCTGGTGAAGTTGTAGAATTCACTGGAATCCGTAAAATTATCGCAGAACGGATGACAATGAGTATTCAAACAAATGCAAGTGTCACTTTACATACTGAGGTTGATGCAACAACACTTGTCGAAATACGAGAACAATTCAACGATAGTTTGCAGGAACAAGGGATCAAACTTTCCTACACTGATATTATTGTTAAGATTACTGCAAGTGGTTTACAAAAACATCCTCGATTAAATGCCACACTTAGAGATGATACAATAGAATTATTAACTGATATTAATATCGGTGTTGCAGTTGCATTAGATGATGGTCTTGTGGTACCTGTGATCCGTAATGTTGATAAAATCGGTTTGGCTACGATCTCAGAACAAATTAAAGCAGCTGCTGAAAAAGCTCGAAATAATCAACTTACTCCGGGAGAACTTCAAGGTGGAACCTTCACGATTACAAATCTTGGTAATTTTGGTGTTGATTCTTTTACACCAATCATTAATCCTCCAGAATGTGGAATCCTCGGAGTTGGTCGGATTGTCCAAAAACCGGTTGTCCAAGACGAAGATATCGTCATTCGTAATATGATGGCACTTAGTTTAACATTCGACCATCGAATTGTTGACGGTGCTCCTGCTGCACAGTTCTTGCAATCTGTTTCACAATATATTCAGAACCCATATCTATTGCTTGTTTAAATTATGACTATAAGAAAATGTTTATTCTTTCTTTTTATCACATTATCCGTCAGTTTGCTGTATGCTGAAGAGATCAATGATCCTCTTCTATATTCCGATGTTAATGCAGATGGGATAGTAAATATTCTTGATTTGGTTTTTGTGGCTTCACAATTTGGAGAGGACATACCAAAAGATCAGTTCCCTAATTCAGATGTTAATCAAGATGGTAGGGTTGACATTCTTGACCTAACACTAATAGCAAGTCACTTTGGTAAGTATAGTGGTTTTCCATTAAAATTAACCGATGTATCACTCGATAGTACTATACAGAATGTGCAGTTACCTATCTTAGTTGAATTTGAATCCAAATATTGTTTCTACTGTTTTTTGATGAGACCTACTGTAGCAAGAATTGCATACGAATTCCGTGATGTCTTTCATGTAGGCAAATTAGAGGTAAATGAAAATCCTCTTAAACCTGCCGAATATAATATACGTGGAACACCTACATATCTACTATTCTATAAGGGAGAGGTTATTGAAACAATTGAGGGTGTTGTGCCAAGACAGAAATTAATAGATCGGATTCTGTTGGCATTAGCTTCTGTGATAAATGAACCACTCGAATAAAAGCAAACAAACTCCTAATAAAGCAGTCCACTGCCAAATCTCTTTCTCATAGGTTTGTAATTGATCGATATCAGAAATCTCTTGCAAATCATTTTCAGACTTTGAATGTCTTAAAAAAGATTCTGTTTCATCCAGTAAATTAATGGCAAATTTCCCAATATATATATCATCATTTAGTACAGAATATATTCCGACTTGTTCTGTTTCACGGAATATCGAATCAATTAATTGAACTTTACTCCCATCTGGTTTCTCCACATATAATTCAGAATCTTGAGTGATTGGGAAGGTAATTCTTATAGGCTCACCTGTCCTTAAAGAATTATTGATACCCCTCTCATAGTTTATTGGTCGAATTACCCTACTGTTAGATTCCAACCATTCCAAACACCTATAGAACATCAATGGTCCGTCTGGAATATTAAGTGAAAAAGATGAAATTCCTGTGTTGAATGCATCGAATTCAAAAATCAGATATCTACTATCTTCCTTTGATCCTATCCATATTAAACCTGCCTGATCAGATTCAATTAGGGATTCACCCCACAAAGGCAATTCCCGTTTTATATACTCCCTAACTGATAATCCAACTAAAGATATACCCTTCATAATTGGATGTGTCTTGTTTTCAATGATATTGATTAAAGGTTTTCTGACAATCTCCATATAATCTTCTTCTATGAAGGGTAATGTCTCAGAATTGATAAATATGAAACTGTTAGTTTCCATTCCCTGCAATAGATGGTCGTCAATTGAGATATTTCCATCAAATATAATAAGATCCGTATTGCTGTTACCATGGAATTCATCTGTCGTGATGGTTTGTAGTTCTACATGGTTCCCGTAATTTTTCAAGAGTGCTTTCAACAAAGATGGATTTCTATTTGTGATGAGTAGTATTTTGAAATTTTTATCCTCATTTAAAAATGTCCATGCAGAATTATCAACTTCAAAATCATCATCAGTGCCAATGAGGTTCATCCGTAATACCGTTTCAGATAACCCATCAGCATGTATTGAATAAAGGACAGATTTCTGATTACCTGCAGTAATCGAAACTGGTTTTTCAGTAATTACATTACCTCCATTTATCTCAATTTGAGTATCAATTTCTATATCAGTATCTGTAAAATTTTGAATTACTGCCAATATGGTAAGATAATCCTCAACTCTCTCCACACTAAACTGAACAATACCAATATTATCAGCTTTATCACCAACAGATATTTTTTCAATTGTAGTTGAAATAGCGGGTAAATTATCAAAAGAATCACTGACAAAGTAGATTTTATCCTGTGGTGAATCTAAGTATCGTGATGCGTAGTCAAATACAGTGGTGGATTCTACTGCTATATGTGTTTGCTTGATGTTTTCAATAGCGTGTCTTAACTTTTCTTGATCGGTTGTAAAAGGCTGTTGAATGTACTGTTGATTTGAATGTGTGGCCATTATCATTATACCCCCACTTGCTTTAATCCCATCAATGATCTTCAAGACTTCCTTTTTCGCCAAATCTAATCTTGTTTGTCCTGATTCCATTGAAAGCATACTTGCAGAATTGTCAATTATGAAGACAATTTTGCCTTGTATAATACTGGGTATATGTATAACTGGACGCGCCACACTTGTAATGATAAATAATAAAAAGAAACATTGTAATAAGGGAAGGAGTATGTTTCGTAACCGTTGAAATGGTATATTCGCTTTCTGATCCTCTGCTCCTGATCGCCATAGCATTATACTCGGTACCAATTGGCGTTGTCTGCGTAGTTTTAAAAAATGTAGGGCAATCACAATTGGGATTGCCCCTAAAAGATAAAATGCAGCTGGGTTCAGAAATGACATGTATTTGGCTGGAACAGATAGGGTTGGTTAAATCAAGTTGATTAACTCAATGTTCCAAGGATTCCAGTAAATATACTGGTTTTGTAATAACAATTACAAATGATATATTTCCATTCAATAGAGATATAGCATTATGAATCATCCACTGCAACATTCTGTTTTGATTCATTCGGTTGTGATTCATCAGAAGTACTATCAGAATCTCCATTCTCTCTTTCATACAGATTCTTGAGTACTTCTTCCGCATCAATTTTACCTACCTCTCCATAGTCCTGTAGATGTTCACACTTCTCACGAACTTTATCGTATTCCTCAAGTTCTAAATAGATGTTTGCTAAATTCTTGTGCATTTCACGAAAAACACCTGGCCAATTTCGTTCACCCTCTTTTTCTATAATACGTGTAGCATTTTCAATAGCAATGTTTACAGTATCATCAAGTTCAGCCTTATCCGCAGCAGAGATAGTTGCATTTTCCTTTTCTTGTTTTTCATTATAGGCACGTAATGCACCTAACGCCTTATCACATTCATTATATGTCTTTTCAATGCTCAAAGCACCTTCAAAGATCTTTGATAGAAAGCCAAATTTCATATACATTTTACCATTGAAAGTGGAATCCGTAGAGATTTAGAATTTTGATTTCATCTGTCCCCAAGTTACCGCTAATTTATCATTAGCTTCAACAGACAAAACGCCAGGTATACTGAGTTCCATAGAGGATTTTACTTCCTCTTCAGTTAATGCTTTTGAATAGATTACCACTTCATCAATAATTGCATCTTCAACCTTATGGTGAGCAGGACTTTCACCAGCCCCGATATAGATAACAGCTTTTTTGAATTTTGGGAATTCAAAATTTTCATCTTGAGAACCGATGAATTCACCATTAACATATATCTTGCCATCTTTACCGTCAGCGACTAAAACGTAGTGATACCATTCCTTTAGTTCAAATTGAAAACCAACCAATTTTTTGTCTACATGGTGTGCAGCATCCCAAAAAGGATTAAATTCGGGATTCACCATTGTTCGGAATTCACAACAACCCCCAGCCTCCGCTTCAATAGAGATGATACCATCATAGGCTGCATGTTCATTAAGATAAAACCATGCTTCCATTGTAATTTGGCCATTTTCACCAATAGGAACAATAAAGTCATTGGCAGGAACCATCTGTACAATTCCACCAGTAAGGTTAATTGCCTTGCCAAATTGACCATCAACTAACTTTCCATCTCCAGATAATTCCGCATCGTTCCCGTTACCTGAGTTATCCTTGAATTTCTTTCCATCCAGTTTATCGAAAGAATAATAGACAACTATGTCTCCTTCTTCAATAGCATTACCATGACTGACCATGAATACCAACATCAGTGGAATGCTAAACAATAATAAACTTCTAAGCATATTTGTTCCCTCCTCAAAGATTATAATAAAAGAATTTTAACATATATATATAACAGAGTCAATCATTATTGGTAGGACTTACTAATTTGCTATTTGTCTGTAGCCTATTGAATCGCTAATGCCATTCGTATCGTTGATTCCTGATTCGCGGACATAAGGTATTTTATATGGATTTTAGCATCACTTTATTACAGTGTATCTCATAAATACGAATCGTGCGTTTTAAGTAAATTCCTCTTTCATAGGGGTGGGTTCCCGCCCGTTGTATCAAAATATAATGCATGGTAAGATCAAAGATTCTTCCAAATATTTGATTTATGAAATTGGTTCTAATATTTATTGACATGTATGATTACGGGTAATACACCAAACCTATTGTGTGTCATAAGTGTAAGAATGTTTCAGACTATCAATCTATTCTGCGTAATCTGTGTTATCCGATCAAATAGTTAATACCCAAATTACAC
>JAGFCA010000024.1 GCA_022394755.1 Candidatus Poribacteria bacterium
GAGTTCGATTAACCAATATGAACAATACATATCGGGTATCGCTACGTTCCACTCCGACCTATAAATAATTCACGAATGTGAACATTATAGAAGAAAATACCGAAAACTAAATAACCCTGCTGTTATGAGTATATAAAGTTGTTGGTATAAATATCGTAATTTCCATGTGTATTTTTTATAGATTATAGCTATTGGTTTTCAGTATACAATTTACAATAGTATTAAATCTCAGCTATTACATTATTAAGATGATTTTATCATTTTTCCAACTTAATGCATTTTATTAGATGTGTGAGAAAATGTTACACTTTTCCTACAAAGTGTAGGATTGTTTCTTGTTATTACACTGCCTTTCCTATTAGTCCCTGTCTGGGTTTGTAGCGAATTAAACCTCTAATACTAAAATTTGAAAAAAGTTACAATTTTGTAGTTTTCCTTGATGAGCGATGATTCTGTTTTTACTATTATTATTCTCATAACATAATATTTATCGTCAGATTCACTCCTGAAAAATCATATTATTGGATTTGATTATTATACACTTTATATTACTACTATGTATTATAATTATTCTCTATATGTTATTGTAACGTATATTTATGTATATGATATTAGTTGCTTTGTCATTTATTTTCTTCAATTTATTTTTATGTATTATGCATGTTGTTGTCTGAAACGCTGATAGTCGACAGCTATTGCTGTTTATGTCAGAATCTCGGATTACACGGGGAAGAAGACTTTGGGTAATGATGGTTTTCTTTTCTGAATACAGATTACGCGGAGAGGGGTTTTCTTACATTTATTTTTTAACTACGAATCTAAAAAGAACACTACAAATTTCGCCTGCGTATCAGGAATCTTAATTCAACAATATGATTGTCATTTAGACATTCCCAATTCAAAGGTATGATGAAGATCAAGAAGATATTTCGGCAATTCAGAATTTACCCCAAACCCGGTAGGTACGGTCTGGGATATAACGATTTTCTCTTAAAATGCCTTTGATGGAGAATGAATAGGTGTTTTTATCCCGTGAGGAAACTTAAACCGTTAACCGCTCTACGATTGAATCAACTACATCATCAGCACGGTTACGGATCTGTTCTGGTGTCAGGCTTTGGATAGGATGTGCTACAGTCAACGGTTCTAATTCGCTATGTCCAAGAACTCGTGCCTGTACCTTGCCTGCAGCAAAAAACACTTCTGTACAGATTGCTAAACTGGGAACTCCGCGTTCCTCTAAGACACTACCGTCGTGCATACTGCACGATATACATGAGCCTCAGTCGGCAAGACCTTCAATAACAAAATCAGCTTTATCAGCAAGATCAGAAAGCAATTCTACTGGAGCAGGTCGTGAGAAAGTCGGTTTTTTAATCCGAACAACATCAGTTACTTCAAATCGAGCACATATCAATTCTTCTAACCGATCAAGGAAAATATCACTGCCATTCTTGGTAATATCCAACAATCCCATCACTTTTCCGTTTAGGGAATCAAGTCGAGGGGACAGATATTTCACCTGAGTTTCTTCAGATGCGGTAGGATTAAGTAAGATAATATTTGACATTATTCTCCTCTGATCATTTTGAATCTTCCATCTGAATCTGTTGTGACTTTGCCATGGCATCCTCTGCTTCCTGTATCATGCCTTTTCTTTGGTAACAGATAGATAGACTTGTGTAAGCAAGTGGATCATTCGGATCAATTTCTATTGCTTTTTTAACAGCCTCTATTGCTTCATCGTATTGACTAAGACGTTCATAAGCGTGCCCTAAACCAAGATACCCTTCAATGTAATCTGGATATGTTTCAATTAATTTAATAAATGCTTCAACAGCATCTTCAAGCTTATTTTCACCGAAAAGCGTGAGAGCGATATCATATAGTTCTTCTTGTGTTGCCATTAATTCTTCCTAAGAAATTTTGAGATAGTATATCAATTTTTTCTATATAATACAACCTTTTAGATGTACTATCAAAATAGGTATTAACAATTTGACATTTACAAGACCTTATGTTAAAATATGGATTATCAGAAGGAGTAGTTGTTATGGCTTATTTTATAACTGATGAATGTATAGGGTGTACGGCTTGTTTGACGAATTGTCCTGTTGATGCCATTACAGGTGATCGTAATATGCTACATATTATTGATCCAAGTATATGTATTGATTGTAGTGCTTGTGGGTTGGTATGTCCAGTGGAAGCAATTCGGGACCAATTCGGTGCTGTATGTAAATTCATTCCTCGTCCAACATACAGACCTATAGCAGTTATCTATGAGGAACTCTGTTCAGGTTGTGATTTCTGTGTTCATATCTGTCCATGGGAATGCCTTGAACTCAAAGATCCAGATACTGGTGAACATGCAGAGAGTTTCTTCGGAATTTGTGAATTAGTGAAACCGAAGGATTGTGTAGGTTGTAAACTCTGTGAAGAAGTTTGTATTAAGGACGCTATACGGGTCGAATCGCCTATACTATTAGAATTAGCAGAAGCTACTGAAGCAGCAGATTAACTATTTAAATGTATCTGACATGCATTCATCACCCCTCATTAATCAAAATTTAGTTTTTGTCATTTCTGGACCATCCGGTGGTGGGAAAAGTACTGTCACACAAGTATTATGTGATACTGATAAAACTTTAAGACTCTCTATCTCTGCTACTACACGAATTGCCCGTCCTGAAGAAATTGATGGTCAAGACTATCACTTTTTTACAAAACCCTTATTTGAGAAAAAAATACAGAACAACTACTTTATAGAATGGGCAAAATATAGAGAACATTATTACGGAACACCAAAGTCTGAATTAGATACATCCCAACGAGAAGGGAAAGACACAGTCTTAGAAATTGAGGTTAACGGTGCTCTTCAAATTAAAAAGCAAAATCTAAAACCTGCCAGAAGTATACTAATTTTTCTTATTCCATCAACCTATGATATTCTGGAAAAACGATTACGTGGAAGAAAAACCGAATCTGAAGAGGAACTCAAAAACAGATTAGAAATCGCTAAAACAGAACTCAGACAAATTTACCAATACGATTATTGTGTAGTTAATCCTGAAAATAAGATTGAACAAGCAGTAACACAAATCCAGAATATAATCTCCGCAGAACGTTCCCGTATAAACACAGATCAAACAACCACACTCCTTCAAACCTTTGGCTTACCACAATAGAAGATATTCGAATACAATATTATTATGGAATTTAAAGAGAAAACTATCCTATTAGGGGTAACTGGTGGAATTGCTATCCATAAATCTCTTGATTATGCCAGTCAATTGGTTAAATTGGGAGCTTCGGTACATGTAGTGATGTCCCAAAATGCCACTCGCTTGATTAATCCTTTACAATTCCAAGTTCTCTCACGAAATCCTGTTCTACTTGACCTATTTGATACAGGTGACCATTGGAAACCACCACATATTGATCTGGCAGATCGTGCAGATTTACTTTCAATTGTCCCTGCCACCGCAAATATTATAGGTAAAATGGCTAATGGGATTGCCGATGATGCTCTTTCGACTGTAGCTATATCTGTTCATTGTCCTATACTTATTGCACCTGCGATGAATGGACATATGTTACATAATCCCTCCGTACAGAAGAATATCAATACACTAAGAAAAAATGGAATACGATTTGTCAATCCAGATAGTGGGGATCTGGCATGTGGATATCAAGGGGAAGGCAGGTTAAGTTCTGTTGATGTAATTCTTGACTATACCAAAGATATATTTTCACAGAATAAAGAACTTCAAGGGAAAAATGTCCTTGTTACAGCTGGTGCCACAAGGGAATACATAGATCCAGTTAGATTTATCACTAATGGATCAAGTGGTAAAATGGGATATGCAATTGCAGAAGAAGCAGCAGCCCGTGGTGCAAATGTGTATTTGGTTAGTGGACATACAACTATCACTCCCCCAAACAATGTGAAAATCATTAACGTAGATACCACACAAGAAATGCACGATTCTGTTGTGAGTTTATTTACTAACACAGATATTGCCATAATGTCTGCTGCCCCAGTAGACTATCGACCTAAAGAATATACACCACATAAGCTTAAAAAGACTAATGATACGTTAACGTTGGATCTTCAAAAGACTCCTGATACTGCATATACTCTTGGAAAAACAAAAACAAATCAACTCACTGTATGTTTTGCAGCTGAAACTGAAAATGTACTTGAAAATGCCAAAGAGAAATTAATTCGTAAGAACTGTGATCTGATAATAGCAAATGATCTACTTGCTGAAGGGGCAGGATTTGAAACAGATACTAATATAGTGTCGATTCTGGATAGAGCCGATAAGTGTGAGCAATTACCCCTCCTTTCAAAACGGGAAGTTGCTAATGTTATCTTAGATCGTATCATGAAGATGATTATATAATACCATTATTCTCTTTTCTTAATTAGATTCTTATACTTAAGTGTTATCAAAAAAGAATTAAGAACCAATACCTTCGTCATAATAAACGCTTTTGTATATTTAACTAACCATATATGACTCATGTAGAATAGCCCAGCGGGGCGAAATGTGTATTGAATCATGGGGATTCAAATACCTGTTTTAACATTAGATAATACATTCATAAAGAGAGAAATAAAATAACATCAGCAAAAACCGTATGTTTTTTTATTACTGAATATTGGATCATCACTGTTCATTCGATTTATACCCTATGAAGACATTTCAATAAACTCAATAATTTGGCGAAGGTGTTGAAGAACTTGGAATAATATAAAGATGACGCTACTCAATCAAGTTAAAACCTTCCTAAGAACAAACCGCATACATCCAAAAAAACAATTAGGTCAACACTTCCTAATTAATGAAGAAGTACTGTCAATAATTATTGATGCTGGTGAGGTATCTGAAACTGATGTTGTAATTGAAATCGGTACGGGTCTTGGGTTTCTAACTACAGAATTAGCTAACTTTGCGGGAAGAGTTATTGGTGTTGAAGTAGATTCTATTCTATATGAAGAATTGGATTCGCAGTTTGCAGATGATTCATCGGTCGAAATCATTCACAAAGATTTTCTCGAATTAGATCTACCATTGCTTATTCCAACAGACACATACCCCAAGGTGATAGCCAATTTACCCTATGCTATAACAACACCTATTTTATGGAAATTGTTAGAACATTCAGACTATCTTGGTTGTTGTGTATTAATGATGCAGCGTGAGGTAGCAGAAAGGATTGTAGCAAGTCCTGGTGGAAAAGACTATGGTGCCCTAACAATTGGAATTTCATACCATGCAGATACACAACTGATTGGAACTCTTTCAGCGGATAATTTCTACCCTGAACCGAAGGTAGAATCGGCATTAGTCAGGATGTCTATGCTTGATACACCAAGGGTAACTGTAGTGGACGAGTCTTTCTTTTTTCGGTTAGTAAGGGAGTCTTTTCGTGGTAGAAGAAAAATGTTGAAAAATTCTTTGAAACGATTTGCACCATCAGATAAATTGACAGAAATATTATCAAGCTTAGATATATTACCTCAAAGACGACCAGAGACTTTAGATATTACCGAATTTGCTGCAATAGCAAATCTATTATGCACCAATATCTAATTGAAGTAATTCCCAATACACAATTTTCCAATCTCCACCTTCACGACGCAATTCAAACAAACTATGTGCTTGTAAATGGCGTAGTATTTTATCTTCAGCTCCTTCTGAATCAACATCCAATACTAATTGAACTGCACCCTTTCTGGCATCCCTAATATCCATCTCTTTGTCTTTGAAACTAAATTCTAACCAAGAATAGTCCATAAACAATTCGGTTATAGTTGGTCTTATGGTATCATAATTCGGTGGAATCACACCCGATAGAACACCAAACATGGTTATTGGATCGTCCGATGCTACATAGGATTCAGAAAAATGTGATTGTATTGCGGGGATATTCTCTGAATCAATTGTTTCAATTAATTCTGAAAACGAATCAAAGAACTCATTCAGTTCTTCCTCTGTATCTATGAGAGGAATTAGATCAACATTAACAATTAAACGTTCATTTGACAGGGTAATAATCTGTTTGTTAGTTTGATAATCAGGATCTGTAACTGTTAATTCTTGCTCCACATCATACGGAATACCTTGAAAAGCGAAAAGACCATCAGGTTCAGTCTTAATTTCTAATCCGTATAATTTTACAACTGAACCTGACAATGGATTGCTAGTGTTGGCATCAACCACTCTCCCAGATACAGTTCCATACTTTAATGGTTCGGGTTCAATTATTCGTTCTGGAAAGTCTTCATTATCTTCACTACACCCGATGAAAATAAATGAAAATACTAAAATTAAAATTACATTTATTCTATAAAGATAAATTTGCATTTTCTTGCCTATATGTGTTATTCTTATAAGTGCTAATTGGTATAAAAAATATTTGTTGAGGAGAGTAAAATGTCACGAGTATGTAAAGTATGTGGTAAAAAACCACGAACCGGACATCAGATAAGTGCTTCAGATCATCGAACGAAACGTCGTTGGTTACCTAACCTTCAACGTATCCGCGTATTGACTCAAGAAGGCACAAGGCGTATTAGGGTTTGTACATCCTGTATACGTGGTGGCAAGATTACTAAAGTAATCTCAGGTATGCCGTCTTAGATAATTTCTATTCTACATTCTTCTTACCACGCTAACAACACCTTTTAATTCTTTGATTGCATCCATCACTTGTTTTAGTTGGTCCACCCCGGTTACATCTAAAATAAAATAGTCTGCAGCTGTATCATCAATTGTAGTAACAGTTGATGCTTTAAAATTACCTTCTCTTATATTGACATGGTATTGTGCAATTGCAGTTGTAATTTCACGTAACATTCCAGGTTTATCATCACATTCTACGTATATTTGTGCTGGAAAATTAATTCCTTCTTCTGCGACCCAGTTTACTGAAAGAAACCGTTCAGGTTCATCAAGTAGTCGTACACACCCTGACCGATGTACTGATACACCCCTGCCCCGTGTTAGATAACCCACTACATCATCACCTGGAATTGGGTTACAACATTTCATAAAGCGAAACATCCCCAGATCAATTCCATTATCTAACTGAATTGTTGGTTCAACACGATTTTCGGTAATGTCCTCATCTATTTCATCAGGAATCTCGGGAATTAATTGATTAATCACCTCAGTTGCAGATTCATTTCCATTTCCTATGTTTATAAAGAGTTCATCCAAATTTTCAAGTCCAAGTTCTTTAGCAATCTCAATTAATCTAGGTGATTTCAAAATATCATTTGAATATATAGATGTTACTTGAAGTTCTGCTTTAAGTAGTTTTTTTCCTAATTCAAGAGCATCAATTCTATCCTTCTCTTTAAACCAATGTCGTATTTTTGTACGTGCGTTAGCAGTTTTCACAAACCGTAACCATGCACGACTCGGTTTACTATTAGGATGTGTAAGTATATTCACACGGTCACCATTCTGTAGTGGTTCCCGTATTGGTGTCAAGACATTATTTACCTCCGCCCCACAGCATGTATTCCCAATATCTGTATGAATTTTATAGGCAAAATCAATGGCTGTTGAGTCAACAGGTAATGCGTGAATATCACCTTTTGGCGTAAAAACATATACCTCATCCTGAAAAAGCTCTAATTTCATTGATTCAATAAACCGGTCAGGTACATCTTGTGTGTCTTGTATATCATCTAACATCTCTTTGTAATTTGCAAAGATCGATAATGCTTCTTTTGTTGTTGGTACCCCTTCCTTATACCCCCAATGTGCAGCTATTCCGTTTTCTGCAACCTGATGCATCTCTGTACTACGAATCTGAATTTCGATAGGTTTACCATCATCTATAATTGTAGTATGTAAGGATTGGTATCCATTCTTTTTAGGTTGACCGATCCAATCCCGTACACGATCAGGCAGATAATTCCACCTTAAATGCAAGACACCGAGGGCACTATAGCAATTCCAATCATCTGGAACGATAACCCTCAAGCCTACCAGATCACAGATCTCCTTAAAAGGCGTCCCTTTTTGGTGCATTTTCTGATAGATGCTATATATATGTTTTGTTCTTCCTCTTACTCTTGCATTGATACCGTGTTTTTTTAATTCAGCATGTATTGTAGCTTCCATTTTCTGGCAATAAGACTGTCGTTCATCAAGCTTCTCGTTAAGAAGATCTGCAATTTCTCTATATGTTTCAGGCAAAAGATATTTGAAAGAAATGTCCTCCAAACGACTCATTATTGACCAAATTCCAAGGCGATGTGCAATTGGAGCATATATTTCCAAAGTCTCTTTTGAGATTCTTTGCTGTTGTTCTTCGGATAGGTGTTCAAGAGTTTCCATATTGTGAAGACGGTCAGCAAGTTTTATCAAGATTACCCGCATATCTTCAGCAGTTGCTAACAACAATTTACGATATGTTTCTGCCTGTCTTTTACGTTGTCCACCGCTGAATTTATACCTACCAATCTTCGTTACACCTTCCACTAAATTGGCAATGTCCTTACCGAATCTCTTTTCCATTTCTGTACGTGTTATACCCGTATCTTCCAACACATCATGCATGAGACCAGCACAAATTGTATCCATGTCCATTCTGAGTTGTGCAAGTATTTCTGCAGTTCTAATACAGTGATGGAAATAGGGTTCACCAGATTTACGATATTGTTTCTTATGTGCATTCTCACCAAAATTAAAACATTCGGTGAGAAAATCAAAATCAATCTCCGCGTCTGGATTATGTCTTTCTATTTTTTCAATTAGAGATTCGACACTCATTTTTTATCTCTTCCCAAATTGGTTGGATATTATCTTGATTCTGAAATTCAATAAAATTGAGACAATTCTGTTTTAACCATTGACTCTTCAAGAATGTTTGGGATCTGTCCAAATGACTCTTAGAAGTTTCTGCTAACTTGAAAAAAGCAGAACCATTATCACTATTTTTATTAATTAGTGAAAGTTCTTCGAATATCTTCAATCCAGTCTCCAATCCATCCTTTGATACTATGTCTAATTTTTCAACTAAAGTGTCAAAATTAGTATATTCGGTATTAATGATACCCTTTAATTCCGTATAGACCGAACGTAGCAATTTCTCATCTGGATATCGATTATTAACCCACTTATTTAACAGATCCACATCTGATTGATTGTTATATAGTAGGTGTAATGAAGTATCATTTTGAGAAAGTGTTAATGGAAAACATCTTTTAAAGAAGTAAGTTGGATCAATTTCAAGATGACAAAACACCACATGTTCAATAATAGGTAGTTTCTGTAATGAAACTTCAGAAATAGTTGAGTCAGATACAATTGCTGTTAATTCACCATTCTTAATTTGTTCTAATAGATTAATCTCCCGATTCTCTGTACAAGTCTTGACATGTGTACCGACTAATGAAGCCTTTTCAGGAATCAACTTGGTCAATAACAGTTCAATCATATCTGAGTTTTGTACATATATAATTGTAGGATTCTTACTGTTCAATAAATTAATAAGATAATCTTTTTTATTATTTGAACGACAATCAACTATTCTTCCAGATGACTGTGTGTCTGTAGGTGGATATATGGCATATTGCGGATTACGATCAACTATTTGATACTCTTCAAATGTTAACTCTACTGAACGTCTTCCATTATAATCATTAATTCCTGTAGAATAAGCAAGATTAATTGAGATATTATTACCATTTAAGATTGGAATGTGTTCAGCTTTTCTCCAACCAACTGTTCTTTTTGGATTTGATCCATCACTAACATACATTTGCATATGTTCTTTATCTTTACCCATTGGAGAAGCAGAACGTGAAATTCGCAACCCTTTGCTTACAAATTGCGGCGGTAGGTTTTCGTTGCCAAAAGGCTCTAATAGATCAAACTGTTCTAAAGTGTCTAACGTGAGCGAAGACAGATTTGTTTCAAAGTCTAAGTATAGCTTAGGTACCAAATCCTCTTTTGTTAGATTTTCAGATGAATAGGCATCAAAGGCTTCCTTAAATTTGGATATTTTATTCGTTTCAAGAGTGACACCTGCAGCTGCTTGGTGTCCACCATGTTTTTTCAGTAAATGTGAACAACTATTTAAACTATCAGCCAGATTCATTCCTTCTATACAACGTCCGGATCCTGATGCATACTCCCCATCAATTGCCAAAACAAAAACCGGACGATAGAATTGTTCCAGAAGACGGGCAGCGACAATACCAACGACACCTTTGGCATTGTCTCCCCATCTATCACTTGCTACCACTAGACCTTTTGCAGTATTTAGGTCATATTCATCATTTAGTTGTTGAACGGCTTGTTCTTGTATTCCTTTTTCTTCATCTTTACGATTTGTATTTAATTCATCCAATTTCTTAGCATATTCTTCTGCTTCATCTTCGTTATCTGTAATCAAGAGTTCTACGACTGTTTTAGCAGTATCCATTCGTCCAGCAGCATTCAAACGTGGTCCTAACTTAAAGCCGAGAGAATTTCCAACAATTGGTTTCCCATCGATAGCTGCCACCTCACACAGTTTTTGTATCCCCAACCGTTTTCCTTTGTTAATTTCTTTCAAACCCAGATTACTTAAAACACGATTCTCACCTGTGATTGGTGCAAGGTCAACCACCGTTCCTAATGCAACCAGATCAAGAAGTGATATAAGGCATTCTTGATGATCTATCAATCCTTGAGCTAATTTGAATGCCAAACCAACACCTGCTAAATGTTCATACGGATATTGATTTCCTGGAATTTTAGGTGATATAATTGCATAAGCAGCGGGTGCTTCGTCTACAGGTGGCTGGTGATGGTCTGTTAATATTACATCTATCCCAAGACTATTTGCTGTTTCTACTTCATTCACTGAAGTAATTCCACAATCAACTGTAATTAAGACTGAACTCCCTTTTTCTGCTATTTCTCTGATTGCGTTTTCATTAAGTCCATATCCTTCCTCATATCTATGCGGTATATAATATTTAGGTGTATAATCTAAATGCTGAAATGCTTTCATTAATAGGGCAGTAGCGGTCGTTCCATCTGCATCATAATCACCGTATATACAAATCTGTTCTCCATTCTTAATCGCTTTCTTAATTCTTTCAACGGCTTTAACCATATCTGCTAATTCAAACGGTGAATGTAAGTCATCATAGGTTGGGTATAGATAAGTCCTCCCTTGTTCAACAGTAGTAATTCCGCGATTTATCAATAAACGAGCTATCAATGGAGATACATCTAACGCTGCTGCAAGAGAAAAACTCAAATCAAGATCTGGATTTTTGTAAATCCATTTCTTTGCTTGTTTCATAGATTTCATTCCAATTCTCAATACTTACATTCAAACAGAGGATTAGTAACATAAGTAAATATAGCATAATCATACACAAATTGTCAAAGTAATCAGGGTGTTTCTTAAAGTTATATACTTGATAGACTGAATACGACATGATATTATATAGATATGACGAAGAAAGGATATTTTATCACAATAGAAGGTGTGGAAGGTGCAGGTAAAACCACTCAAATACGTCTATTAGCAGAAGCTTTTAATAACGATGTAGTACTAACCAGAGAACCGGGAGGTACAATACTTTCAGAAAAAATACGGGATCTGTTTCTATCTGAAGAGACGATTTTTGCAACAACAGAATTGTTGTTAATTGCCGCTGCACGCACTCAACATATTACTGAGTTAATCGTTCCCGCATTAGACGAAGGTAAGATTGTTATCTGTGATCGTTTTACTGATGCTACAATAGCATACCAAGGGTTTCGTAAAGGTATTGATCTTAAGTTAGTAAATCAGGTAAATGACATCGCTACTAATGGGCTGACACCAGATCTTACATTTCTGCTCGATTTGCCACCTGATATCGGACTTGAACGTAAACATGATTCCAGTGAAGAACTAACGCGACTTGAATTTGAATCAATTGAGTCTCATGAGAAAGTTAGAAACGGATATTTATCAGTTGCCGAATCTCAACCAAAACGAGTAATATTAATCGATGCAAGACTTGATATAGACACCATTCACCAAAAGATTCTATTTGAAATGAAAAACAGGTTACATCTAAGCAATGAGTAATGAGATAATTGGCCATAAAAATATAGTCTCTCAACTACAAAATGCAGTAAAATCAGAACGTATTGCAGGGGCATATTTGTTCTCTGGTATAAAGGGAGTTGGTAAGGAAACTGTAGCAATGTATTTTGCGGAGTTGATCCTATGTGAAGATAAAAACAATTCAGGTTCGCCATGCAAGTCATGTCGAGGTTGTCGTAAGATTGAAAATGGGAACCATCCTGATTTTCGGATAATTCGACCTGATGGTGCACAAATAAAGATTGATCAGATACGTGAGCTTCAGCAAAAGATTCATTATCCACCTCTTGAAGGTAGAAGAAAAATCTATATCTTAGTTAATACGGAATGTATGAATAATTATGCAGCAAATTCACTGCTAAAGACATTAGAAGAACCGCCTTCCGCCTCAACTATTGTCCTATTAACTGAGAATATTGAAACAATACTTCCCACAATACGGTCTCGTTGCCAAGTTCTCCCCTTTTATCCATTGGCACAGAAAGAACTAACAGTAGCATTAATGGGACAATTTAACATTGATGAACACACTGCTTCATCAATTACAATATTGTCTGGTGGAGTGGTAGGAAATGCCATTTCACTAATTGAGCAAGATTCTATAGGTGAAGAATCAGTTCCAAAAATACTTATTGAAACAGAAAAATTAGCAGCTTTTCGGTTAGCAGAAGAGTTTGAAAAGGATATTGAAAATTTAGATAAATTGATTTCATGGTATAGAGATCTGTTATTTATTCAACAAGACGCACCTATCGAACTTTTGACACATAGAACCGCAATTGAACAACTACAAATGCTTACGCCGAGATATTCAAGAGTACGTATTCAACAATCCATAAAAACTGTTTTTAAGACTAAGGAACTTATAAAGAACACCAATGTAACTAAGATATTAGCACTTGAGGTAATGTGTCTACAGTTATTACAGGATGAAAACAGTTCATAATCAAATCGAATTTATACTATTATAGATAATTCAAACGGCTTAAACCATTATGTCAGATTTAACCTTAAAAGCAAAAGTCATGGAATCGGAGGAACGATACCCAGAAGCAATTGCATTCTATGATGAAATCCTGATGTGTGAAACAGATTCTGATACCCTTGCTTATGTCTATTATCGTCTCGGTTCTATCTATAGAGAATGGAATGAATTATATGCATCACAGCGATTTCTATCTCAAGCACACAAGATAAATAGTGAGAATTCTGAAATACGTGAGTCACTCGAATCACTAAATAGACATTTTAGTGATAATAAAGACTTGGTGACTGATCAAATGTCCAGACAAAACAGTAATCAGATTGTCTCTCTGTTCCGTATTGCAACTGGAATTAAACTCATATCAATGAATAAATCAGTACAGGCATACCCACTATTAAAAAGTAGAACAAAAATATATCCTAATGCTGCAGTAGCAAAACATCTTCTCACTGATATTTCTATTACACAAGAAGAACGAAATTCTGCAATTGAATTTCTAATTGAGAGAGAATGGTTATTAAATTCTGGTGTAGACCTATATACAATATCCGTCAGTGGATTGTATATGTTTTATATTACACTTGGAAAATTACATTTGGATAATACTGCCTATACGGATGGAATAAGTTGTTTTGATCAAGCATATCGGTTAGATAATTCTCAGATCGAATCTTTATATTATAAGGTTATCTGTTATTCATATCAAAATGAATGGAATCAGTCTATCAGTTTAATCCAAGAATTACCTGACACTATCCCAAGCAACATAGATCCAGTTGAATATCTGAGTGCTGTTGCTAATAGTTATCATCACAGATATCAAGAGTCTAATGAAGAATCTGATAAACAACAAGTGATCAAAGCATGTAATTCGGTGTTAGAGATAGATAAAAAAGACAAGACTATCTCTAACCTATTAGATTCTTACAAGAATAGAAAATCTTGGTGGCGTAGATAGTAATTCAAAATCAGTATATCCAATTACATTAGTAATAGATAATTCATTTTATACTGTATTGTATCAAGAATACCTAAACTTTAACGCTTCTGATGCGTCGAATTAGTTACGTAATTGACCCGAATTAATAAACCATTTCTACTGAACATTCACACATATCATCTGTCAAATAGATATACATTTTTCTCAAGAAACACCTGCATTAGAGTTTTTAGTTTTAAGGAGATGCTAATGGTTCGTTGTTATAATAGATTTCTACTAATTTTATTCACCATACAACTTACAGTCACTTCTTGTATATTTGCTCAAGAACAACAAGAAATTGACTTATCAAGACCTTTAACCCTGGAACAGTGTGTCCAAATGGGTTTGGAAACTGCAACAAGTATACGAAATGCTCGATTAAGTTTAGCTATTCAAGAATTACGAGTGAAAAATTCTCGTGCGGGATATTTTCCAACAGTCACTTCTTCTGGTCGATACGATTTTAATGATCGAATCGATTTTGGGTTTGAACCAGAGAACTACGATTTAGGATTAACAGGTCGGTACACACTCTGGGATAATGGACAACGTGAAGTAAACCGTGCCCAAGCTAAAGAGGGGTTGATTGCAACAATCAACAGGAATGAAGGTATCAAACAGAATCTGATCCTGCAGATAACTCAAGGATATTATAATGTCTTAAAGGATTCAGAACTGGTAAAAGTTAGTCAAGAAGTCTTAGCTCGTTCGAAAGAAAATACAGCACAGACAGTTGCTCTTGAAGAAGCTGGGGTTCTTATTAAAGCTGATGTAGCCACAGCAAGAGTGCGTGAAGCAAATTCGGAATTAGGATTATTAAACAATGAGAATTCATTTCAAATTTCAAAAGCAACACTACCAAGGTTAATGGGTTTAGATCCTGGTGTATTAATAACAGTGGCTGTAGATGAATCGTACCAATTATATTTGGAACGGGGAACAATTGAGAAAATTGACATTACTGTAGAAGAAGCCATCCAAATTGCTCTTGATAACCGACCCGAATTTAAAGAGACAGATGCACAATTGAAACAGCAAGAATGGAGTCTAATACTCTCAAAATTACAAAGATGGCCCAGATTAAGTGCAAACGCAAACTACAATGTCAATTTGGATGATTACCTGCGTAACCGGGATTCATTTTCAGATTTTCGAAGTTGGAGTATCGGAGCATCTATGAATTTCACGTTATTTGATGCAGGTATTCTGAGTAATCAGGTCAAAGAACGGAATATGCAGTTGGAACAAACAAGAGAGAATGCCAGTGATCTTGAACGCTCTATCGCTCTCGGAGTTCGGCAGAGTTATCTTAATCTTAAAAGAAGCGAAATTGCTGTTGAAATCTCAAACACACAGGTAATTAATGCACAACTTAGTTTAGATGTTATTGAAGGTCGCTACAAAGTCGGTAAAGCAATTCTTCTTGAAGTTCTTGATGCACAGACAAGTTATGCTCAAGCACTAACGAATAAGGTGAATGCTTTCTATGATTATAAAATTGCACATGCACGGTTACAAGATGCTATGGGAGTTTTAGAGTAGCAATGAAATTCAGCAAAAAATGGATCGTTTTTACCGCCATTGCTTTAGTAGTAATCGTAGGTGGCGTGGTTGGTATAACTCGGTTCAACTCTGGTAAAAAGAACGAGGATGAAGAAGATAAACAAGAGGTAGTACGGCGCGGTGAATTTCTTGTAAAAATCCAAGAAACAGGGAACTTACGATCTCTACTGGAAGTTGATGTTAGATCTAATGTTGAAGGAGAGATCGTTGAAATTTTCGTTGAGGAAAGCAATGTTGTGGAAGTTGATGACCCATTGCTCAGAATTGATGAGGAACAGATTTTAGAAGAAAAAAAACAAGCCGAAGCCTATAGAGATGCCCGAAAGGCAGAACTTGAACAAGCAGATCTACGGATACAAATAGCAGAAAAACGTGAAGAAAGCGATCTACTTCAAGCTAAAAATTCAGTATCAAAAGCTGAAGCGAACCTTCAATCTTTTGCAGCAAATAAACAACAACGGATTACAGAAGCGCAAACACTTGTCGCAACAACTCAGAACTTATTAAACAGAGATAAAATCACACTCAAACAGGGTGAAATATCTTTAACCCAAGCAAAATTAACCCTTGATAGAAGAAAGGCGAATGTTGATTCGGCTAAAATCACTCTTGAAACAACACAATCAGAACATAAACGTAATGAAGACCTTTTTAATCAACAATTAATATCACAACAAACTTTAGAGGAATCTCAAAGACAGCTCGTATTAAATAGATCTAATTACGAGACAGCTCAAAAGGAAGTTGAGTCACAAAATGAGACTATTAAGTCGCAAGAAGAAAGTATAAATGCAATGCAGGAAGCTATCCTCAGTCGGAAAGCTACACTTGCACTGAATAAGAAGAATGTTGATACTGTAATTGAATCACAAAATGCCCAAGAAAGACAACTTAAGGCTGATTTAGATAATGCTAAGACACGATTACAACAAACTTTAGAAACAACCGAAGAAGAAAAAGACCTTACAAAACATTCGAAAGTAAGTGCAAAAGCCAACCTGCTCCAAGCTGAAAGTAGACTCAAATCACAACAGGAAAGATACGAATGGACAACTGTTAGAGCACCAATGGCAGGAACCATTACACGAATATCAGTTGAAGAAGGGGAAATCATCACATCTGGTAGATCCTCGTTTTCTCGAGGTGAAGCAATCATGAAAATTGCTGATTTAACACAGATGATTGTCCGAACCCAAATTAATCAAGTTGAAATTGGTAAAATTAAACCAGGACAACGAGTTGAAATTAGAGTTGATAGTTACAGGAACAAAGTATTCCAAGGGGCAGTTAGTGAAATATCCCCAAGTTCAACGCCACGTGGTCCAAATAGTGGAGGTTCAGTGATTACCTTTGAAGTTGAAATATCTGTAGAAATTCCTGAAGAGGAATTTAAACTATTCCCAGGTATGTCTGCAGATGTAGATATAATTGTATTTGAAAAACCTGATATTCTACAAATTCCTATCTCGGCAGTTTTAAGTCCTGAGGTAGTGACTGTTAATGCTACGCTACAACCCAGTCAACTCACTCAATTTCAACAAGGTCAGAAACTCAAAGTACAGGATCTGATAGGGAAAAAGTTTGAAGGACAAGTTGGTAAGATCTTACATACAGAATCACGTGATAATCTTGAAGTGCTTCTTGATGAACCACCAAAAGGTCTTCGTACTGGTCCAACAGAAATCACACTGATTATTTCTGATAATAATCGGATATCTGGTGTTCAGGCAAACATAAAGAGTGAACGTCAACATTTTGTCAAACTTGATACAGGAGTAAAACCCAAAAAGGGTGATAAGGAAAAAGGTGTTAAAACTCATATAAAAGTAGGCAGAAGAAACAAGACACACTTTGAAGTTATTAGTGGATTAAAAGAAGGAGATCGGGTATTTGTACCTTCAATGATGGAATTGACAAAGGGTGAAAAGAACGATAAGTAACCTACTCTGAAATGATTACTATTTCTCTCCGTTTGATAGTCTGTAAGTTGAATGCTGTTCTGATAGAGATGTTCGAATAAGAGGTAAGATTGGAAATGTTAATAAATGTAAATGATCTAACTAAAGTATATGAGATGGGTGATGTCCAAGTACATGCACTTAGAGGAGTCACCTTCAACGTTGATTCCGGTGAATTTATCGCTATTATGGGACCATCTGGATCTGGTAAGTCAACTATGATGGATATTTTAGGTTGTCTGGCAACGCCAACATCTGGAGAGTATTTTTTAGAAGGCGAAGAAGTAGGTAAATTATCTGACAACAGACTTGCTGATATTCGAAATAGGAAAATCGGTTTTGTGTTTCAATCCTTTAACCTTCTACCACGTACCAGTGCCCTACACAATGTAGAATTGCCATTGATCTATTCTGGATTAGGTAGAAAAGAAAGAAAAAGACGCGCTTTTGAGGCATTGGAAGCAGTCGGTTTGGCAGATCGCGTTGATCACAAATCAACTGAACTCTCTGGTGGACAAGTTCAACGGGTTGCAATAGCACGCGCCTTAGTCAATAAACCATCAATGATCTTCGCAGATGAACCTACTGGTAACCTTGATACGAGATCCGGTAATGAAATCCTTGCAATCTTTGATCGTCTCAATGAGGAAGGAAATACCATAATTATGGTAACACATGAACCAGAAGTGGCTGAACATGCCGAACGTGTACTCCATATTAGAGATGGTCTCATTGAGCGTGATGAAAGGCGAAACTAAACGTACTAACAAAATCCAGATTACTACTCCCTCCCGTCTTCATTTTTCATTAATTGATCTTAATGGAAAACTCGGTCGTATTGATGGTGGATTCGGCTTAGCAATTAACAATCCTAATTTTCAGATTATAGCTGAACCTGCTTCAGATATATATATACAATCTAAAGACTACCTGGATCGCGCTACAGAAATAGTTGCAACACTAAAGAAATCCCTCCCTTTCCCCGGTATAAACCTTAGGATAGTCAATGAAATTCCCAACCATAGTGGATTTGGTTCAGGGACACAACTATCTCTTGCCATTTCGACAGCAGTTAATGAATTATACAATCTAAATTTAACACATCCTGAACTTACTCATTTAGTAGGTAGAGGAGGCACATCAGGGATTGGTATTGCTGCGTATAAAAGGGGTGGATTCATAGTAGATGGAGGACACAAATATCCAGAGCAGAAAGCATCATTTCTCCCTTCTGCAGCAGTTGAAAATATATCACCTCCTCCAATTTTAGCACGTTATACTTTTCCTTCTTGGCCACTACTCATTGTAATACCAAATTGTAGGAAAATATTTGGAGAAGAAGAATTAGAATTGTTCCGGACACTATGTCCACAACCAGAAACAGTAGCACCGAAGCTATCACACTTATTATTATTGAAAATATTGCCATCAATTATTGAAGATGATGTAAAAAGTTTCGGCAATGCTTTGAACAGTATTCAGTCTTTTGGATGGAAAAAAGTTGAAATAGATGCTCAAGGAATAGAATTGAAAAAGACATTAGCATTCCTACAAGATAGTGGTGCTTTAGGGGCAGGAGTAAGTAGTTGGGGACCGGCTATTTGTGCTGTTAGTGATAATATTGATAGGTTAAGACTAAAAACAGAGAATTTCCTATCAACATTACCTAACGGTGGAACTTGTTTTGTAACCTATGCCAACAACAAAGGTGTAGAAATTAAAAAAGTTGACTGAAATCTTCTTAATTCAGCCAACTTTACAATTTATTCTAAGAATCTATTCTTTTTATTCCAGTTAATATTCCCTGCAAATTAGTAATCTATATAGGAATTATCCTTTTCCTTGGGAATAGTAAGGATTATCTCCAGCAGCGTGATCTGTTGTATCAATCACTCTTTTGATTTCTGGAAAAACTTCTTGAATCATACCCTCAATACCATGTTTGAGTGTAACATTCGCCATACCACATCCCTGACAACCACCACCCATATGGATATAGATGGCATCATCTTCAACATTTAATAATTCTATCTGACCACCATGAGCGGCGACAGCTGGATTAATTCGTTCATCAATTAATTCTTGAATCTTCTGTGCTTTTGGATTATCCCAAGTAGGTGTGTTTGGATTATCAATCTTAAAACCACTTGAATTTAGATCTTCGACGTAATCAATAACTGCACCTTTGAGATCAGAGGCACTATTGGAATCCACGAGAACTTTAAACGATCCATTATCAATAACGATGTCCCCATCTTCAGCCTCAGTAGCTAAACCAAGACTGTATTGAAAAGAAGTTGCATTACGTCCTTCAATAGAAATTCGCAGCCCTTCCACTTCAACGTCTTCTGAAGCGATTACGGATTGAATCTTTTCCTTAGCGGTAGGTGTAATATCCAATAAAGATTCTTCACTTCCCGCAATTTTCTTAAATAGATTCTTCATTTATACCTCTTTTACCCATTTTATGCAGCGGTTTTACCAACTTTATAGTCATTGCGGAATTCACCCATCTCATTATATAGGGTGTTGAGTTGTGAAATCGCATAGATTTCTAACTGCCGTATACGTTCTCTGGTAACGTCAAGTGCGTCACCAATTTCGCGCAGAGTTTTTCTTTCTCCATCATCAAGTCCAAACCGCATTTTCAATACCTGTTGTTCCCGTTCTGGAAGTTTACTAAGGAATTGTTCGACCAAATCATTTTTAATCAGTTGTGAAATTGGACCATCTTCATTAGCAGTTGCTGGATCTTCAATCAAATCACCCAATGTTGCAGATGAACGTGATGACCGTTCTTCTCCAAGAGGTAAATCCATTGAAATGGTATCAGCATTAAAAGTAAGAATTTCTTCAACCTGTTGAACAGTAAGGTCAAGAGCATCAGCAATTTCCTCACGTGACGGCTCTCTTTGTAATTCTTGGCAAAGTGATGCATAAGTGGCATCAAATTTGTTCATTTTAGCAACAATATATGCGGGTAACCGTATAGAACGGGCAAAATTATCAAGTGTTCTCATGATGGATTGCTTAATCCACCAAATAGCATATGTACTAAATTTGAACCCTTTCCTATAATCGAATTTACCAGCTGCTTTAATTAATCCTATATTCCCTTCTTGAATAAGGTCTTCAAGTGGTACTTTGTTTCCTTGATACCTAACTGCAATAGAAATCACGAGACGTAAATTAGCCTGAACTAACTCATCCCTTGCCGTAGTATCACCAGCTTCAATTCTTTTTGCTAATTCTACTTCTTCTTCTCGAGTCAATAAACGATGTCCTGCAACGCTGCGTAACCAACTCGTTAATGCACTTCTATCACTACCCTTATAATCGTTTGAATATTCTGTTTCCTCCGAAGGATATGTAGTTTCATCAATAAACGGGTCTACACCTTCAATTTCTTCTGTATCACCGAAAAACTCGGTTTCCATTCGTCTCCTCTCCTTATATTTGATAATCATAAAATCTGCCGAAGATATATACTACATTATACTATAACGTTTTGTCAAGCAAATTGTTTAAAAAACTTGCAAAATAGTCTAATTTATTAAAATTGTTGTTAAAACCTTAGTTTTTCTAATAGCATGACAAGAATACGAACATATTCAGTTTAGGTATGTCTATATACATCAAACATCTGAAATATGAGTAATATTGTAATACCAGAAATTCCTATTATTATACGTATTGAATAGAATTTCGATACAATTGATGTTGTCAATCGGCTAAAAATAAAAACCTTGGTATATTCCTATATATTAATTGTATAATTTTAATTGACATAGAATTCTGGAAAACTCGAAAAACAAAATAATCAAAGTATATCTTCTAAACGTAATAACACAATTTGCGTCATACCTTTCGTTACCAACAATAAGGAAGTAATTATAAGAATATGTATAATACCCCACTGAAAAAATCACTTGTTGATGTCTTACGAGAAGCAGATTTAATCTCAGATGAACAATATCAAGAGATACACGGAAGAATCCTTGAAGGTTGGGTTAATAAACCCATAGATAATCCAGAGAATATTGAAGAATCGGGTTCACCAGAGTATAGAGAAATTCTTGATGAGATTGAAAAAGCAGGTGAATCTGAAGAAGTTATCATATCAGAATACGTCCCCCCAAAAACACTTGAACTTGCTAAGAAGGGTCGTGAATATGGTACAGCTGTAATTCAATTAGAAGAAATAAATCCAGAACAAGAAGCACTTGATAAAGTACCGCCAAGTTTTGCCTATCGAAACACAATTGTCCCAGTCAATTTAGTAGAAAACGTACTTACAGTCGCAGTCGCGGATGTCCAAGATATTACACTAATGGATGAGATACAGTTTGTTACAGAATGCGATATAAAATTGCTGCTTGCAGACGAAGAAGAGATCTCAGAGGCAATAGTAAGATTATATGGACAGACTGCAGCCTCTCTGCTAAGTGCAGGAATAAAAGGACCTGTTGGTGCAGCAGCCACCGTTGGACGTGAGAGGATTGAAGATTTTGGTATTGATGAAAATGACCTTAGCCAAGATCCTACAGTAATACAAGCTGTCGATCAAATGATAATTGATGCTGTGCGTGCTGGTGCAAGTGATATTCATATAGAACCGTATCCAGAAGAACTAAAAATACGATTTCGTGTTGATGGTGTGTTAGAAGATCAACCCCAACCACCTGCTTATCTACAATCTGCAATTACTTCGCGTATAAAAATTATGGCGGGAATGGATGTTGCAGAACGACGCCGACCCCAAGATGGTAAGATTAACAGAGAAATTAGTAGTGTAAATAATCGACAGATTGATCTACGAGTATCAACGGTTCCAACAGTTGCAACCCAACATAGTGAGAGTGTTGTTTTACGTATTCTTGATAGACAATCAATTGAATTCGGATTAAATGAACTTGGTTTAACAGATACCAATTATGAACTTTTCGAAAGAATGATACACAAACCTCACGGGATTATCCTTGCTACAGGTCCTACAGGTAGTGGGAAAACTACTACTCTATATGCATGCCTCAAGGAAATCAATACTCCCAATGTAAAGATCATTACGCTTGAAGATCCTGTAGAATATGAATTAGTAGGTATTAATCAGATTCAGGTTAACTCCGATATCGAATTCACATTTGCCGATGGCTTACGACATATACTGAGACAAGATCCTGATAAAGTCCTTGTAGGTGAAATACGTGACAATGAAACAGCTGAAATGGCAATACATACTGCATTAACCGGTCACCTTGTATTCAGTACCCTTCACACAAATGATGCTCCAAGTGCTATTACACGTCTGATTAACATGGAAGTTGAACCATACTTGGTAGCATCCACAGTTGAGGGTATTATTGCTCAACGTTTAGCTCGGAAGGTATGTAATGTATGTTGTGAGATGGAACCACCCACAGAAGAAGAAATTACGGGTTTATTTACAAATAATGGTGTAAATATTGACAGTAATCTTATGATACCTCGTGCTAAACTTGGTGGATGCAAGGAGTGTCGAGGAAGAGGCTATAGAGGTAGAATAGGCATTTTTGAAGTTATAATAATGTCCGAAGAACTCCAGTCTATGGCACTTCAACAGGTTTCTTCAAGCGAACTTAGAAAGCTTGCTGTTGGATTAGGGATGAAGAGCCTTCGAGAAGACGGATGGCAAAAGGTCACAGCAGGTTTAACAACTGTTGATGAGGTTCTTAGACTCACACAGGAAGATGCCTACGATTTTGATGAAGGTCACTCTGGGTAATTAATATTGCGGTTATTGAATATTTCATAATTTCTTTTCTTTTTTACATATATCCGAATATGTAAAAACCTCATTGAAAATCCAATTAATCCTATTATGAATTGTATTTCCTGCGTAATAAAACTGATGTATAGAGGTAACCATGCCGAGATTTCAATATGAAGCCATAACCTATACAGGAGCAACAGTCAATAATACTTTAGATGCTGATACAAAGGCAGACCTAATTGCTCAACTACGACAAATGGGGTATTGGCCTACAAAGATTGTTGAAGAAGGTGAACTTCTCGAAACGAAAGCAAAACGCATACTAAATATTGGTACACGTAAAGTAAAATCTGCTGATGTTGAGTTTTTTACTTACCAGTTAGCAGCATTAATTAATGCTCATGTTGCACTACCTCGTGCTATAGAAGTTACTTTAGAACAAATCTCGAATCCTGAATTACATAGAATTATTTCTCAAGTAAAATATGATGTTGAACATGGTGCAACATTTAACGCAGCTTTACAGCAACATCCGAAAATATTCTCAGATCTCTATGTGAATATGGTTAAGGCAGGAGAAACAGGTGGTGTGTTAGGAGAAGTATTAGAAAGACTTGCCGAATTTGCTGAAAAACAGCGACAATTAAAAAACCAAGTCATTTCAGCACTGTTTTATCCTGTGATTCTATTTGGTTTGATGGTTACTGCCATAGTTGTATTAATGATTTTGGTTATACCAAAATTTACCGCTATGTTTGATGAATTTGGGGGAGAATTACCGATACCAACAAAAATCCTGATTTCTATCTCAAGTGGTTTTGCAACTTATTGGTGGGTAGGATTATTGTGTACCAGTATTATTGTTACATTCCTAAGGCAATATTTAAAAACAGAAAATGGGAAAATCTTACTTGATCGGATAAAATTAAGAATCCCTTTGATTGGACCAGTTTTTAGTACATTTGCTATCGTACGATTTACACGTACTATGGCGACTCTATTAGAAAATGGTGTACGCATGCTTCAAGCTTTACGAGTAGTAAAAGATACAATTGGAAATAAAATATACAGTAATATCATCGCTGAAGCTGAAATTGAGGTAGAACAAGGTTCTACACTCTCCAGAGAACTTCAGAAGAGCAAAGATTTTCCTTCACTTGTTACTCACATGATCGCAGTTGGAGAAGAATCTGGTGAACCTGTTACAATGTTAACAAAACTATCTCAATACTATGATATGGAGATAAGGAAGAATCTTGAGAGATTAACAAGTTCAATCAGTCCATTAGTGATTTTAATTATGGGTTTACTCATTGGTTTTATCGCAGTAGCAATGATTTTACCTATTTTCGAAGCACAACAAGCATTGGGTGGCGGATAGATTCATTCCATTTTATATAAACTATCACTATTGTATTTTGTCTAATTATACACATGTTTACAGTTATAGAAATAAATCAAACTATTCAGATCCATATATTATAAGGAGTTAAACATAATGATTAAGCAACTTAAAAGAGATGAATCAGGTTTAACACTAATTGAATTGACTATTGTTATTGTGATTTTAGGTATTTTAGCAGCATTTATCGCGCCAAGAATTGTTAATGCTCCCCAAAAGGCGAAAGTATCTAAAGCAAAAATTGAAATTAGTAATTTAAAAACAGCATTAGGACTATATATGAGTGAAGTAGGAGAATACCCCTCATCAGAACAAGGCTTGGATGCATTATGGAGAGCACCAAATCCATCTCCATTGGGTTGGTCGGGTCCCTATCTTGATCAACAACTTACCAACGATCCATGGGGTAATCCTTATGTATATAGGAATCCCGGTAGCAATTATGGATACGACTATGACCTAATGTCATACGGGAGAGATGGTAAACTTGGTGGCACTGATCTTGATAAAGATATAACTAATTGGATTGAAGAAACCCCACAAAATCAGTAATTCCAGTGATATCATAGGATACCAGATGGATTTAAGAAATCGATGGCGAATAACAAACAGAAATGAAGATGGTTTCAGTTTGATGGAAATCATGTTGGTGTTCGCTATCATCGCTGTTGTATCATCAATTACAATGCCTGCTATGAAAGGGGTTTCATCTTCAAGACGTTTAAAAACCTCCGCCCGTGCAATCGTTGATACACTATCGTTTGCACGAGATATGGCTATTACAGAACGAAATACACATCTTGTTGTATTTGATTTAACGGGTAATAGATTCTGGTTGGCATCAAGTGAAACATTAGATATTCAGAATCCATTGTCATCTGCAGGAAGGGCAACTACGCCTTCACCCGCACCTACAACTATACCAGGACAAGCTACTCCGATACCTGTTTCCCGTGCTGGTGGTGTTATGGGTATCCCTCGTACTTTACAAAAAAGTGTGTCTTTTGCATCAATGGTTACAAATCACAATGGAACTTACCAAAGAATTACCACAGGTGCAGAGTATACATATTTTACTCCAACATCAAAGTCATCTGAAACAACACTATATCTTCAAAATACAAATGGTAATGCTATCTCTATTTCCGTTGAAGGCTCAACAGGAAGAGTAAGTATGGAACAGCTGACACAAGACCAAATAGAGACTCTTGGTATTGGTGAAAACATTGAAAATGATTAACTATATCCGTTGCGAAAAAGAAAAGGGATTTACCTTCGCAGAAATACTTGTAACGATTGCTATTATGGCAGCTGTTTTACCTGCCCTTTTAAAAGTGTTTAGTGATATTTCTCGAAGTCAAGCTCTGATGGACAACAGATTAACCGCTCTGAATTTACTTAAACACCAAATGGCAGAAATTGAAGCTAATGGATTTCCCGATGTTGGTCAGGAAAGCGGTGAATTTGGCGAGGATTCTCAATACCAATGGGAATCTGTTATCACTGAAGTGGATCCAGAAGAATTAGAAGGATTATTACAAGTTGAGGTAACAATTACTTGGTCACATTTAGGTCAGGTAAAATCACTTGGTGCTACAACATATATGGCAAATAGGGAATTACAGTAACCCTATGAAGAATTGATTTCTTATTACAAATCCTTAGATATAATTGTCTTAGTTCTTTTTCTAAATTTATGATTTTAGCTTAGATTACTTAAGGATAGTTATTATAATGAGGTATCCATATATTATGAGAAAACACAAAAACAGATCTGAAAGTGGTCTTACACTTGTAGAAATGCTAACTGCAGTTAGTGTTATCGTAATAATGAGTGGTTCTTCATATGCTGTTTTCAATACTGCTATAAAGGTATATCAACGAACTCAATCAAAAATAATTCAAGCCAAACGGTCAAGATACGCTTTTGAACAATTATTTATGGATATAAATCAAATGCAAGTAGATCCATCCGATGAGATGTTAACACTATTTTCAGAAGATATACCTACTCCAGATGGTGAAAGAGATATCATCAGTTTTATTACTTTTGTAAAATCTGATCCAGACCCATTTTCTATCCAATTACCAGTTAATCCTGATAATATCACACCTCCTCTAAGCGATATAAGGCGTGTAGTATACTATGTTGGTCCTAAAGTACCATCACAAGAAATACAGAATGGTAATATACCGTCCCCAATTTCTAATCTTGGACAGATAGAAGAACAGACAACACCGATATCTGAAGAATTGGTGTTATATCGTGTTGTCTCAACCGCATTAGATCCTGAATTAGTTGTCAGCGCGATAATGGATACAGGTATTATTCCAACCGTTGATGAAAGTGGACAGCCGGTTTTTGGATTTGATGTAACTCCTGTTATTGACGGAATTATCAACTTTGATTTGAAGTATATTGATGAAGAATCAATGTATGAATCCTGGGACGAAACTGATACAACCCCCATTGCAATACAAATACTCATTACAATAATAGATGAAGATAGACAACAAAGTACATCCTCGACAGCAGATACGTATTCTGATTCTCAAATGGTTACACAACAAGGTGCATTAACTCAGTCTTCTATGGTATATATACCTGCAAGTGCAAACGTTAATGCTGATGATCAGTAAATTGCCAAATATCAGACAGACATCTAATTCTCTAACCACATCTTCAAATAAATTGAAAGAGAATATTGCAAGATTGGATAGATAATCTGAGTATGTTAACAAGTAAGCAAAAAAGAAAATATGAGATATTCATTTTATTCATTAAATAAGAAGTGTAATTCAGATGGATTATCTCTTGTATCTACACTTTGGATAATTTCTATACTCTCAGTTCTAGCTATGCAGCTGCTGTACTCGTTTGAGTTAGAAAGTAAGGCGCGTAATAACTTTGCAGATAGAGTTAAATATCATTATGCTGCAAAATCCGGTTTTGAACTTGGTTTAATAGCCCTGCGTACTGATGAAACTAATTTTGATTCACTTGGAGAGGTGTGGGCTGAACCTATTCAACAGCAGGTTGAAGATCGAATACAAATGGGAAAGCAACTTTCTTTTCAGGTTTCTATTACTGATGAAGCTTCAAGAATAGACCTTAATAGTGCCCAGGAAGACACAATTCGCAATTTACTTTCGTTTCTTGGTGTTCAACCGGAAATGAATGAAACTGGTGATTTAGCGACAAGAATTGTTGAAGGTCGTCCATTCAGATCTGTTAGAGATGTTGCACGAATTGAGGGGATGACAGAACAAATTCTATATGGAATTCAACCGCAAATTGAATCAACAAGTGGTTCACCACCAATTGTTGAACCACCTGTACCCGATTTAACACAAGCCCCACCACCTACAGATCCTACACATGCATCAGATACACAGCCAACACCACAATCATCTGGTGGGTTAATAGCATACACAACAATTTATTCTACTGATCGAAATACTGATTCTGAAGGACAGCAAAGGGTAAATATTAATACTGCGAATGCACAACAGATACAAGGGATTCAAGGTAATAACAATCAATCCGTTTTCACGCAGGCTGAGGCAAATGCCATTATCCAAGCACGTGATTTTGATGGCATTTCTGGTATATTAGATGTACAAGCGGTATCTGATAATGTGTTTAATAATATACGTGACAGATTGACTACTCAAGGGAACAACAATGATGATAATCGTGTAAACATAAATTCTGCTGATGCTGATGAACTTGAAGAATTACAAGGTATTGATAGCGGTATTGCCCAACGAATTGTAGCCTACAGAAATGCGCAAGGAGATTTTGCTAATATAGACGCAATTAAAAATGTGCCCGTAACATTTGTACAACAATTCATAGAAATTGTTGATAAAATTACAACAACCGATGATAGCACTATATCTGGGTTAATTAATATTAATACTGCTCCGATAGAGGTATTAGCATTATTACCAGGAATGGATAATCAGAAAGCACAAGCTATAATTACACGTCGTAACGAAAATCCAGAAGAACAGAGTGATCCTGAAAATCCTGTCCAAGGAAATCCATTTTCTAATCTTGGTGATCTGCTGGATATAGAAGAAATAGATAATCAAACATTCAGAGAAGTCGTAAATTGGATTACATATAGATCTCATGGTTATCGAATTCAATCATCAGGAATCGACCGTTCAGGAAAAACTACTGCAGTCTGTGAAGGAATAGTTATACGAACTCAAAACCAATTGCAGATACCGTATTGGCGAATTGATTGATTTGAAATTATACAAAACTATAATAGAAAAATAAGCAATAGAGGCTTAATTTTATGGCAAAAAATCAGGTTGTAGCAATAGATGTTGGAACTTCATCTGCTAAACTAATTCACTTAGAGAAATCATCAGAAACGATAAATTTAGTTGATGTGGCAACTATTGCTTATTCAGATCCAAATAATCCAGAACAAATCTCTGACGCAGTTAAGCAATTATGGGAAAAGTTAAGATTAAAGCAAACTATATTTAATAAACATAAACTTGAAGTCGCTCTTGCATTACCACGTAGGTTTGTTGTTACGAAACGTTTACCAAATATTCCTCCAGCAACAACAGATGACCAATTACCTACTATGGTAGCAATGGCAGCTGAAACAGAACTCCCGTTTCAATCAGACGATGCTATATTTACATATCATGATGTGCACCGCTCCACTGAAGCAGTATCCTTAGAACTTGTTTCAAGTAGACGTGATACAGTTTCTCGTTATATTGATTCAATGAAAGAGATAGGTATTTCCCCATCTGCTGTAATTCCCTCGATGTTTGCTATAGCAACAGTGGCGAGAAACTCATTGAGCAATTCGGACGAACGCGTTGCAATTGTCGATATTGGAGGTGGACAAACTGATTTCTGCCTAATGAATGGAAATAAAATGGAGTTTTCACGTGGTTTCGCTGTAAGTGGTAATCAACTCACACGGCATCTGATGTCAGAATTACAGATAGAAGCTGAAGAGGCTGCCCACGAAAAACAGCAAATCACTGCATTTCAAGCATCAGCACGGACTTGGACAAGACAATTTATTGGAGAGTTGGAAAGGTCCATTTCCGCTGCACAACGAGAAATTAATGATGATGAATTTGATATATCTGAAATCTGGTTATGTGGTGGTGGTGCAAGAATTCCAGAATTAGCTGAAACTTGTGAAGAACAATTACAAATACCTACAAAACTATGGAATCCGATTTATTCAGGGTCTGTAGATACATCCTTAGTTTCAGCATCAATACTCGAAACCCATGGAGATACATTAGCTGTTCCTTTAGGGGTTGGAATCCATATACTTGAATCTGAAGAACCAATCTCACTTTTACCACAAGAAGTTGGTGTGAAACGTGCTGAATTCTCTAAGAAACGCCAGCAACTTATAGCTGCAAGCGTGGCAGGTTTAGCAATGGTTACCATAATCCTTGGTGGGATAACCTGGAGTAGTTCGCGAAAAGCCAAAGAAACACTATTGGATGGTCAAATTGCGGATTATCAAACATTACAGTCAGATGCGAATAAACATCTGGCACTTAATCTTATATTAGCTGATAAATTAACTCACCAAGCATCTCCATTAGATATTTTACATGCACTTAGTACACTCTTTAAAGACAGAACTAAGGTTGCATGGAAGACTTTCGAAGTCAATAATCTTGATGATTTAAAAAAGGCAAGAATTACCTTCAGTTTACAATCGAATTCCCATGAATCACTTGATTCAATGTTGGGAGTACTAAGTCGATCAGACATGTTTACTAATATACAGGAAGGCGAGAGAACTTCTACTGGGGATGAACGAAGACCTACGATAGAAGTAAAAATCAATTGTAGATTAACTTCAAAGGCAATCCAGATGTTTGCACAAGAGCGGTATCCCAAACCTCCTCCAATGATAGAAGATACATCTGACGACATTGACATTGATATATCGTCTCCTGAGAATGTTATTGACAAGGCTGATGAATCAGAGAAAGACAAACAACATGAAGATAAAGATGACGAGGAAGAAAAGGATAACACAGTTATTGATAATTCTTCACCTGAAAATGAACCTTTAGATGAATCAAAAGTTAATGATAAAAAAGTACAAGAAGATAAAGAAAATGATGATGAAGAATACGATAACGATTAACCATAATTCTATACATTCTATAACACTTCATATCTCCTAAAGATTGATAAGGATAAAAAAGTGAATTTAGATCTGCAACTTACAACACAGACCAAATTACTTATTGGAATTCTCGGGTTAGTACTAATCATAGCATTGGTAACACAATGGGGTCCAGGTTTATATAAGATGTTCTCAGACGAGGAAATGGCTGTAAAAAAACAAACTCTTCAAACATCTAAAGATTTAGTAGCTGCTTCAAGAATGTTGATACCCATTGAAGTAGGACTATTTGAGAAAACTGGACTTGCCGAAGAAGGTCAGGATGCTTCGATTTTTAATGATAATTTCCCTGAGACTGTCATTCGTTCAAAGATTACATCAATTGTTAAAGAAGCAGGAATACCAAGAAATTACCAATGGAACATGGAACCTATCCCAGGCAAGAAGACAGAAAAAATCTCACCGCATGCTCGACGTAACTTAATCAACTTTCTATATCTGGAAAAACTAAAAACAGAAAGAGATATCTTACAGTTTGAAATTGAGGATGAACAACAAACACAAGAAGATGCTGAAGTACAAGCAGAAGAAGAGATGATGGATCTGTTGATGAATGCATGGTTAGATGAAACTGAAGATATCCCAGAGAAGGAGGAACATGAATCCAACAATATGGATATAGAAGAGAATGAGGACGAAGCCTCTGAAGATATCAAGGAAGATGATTCCAACAATAGGGATATAGAAGAGAATGAGGACGAAGACAAAATCGAAAATGGTATAGAGAAACAACAAGATGGTGATGTCTATACGGACAAAGCTGATTCAGATATGAACCAAAATCAATCGAATGAAGAAGATTTTGTATCATTGCCAGAGGATATACCAATAACAATTCGAGTGGAACTGATTGATGTACTTCTTTCAATGATTGAACAACAACTTGTTGGAGCTGAAACGACACTATTTGAAAAGGAATTCTATAAATTACAAAAAGAATCGAAAGCAGGATTCTTTGGATTTGGTTCGAAAAAGCCTTCAACGGAAATTAGTTTTAACCCAAATAGTCAGATATTGAGTACTTTTCTTATTCTTATAAAAGACTATGAATCAGAATTAGATAAGAAGCATCTTTCTTCACTTCTTCTACAATATCTTGAAAACATACAGACACAAATCGAAGAACTTACAAAAGGATTGAGATTAGCTCCTTCAACCTACACTCCAGAGAGTTATTCCATAAAAATAAAGTTTAAGGCTGAATTGGATAAGCTTGTTAATCTCAATAGGATAATTGAAACTTCATCAAAATGGTTGATGGTAAGAGATCTTAAAATCTCTACTGACAATAAACAAGACAAAATAACTGTTGAGTTGTTCTTGATTGCGAGGATTTATCAATGATATTTCTCTTAAAGCAGTTTGTTTCTCAGTTATGGGAAAATAAACTGAAAATATGTTTTGGTTTTTTAATCGGTTTTTACCTAATCGGGTACTTAAATCCAGAAGTCTATGCACAAAATCGTGGACAAATGGAAGTAGTTGAAAGAGATGAAACAACAGGTAGAGCCACAACGGTTAATTTCAACTTTACCAGCGAAGAAATCAAAAATGTCTTAGTTTGGTTGTCACGCGAAACCGATTTAACCATAATTGCTACTGAGGATGATATCCAAGGTAAACGATTTTCACTTATAAACATGAATAACGTTACCATTGACGAAGTCATTGAGGAAATCAAAACTGTTCTGGCACAATACAACCTCACCTTAGTAAAAAGAAATAGCACCCTTGTCGTAACAACGTTCGAAAAAGCCATTGTTATGACAGGACCTGTCAAATATATTGAACCAGATCCAGAGCAGGTTGAACTGACAGATGAAATACAAACATACATAATATCTCTACAGAATGCCTCCGCATCAGACCAAGTAAACGCATTAAAACCTTTATTAAATAATAAGGCAAATATCTTTGCGGATAGAACAACAAATTCTTTAATTGTAACTGATGTCTCTTCAAATGTCCGTAGAATTGTTTCTATCCTCCAATTTGCAGACGAAGGGGAACGTTTTCCAATAAAAATAGCAGTAATTCCACTCACTGCTGCAGATGCCACAGAAATTGCACGTACACTTATGCAAGTATTTGAGGATAATAGAGATGATGAACAGAATTTTGTTGGTAATGCCCGAATTGATCCAGAACAGATAAAGCAGGCAATAGAACAAGGTTTAGGAGTTGATTTAATTGAAGGTATGATTAAGGTATATGCTGATGCGGACTCAAACACTCTTATTTTGAAAGCATCCGAAGATAACCTTGTTATACTAAAAGAAATCATACTGCATCTTGATAAAGCACCTACTCTCCAGACTGAAATCCGAACCTATCGACTGAATTACGCCTCAGCGGAAGATGTCGTCACTACACTGCAAGAGATAATCACAGGGAATAATCTTCAAGGTAGAGATAGACGACGAACATTGGATAGGGACGAAATGTTCAGATTACTTCGCAGCCGGCGTGAACGCGGTATGTCTGAGAATCTGTTTCAAGGTATAATTGGTTTAGTAAACACTTCTTTTAACGCCCGTTTGAATATAGTAGTAATTTCGACGGATCCGCGAAATTACACTATAATTGAGAGAATCATCACTGAACTCGATCAGAAAAAAACTGAGGAAGAAATGAGAATGTACTTCCTTAAGTATTCAAATGCCGAAGCTCTATCAGCAAACCTTATAGATCTTTTTGAAGGGGGAAGCACAGGTCAAGACCGAGATCGGCCCTGGTGGGAACGACGGGATCGAGAACCAACCGATGGAGGGGGTTTCGGTGTTCAAGGGAATGTTCATATCGTTCATGATGTGCGGTTGAACGCTTTACTCATTTCGACGGCAACAGCTAATTTTCCTATGATTGACGATCTTATAGGAAAGCTTGATGTTAGCATGCCAGACCAAGAGTGGGGTACAAAGATATTCTATCTAAATTATGCTGATGCAGAGAATGTAGCTGAATTACTTAATTCACACTATGGAGGAAATCAAAGTAGCAGTCGAGACCCTTATGATGATTGGTGGAGGCGACGTTATGGTGAATCCAATACAAGATCAACTCAAACACAAGGTTCTCTGGCTGGTAATGTCTCAGCACAACCATTTGTCAATTTGAATGCAATCATTGTATCTACCGGCACAAAAAGGAATTTTGAAATGATTGAAGAATTCATTAAACAAATTGATATTCCCACACCGGATGAACAGGTTGAAATCACTGATACCATCAGATTGGAATATGCTACTGCAGATACTATTGCCGATGTACTATCACAGGTATGGCAGGATCAAAATAACCAGAATGGTTTTAGTTTTAGTAGATTCTTTAGAGAAACTACTAACGATGAACCAACAGATATTAATTCGTTACAGGGTAAAGTTACAGTCTTTGCAGATACAGATACAAATTCCCTTATAGTTACAACAAGAAGACGTTATTTTGATCAAGTTAGAGCACTAATTAAAGAACTTGATTTTGTCCGTGGACAAGTTTGGATAGATATTAGGATTCTTGAAGTCACACTTGATGAGACAACAAAACTTGGGATTGAAGCTGCAGCAAATGAAAGAAATCTGGGTGGGCTTGAACTCAATTCCAGAAATCCGCTTATAGGGGATGCCAACGCCGAACTTGGTCTCACTCAGGAAATAACGGGTTTTAACTATAGTTTAGCAACAAAAGAATATATGGCACTACTCCATACCTTGATGCGTGAGAATAAAGTTAAAACCCTTTCCACACCATCATTATTGACACGCGACAGTAGGACAGCTACTTGGAGTAGTGGTAGACGAATTCCATACTTACAAAGTGTTGATACAAATAGTATACTCGGGGATGCTGCAGTACAGCCGCTTTTTAATTATGACTTTATTGATCCACCTGTCGGTATTAATATTAGTCTAATCCCGTATATTGCCAGATCAAAAGTAGGAAAAGATGGTAAAAGGACAATCGGTTTAGACATTACAAATATAAGTGCAAGTAATTTTATAGAATTCACAGAATTCAATGCTCCAATTACTGATGATAATTCTCTTAGTGTCTATATTGATGTAGAAGATGGTCAGCAACTGGTCGTCGGTGGTATCATCAGAAAAAAACAGAAACAAGTTGAAAATAAGGTTCCCATACTTGGGGATGTTCCTCTTCTTGGTAGACTCTTCAAAAGTACCGAAAATGAAGTCCAGGATACTGAAATTATTTTCATTATTACTCCACATATTGTAGATATACAAAATCCTGAAGACCTTGAAAAATTGAAACAGAAAGCCGATAACTGGCAACAAAATGGTGATGAGGAGTTCCAAAGAATTGACGAAATTAAGTCTGATGACTGATTTCTCTAAATACAAATACAACCAGACATCATTCATCATTGTCATAGTTAGAAATTACATATACTGTTGATTTGAAATATATATTTTATAAAATAAAGAAGACAACTACTCAAATTGTTCTTGGATTGTGAGGATCTATCAATGTTCAATAGCCTAAAAAATGTAATCTGTCCAATATGGAAACAGCAACAGAATCTATGTTTTGGTGCTTTAATAACATTATGTCTTTTTGGACTAATTCATACAAATTCTTTTGCCCAAGACCGAGGACAAATGGAAGTGGTTGAAAGAGATGAAGAAACAGGAAGGGCAACAAAAGTCAACTTTAACTTTACCAGTCAGGACATCAAAAACGTCTTGGAATGGTTATCACGTGAAACCGATCTAACAATCATCGCTACTGAAGACGATATCCGTGATAAAAAGTTTTCACTTATAAACCTTTTTGATGTAACTATTGATGAAGTAATTGAAGAGGTTAAAACTGTTCTGGCACAATATAACCTGACATTAGTAAGAAAAAATAGCACGCTTGTTGTTACAACCTTTGATAAAGCAATTCTCATGACAGGTCCAGTAAAAAGAATTACCCCTGACCCTGATCAAGTAGAACTAACTGATGAAATTCAAACCTATATAATACAACTTCAAAATACCACGGCCTCAGATCAAGTTAATGCACTAAAACCTTTATTAAATAATAAAGCAAATATATTTGCTGATAAAGTCACGAATGTCCTGGTAATTACAGATGTCTCATCCAATATACATAGAATCGTATCAATCCTACAATTTGCAGATGCGGGTGAACGTTTCCCGTTGAAAATTGCTGTAATCCCTCTTGTTTCTGCAGATGCACAGGCTGTAGCTCAAACCTTGAATCGTGTTTTTGAAGATAACAGAGAAGATACAAAACCGATCAGAGGTGATACCGGAATTGACCCTGTACAGATTAAGGAAGCGGTAGAACAGGGTTTAGGAGTTGAATTGATTGAAGGCATGATTCGGGTCTATGCAGATGCTAACTCTAACACACTTATACTTAAGGCATCTGAAGATAACCTTGTAATTGTGAAAGAGATAATCAACCATCTTGATAATGCCCCTTCACTTCAGACTGAAATTCGGACATATCGTCTAAAATACGCTTCGGCAGAGGAGGTAGTAACTACACTTGAAGAAATTATCACTGGAGATAATATACAAGGTGGTAGAAGAACTATTGACAGAGAAGACATCCTTGAAATGCTTACATTTCGGCGGGATAGTGTTAATACTGGCGATCTATTTCAGGGTATCATAGGTTTAGTCAATCTCTCACGTGATGATCGATTAAACATTGTAGTTGTATCTTCCGATCCACGTAATTTTACAATTATTGAAAAATTAATCAATGAACTTGATGAGAAAAAGACGTCAGAAGAGATAAAAATGTATTATCTGAAGCATTCAAATGCTGAAGATATGACCACTAATCTACAAGAATTGTTTGAAGGTGATACTGGTGGAGACGATGACAGATATCGTCCTTGGTGGGATCGTGGTCGCGATGATTCTTCAGATGGTGGATTTGGTGTACAAGGTGATGTACACATCGTTTTTGATGTCAGACTAAATGCCCTGCTTATCACTACTGCGGCACAAAATTTTCCAATGATTGATGAATTAATAGGAAAACTTGATGTGAGCATGCCAGAACAGGAATGGGGGACCCGTATATTCAATCTAAAGTATGCTGATGCAAATAATGTAGCAGAATTACTCAACTCACACTACGGTGGCAACCAAAGTAGTGGTGGGAACCGTTTCGATGATTGGTGGTGGATTCGTAGTCGTCAGTCTACCACTACATCAGCACAGACCCAAGGTTCACTGGCAGGTAATGTGACTGCACAACCATATAGTAATTTGAATGCTGTAATAGTATCTACAGGGACTAAACGAAACTTTGAGTTAATAGAGGAGTTTATCGGACAGATAGATGTACCGACTCCACCGAACCAAGTAGAGATTACAAAGACAATTCGCCTTGAATATGCAACTGCGGATGCGATAGCACAGATCTTATCACAGGTTTGGCAGGATCAGCAAGATGAGGATGGATTTAGCTTTAGTAGGTTCGTACGAGATAACTTCAATGATGAACCCACAGATATTAACTCCTTATTTGGAAAGGTTACCGTTTTTCCTGAAACAGACACTAATTCTCTCATAGTCACAACGAGAAAACGGTATATGCCACAAGTTGAAGCTCTGATTAAAAAGCTTGATTTTGTTCGAGGTCAAGTTTGGATAGATATTAAAATTCTTGAGGTTACTCTTGATGAAAGAACAAAACTCGGAATTGAGGCTACAGTAAATGAAAGGAACTTAGGTGGCATCCAATTAAATTCAAGAAATCCATTAATTGGAGACGCTGAATCGCAACTCGGTCTTGGTCAAGAAATATCTGGTTTCAATTACAGCTTAGCTACAAAAGAGTATATGGCACTACTACATACGCTTATGCGTGAAAATAAAGTCAAAACATTATCTACACCTTCACTACTTACACGGGATAGCAGACCAGCAACCTGGAGTAGCGGAAGACGGATACCATATTTACAGAGTGTTGATACAAATAGCATCTTGGGAGATACTGCAACCCAACCACTCTTTAATTATGACTTTATTGATCCACCAGTTGGGATTAATATTGACCTAACACCGTATATTGCAAGATCTAAAGCAGGAGAAGATGGTAAAAGGACTATCGGTTTAGACATTACAAATATAAGTGCCAGCAATTTTATTGAGTTTACAGAATTTAATGCACCTATTACAGATGATAACACACTCAGTGTATATATAGATGTAGAAGATGGCCAACAGCTTGTTGTTGGAGGTATAATACGTAAGAAGCAGAAGGAAGTCGAAAATAAAGTTCCTGTTCTTGGAGATATTCCATTACTTGGCAGGCTATTCAAGAGTACAGAAACTGAAGTTCAAGACACAGAGATTGTCTTCATCATTACTCCACATATCGTCGATATTCAGAATCCACAAGATATTGAAAAGTTAAAACAAAAATCCGATAATTGGCAACAAAGCGGAAGAGACGCTTTTGAAAAAGTAGAGTAACCTTAGATGTATTTCGTATATTCAAACGACATGAATAGAAAGAACATTATCAGATACAATGTTACACGAAATGCAATATTACAATTCATGGAATAAACAGTTATAGAATAAGTATTGTTTTTCGAACATGCTAATTGAAGACGGGGACAGAAGTTAATCTGTCCCCGTTTTGCTTTATCGTATATTCTTATACAATTGTGCAAGTCTGTCCGTAGAAAACCCAAGAATGTAAAGTAATGTAATTAGCCAATTTATCAAAGTAGTACGTATTATACCACCTGTTTCCCATCTACGTGCTGATATATGTATCCGTGGACAAACCATAAGTGTTTTCCCAATCTTGTTCAGTTCTCTTGAGAATTCAATCTCTTCCATAATAGGAACATCTGGAAAACCACCAATTTTCTGAAAAACATCCCGTTTAATATAAATTCCACTATCTCCATAAAATATCTTAAGATATTTTCCTCGAAGATCAGCAGTCTTTTCAATAATTCGGTATAGTGTATTCTTTCCTTCGATTTTCTGTAGAAAACCTCCACCCACAACCCCAGATGTAATTGCTTTCTCAACAGATGCCAATGCACCTTCCTCTAACCATACATCAGCATGTAAAAAAACAAGAATGTCACCATTTGCATTAGCTGCTCCAACATTTAATTGTTTAGCACGTCCCTTTTCAGACTTGAATACATTAGCATATTTTTTTGCAATATCAAATGTAGTATCAGTACTTCCACCATCAACAATTATCAATTCATGTCCATTCAATTCAATTTGTAATCTATGTAATGTCTCTTCTAAAACCCTATCTTCATTTAGGACAGGTATAATTACTGAAATCATCTTGGATTTTCGTTATAGTTGGAATATAAACTTATTCTTTCCCTCTTAGATACTCATTTAGAGCCAAGATTGGAAACACAGAAGCATAAATCGGATCACTATATCCACCGATAATTTCCCAATAAATACCAACACAACTATCTTTCCATGTGCCATTTTCATGCTGATTTTCAATAATATATTGGATACCTTTCTGTGCTGACAGGTTATCGTTATCTATTGATAAGAGAGCGTAAGTACTCCAAGCAGTTTGTTCAATCGTGCTTTCTGTGGGGTTGCCAAACATATCTTCCCCCCAACCACCATCTGCATTTTGGTTTTGTTCCAACCAACGGACACCTTTTGTAATCTCCTGAACGTCTTCAAAACCTGCCTTCACCAAAGCTACAATTGCACATGCAGTTCCATAAGTTCTTTTAGCTAACCATAGATCGTCCCAATATCCATCAGAATTAATTGCCCTTTGTAACCAATGTATACCACGATTTATTGATTCATGATTGTCTTCATAGGCTAACAACGCTTCAATTGCATGAGAGGTAATACTAACACACCCTACATCACCTATCCCGGGTTGGTATGTACTCCAACTACCATCTGAACCTTGATTGTCAAGTAGCCAGTTAATACCCTGATCTACAGAACTATTTGATTCATCCGAAGAGAGTTTTGAACGAATTAAGGCTAATGTACCTAATGCAGTATCATCAGCATCACTTGGGAGTGTACTATCTTTCATTCCAGAAAATGCCCATCCACCATCTTGATTTTGATGATCTACAAGCCATTGGGCTGCATTCTGAATTAATTCAGATTTATCAGGCGGTAATTCGTCAACATCTGTTAGGGTAATGATACTTAGGGCAGTATCCCAAACATTCAAATTAATTGCTTCTCGATACCCACCATCTTGATTCTTGGTTGATTTTAACCAATCCATTCCTTTGTTAATAAATATTGGTATCTCGGAGTCATCAGGGTGTATCCTATTCACTTCAATTAGAGCCAATACCGATAGGGCAGTGATATAATTAACACGAAACCAACTCCCATCACCTAACACTCTTGATTTTAGCCATTCGACAAGAGAATTGATTACCTCTATTCTATTTGTTGTATTCAACTCAATTAAGATAAAGACCGGCACTAATGTATGTTGTTCAGCAATGAAAAATTCTTCAAATAGCGATGTATTGAATAGATCAACAGGTGGAAGTTTATGTCTTGGGGGTTTCAATACATTTCGTAGAATTGGAAACTGTGATAAGTATTTAACTACCTTTATTAATGGTATGGCATTCTTTGGAATAGATAATTTTTCCCAATCAAAGCGATCCAAAGACGCATAAGCCAGCTTGACTAAACCCAGATTTTGCTGATATTCAGGGATTCGAGCGATTAGTTGTTCAAGATCTATTTCATTTTCTCGTTTATTTGACTCTTCCAAGATAAGTCGAACAAATAATGTAGAATTAGGATTTGTTTGATTCGCTGTATCTAAACCCCACGCTCCATTTTCACTCTGATGATCTATGAACCATTTAATTAAAGATTCTTCTGGAATCTCGTCTTTAATCAATTGAATCCATGCAACAGCACAAGAAGGAAATGTACTTGAGGATAATTCTCCTTCAAAATTACCCTCAGATTTTTGCATCAAAGACAATGCCTCTATCGCCCGAATCAATCTTGATTTTACAAGTGCTTTAGATTTCAGGTTATCTTCGCTTATAGAACTTTCGATCATTGCTTTAGATTACCCCATAAAATGGGTAAGGTATTGTGAGTCAACTCAACAGCTTGTGGACCCTTTAGATTAGGACTAAGTACATCAGCTTCCCGTGCAATATCACTTATACGTATTTCATCCATAAAACCTACCCATTTAAATTGCCTTGTATTCTTACTCCCAATAACGACATCATAATCACCTTTTTGAAGTTTTCCACTATGGTTTGTAGATGCAGCCTCTTTTCCATTTATATACAGTTTTATTGTCTTTGAATCAAATGTACCAGCGATGTGTTGCCACTTTTCAAGCTCCAGTACACCCCCTGCTTCTGCTGAGGAAGATCCTTTACTTGTATTTATATGAAATTTTGCTCCTCCATTCGAAACACCTAAATGGAAAGCACCGGGAGGTCCATCCCAATTCGCACATATAAGTCTCCAGCCTGTTAAATCTTCAGGATATACCCACGCTTCTACCGTTATAGCAATATCAGGAATCAATTCATCAGCTTTTCCAAGTGAAATTACTGAATCACCATCAAATTTGAATGATTTCCCTGCTACATTTTCTTTATTCCAATCTTGATTATTATCCCATGCACCTTTGCCTTCAATGTCAGCCTTCACTCCATTGTCTGATTCATCCGTAACTTTTCCATCATTAAAATGCCATAACCCCAGAGTATTCTCATCAGGAATATATTCATATCCCCCATCTCCATAACACAGCATGATACCTACGATTATTAATAAACATGGTACCATATAACATAACTTACTATTAAACATTACTGTTCTTCTCCTATACACATATCAGAATGTATAAAAGTATATCATGATATTAAAATGTTGACAATATACTGAAATTGACGGGTTAATGCAAAGTTTTGGATAAAATCAATGTCTGAGCATTTCGAATTACTATACAGTAGTTATCGGGTAACAAGGTTTCATCCTACAGATTTACATAATTAAAACGCATAGATCCACATTAAGCCTAACTACATAATACACCTCTTGCTTATCCTTAGTCTTTATGATAAGATTTTGAAAAAGTCAAAGGAGAAAAACATGTCAATTGGATTAGGAGTAATTGGAATTAATCCTACCAATATGGGATCAACTACATCCCTTTTAAAGGATGTCCCAGATCTTAAATATGATGTTCGTGGGATTTGTGCAAAACGGCAGGATGTTCTTGAAAACTATGCAAAGGAACTTGGTGTTGATTACTGGACTACAGATTACAGTCAATTAGTAAAAAGGGATGATATTTCTGTAGTTGCAATCTATTCACCTGATCATCTCCATGCAGAACATTGTATAGCTGCAATTGAAGCAGGAAAACATGTAATCTGTACAAAGCCAATGGTTACATCATTAGACGATGCTAAGAGATTAGTTGATTTAGTAGGAAAGCATGATGTCAAGTTTCTTGTCGGTCAGACTATGCGTTTTGACCTACAATTTCAGACGATGAAAACACTACTTGATGACGGTGATTTAGGAGATGTTATGGTAGCTGATGCATATTATGTCCACGATATGCGCGAGGTATACGAATTTACACCATGGCGACTCAATGAACCACAAGATCTAATGTTCGGTGGGGTTGTACATCCCGTTGACATTTTACGTAGTTTTATGGGTGATGTTGAAGAAGTACACGCTTACGGTACAAAAGGACTACTTACACCGGAGTATCCTATCAACAACAATTTCTTTCTAAACTTAAAATTTAAAAACGGACAAATTGCCCGTGCAATGGGTCTATATGATGTTGTTCACCCACCGATGCCAATGATGCAAGTTTCAATTTATGGAAGCAAGGGAACTATGATTGGGGATTTTACTGATAATAAAGGTGGTGAAGTAAAACTTATGCTTGATAAAATGTCTGCAAGAGAACCATTTGAAATGGTATGTCCTCCAGAAATCGACTCAAGTGTATATGGACACGGTCAAACCGTTATTCGATATATGAGACATTTTCAAGAGTGTATCGAAGAAGATCTTGAACCAACTCCAAATGTTGTGGATGGTGCAAAATCTATCGCAGTTGGTGTTGCAGCCTGGGAATCTATCGAAACTGGAAAACCTGTGAAAGTCTTTAACGAATTTTAAGCTCATGTTTTACCAAGTCATATATGGCAGGTATATCGTGCAGGACTGCCCTGCCTACGAAAACCTCTACCTGTCATTTGTATGTGAATAGAGCATTATTCTAAAATTATATACTTTTGTTTTTACACGTGTAATTTTAAATGCTTGACAGAAACTATGACCAATTATATAATTTAGGCAGACCTAAATTTATTTTTTGACAATACTAATATTTTAATATCTCTTTCCTAAGTATAGAGGGGAATATACTTACTATTTACCGCAGGATGTTGACCGAAGTTGTCTATTTTGCGGAATGGATACTATAATGTTAACACATGCGGCTGAAGATTATTTAAAGTCAATCTACAAGTTACAAGAAAAATGTGAGAAGGTGTCTACTGGTGTTTTAGCAGAATTTCTTGATGTCAAACCAGCATCTGCATCAGGAATGATTAAAAAGTTAAAGTCTATGAACCTGATTACCTACGAACGTTCCGTTGGGGTTACACTTACTGATGCTGGAAAAGAAATTGCATTGGAAATCATCCGACACCACCGGTTATTAGAACTTTATCTGAATAAGGCACTCGGTGTGCCGTGGGATGTAGTACATGATGAAGCAGAAGTATTGGAGCATGTAATTTCTGAGGATGTTGAGGCAAGAATGGATGCTTTTCTTGGATATCCTACTGCTGACCCACACGGTTCACCTATACCTGACAAAAATGGGGTTGTTAAGCAAACTAAATCTATTCCAATGACCGACCTAATCTCAAGCCAATCTTGTGTTGTTGCAGAGGTGAGTGATGACGATTCTGCTCTACTAAGACATCTTGGTAACTTCAATCTATATCCCGGTACAACATTTAAGGTTATTGATGTTGCTCCTTTTGAAGGACCTTTTACTATAGATATTGCTGGACAAGAAGCAGTGATTGGACGGGAAGTAGCAAAACACATTATGGTAGAGAATGTAAAGGACACATAAATCATGGATAAGAAAAAGAAGGTTGACAAAAAAACTATTAAATTATGGAAACACCATCTACAAGATGAAGTGGACGCAACTTTTCTTTATAGTGTCTTCGCAGAACTTGAAAATGACCCGGATCGTAAGGAGATACTTAGTGAATTGTCTAAAGTGGAAAGCAAACATGTAGATAGATGGGAGGAAATGTTATCTACCTACGCTATAAAGTTCAAACATATTAAACCAAGCTTAAAGGCACAATTCTGGTCATGGTATGCACGTAACGTTGATAAGGTCTTACCTTTAGCACGAATGTTAAAAGAAGAAGCAAGTGAAGTTAAAGATTATATTGCACTTCATAAGAGCAGTACACATTCAGATGCAAAAGAAACAGCACTAATATTAGCAAAAGATTCAGCACAGCACACTGAAAGTCTTAATCAATTAACCGGTACATCCGATGAACCTTGGCACAAGACTGAATCTGGTGGTGTATTAGGTAATATCATTTACGGATTTAATGACGGATTGACAGCCAATTTTGGCTTGGTCGCTGGCGTAATTGCTGCATCAGAGAGTGTTCATACGATACTTGTAGCAGGAATTGTTGGTACAGTCGCAGATTCGCTTTCAATGGGGGCATCTGGATATCTCGCTGCAAAGAGTGAACAGGAGGTATACGATCATGAAATTCAGGTAGAAAAGGATGAAATTCGACTTATGCCTGATATTGAAGAAGAGGAACTTGCACTTATATATGCAGCGCGAGGTGTACCGAAAGAACATGCACAAGAACTTGCAAAAGAGGTTATGAGCGACCCTGAAAGGGCATTAGAAGAGAAGATTCAAGCCGAACTAAAAATTGGTAAAACACATACGACTCCTCTCAGTGAAGGATGGATTACAGGACTTGCAACTGCGATTGGGGCATTCATACCGGTTGCTCCCTTCTTATTTGCTGAAGGCATGATTGCAATTTGGATCTCTTTTACACTGGCAATGTTGTCTCACTTCGTTGTTGGTTCAGCAAGAAGCTTGTTTACAGGTCGAGGAATAATTAGAAGTGGGTTTGATATGTTCATTGTTGGACTTGGTGTAGCAGGTGTTGGGTATCTTGTTGGGATGCTCTTAGATTATTTATTTTTTTAGGTTATTATGAAATTAAATTATAACTCTTTACATAAGTCGTGTATTACTTTTACAAAAATCATTAATATCCATATATTCTTAGGGTGTCTACTTATATTTAATCTTTTCATTCTCACTGGATGTAATCCGAAAAAAGAAGAAAAGTTAATTGAAAATGAGAAGATTCGTGTGGTTACAACAATTGGTATGATTACCGATATTGTAAGGAATGTTGGTGGTGACAAACTTGAGGTAATCGGTATGATGGGTCCAGGAGTTGACCCACATCTCTACAAACCTACCTTAAAAGACATAGAACGACTTAAATCCGCAAGTATCATATTCTATAATGGACTACATCTTGAATCAAAAATGGGTGATAAACTTGAACAATTATCAGGAAACACCAAGGTAGTTGCTGTTTCTGAGAACATTCCCACAAATCAATTACTGAAGTCCCCTGAATTTAAAGGACAATATGACCCACATATATGGTTCGACATAAATTTATGGATCAAAGCTGTAGAAACTGTACATGACACCCTTGTTGATTATAATTCTGAATCAAAAGCAACTTTTGGGGAAAATACCGAAAATTATATTAGTAAACTTAGAGTATTGCATGAATATGTGATTAAACAATCTGAACGTGTTCCTCCTCAACAACGTGTGCTCGTGACTGCCCATGATGCATTTAACTATTTTGGAAATGCATATGGTTTCGAGGTGCGTGGACTTCAGGGAATGAGTACCGTATCTGAAGCTGGAATCGCTGATGTCAAAGAATTAGCATCATATATTGCTGAACATAAGATCCCTGCTATTTTTGTAGAATCTTCTGTACCTGTACGTAGTTTAGAGGCTGTTAAAGCAGCTGTGATATCAAAAGGGTTTAATGTAGAGATTGGTGGAGAATTATTCTCCGATGCTATGGGTAATGAAGGTACACCTGAAGGTACATATATTGGTATGGTAAGGCATAATATTGATACGATTATTAGTGCTCTGTTAGGTGAATCTATAGAAATTGACAGTTATAAAAAGGAACAATAAAGTTGGATGTACCGAAAACAAACGCAATCTCTGTGATGGATCTAACTGTAGCATACCATGAAACACCTGTCTTATGGGATATTGATCTTGATGTGCCACCTGGGGTATTATTGGCGATTGTTGGTCCTAACGGGGCAGGAAAAACTACATTGATCAAAGCAATTTTAGGATTAGTACGAACGGCATCTGGGAAAATACTTATTCATAATAAACCTTATGAAGAACAGAGAAAAATCGTTGGTTACGTGCCACAACGTGGAAGTGTAGATTGGGATTTTCCTACAAATGTATTGGATGTAGTGATGATGGGTCGTTATGGTTCGCTAGGCTGGATACGTCGTCCAAGAAAGAATGATCGTGAATTAGCAATGCATGCAATAGAAAAAGTTGGTATGGAAAAATACAGTAACAGACAGATAAGCCAACTTTCTGGTGGACAGCAACAACGTGTCTTTCTTGCTCGCGCACTTGTCCAAGATTCAAATGTATACCTAATGGACGAACCATTTCAAGGGGTTGATGCAACGACTGAAAGAGCAATAGTAGGTTTATTACAGGAACTGCGTGAAAATGGTAAAACCGTCGTAGTAGTACATCATGATCTACAAACTGTATCAGATTATTTCGATTGGGTAACCCTATTGAATATACGTCGAATTGCGAGTGGTCCTGTCCAAGATACGTTCACATCTGAGAATCTCAGAGAGACCTACGGTGGACGAATCGGCTTCATGAAAAACCGATAAATTAACCTAATTTATCTGGATATTTCATTCATTTTACTTTCAATCTGAATCCACAAATGTTGGAAAAACTATAAGTGCCGAACTTTATTAATATCCTTCTCAACCATTTTGACTATACACTCATAATAGTTGCAATGGGTGCTGCATTTCTTGGTACAGTCAGTGGAGCACTTGGGACGTATGCAGTACTACGTCGTCAAAGTTTGATGGGTGATGCCATATCTCATGCATCACTGCCAGGTATTGCATTAGCATTTCTTCTCACTGGAACTAAGATGCACTTATTACTTATTCTTGGGGCAGCTATAGCAGGTTGGATAGGCACAGTAATAATCATGGCTATAGTGAGACTTACTCGGATAAAATATGATAGTGCCCTTGCATTAATACTTTCAACCTTCTTCGGTTTTGGCTTGGTCCTTCACACACTCATTCAAAAAATGGGAAATGCAAATCAAGCAGGTTTGGATACCTTCCTCTTTGGTCAAGCGGCAACAATACTTAAACGAGATGTGATAACAATTGGGATACTCGGTGGTATTGTAATAATAATAATGCTGATTCTATGGAAAGAACTTAAAATACTAATTTTTGATGAAGGATTCGCGGCATCTATGGGTTTACCAATCAGAACACTTGATGTATTGTTAACCAGTCTTCTTGTAATTGCTATTGTAATTGGATTACAGGCGGTAGGGGCAGTTTTAATGAGTGCGATCATAGTAGCTCCTGCAGTAGCAGCCCGTCAATGGACAGACCGGTTCAGTGTGATGGTCTTGCTTGCTGGTTTATTTGGTGCTGTATCCGGTGTAATAGGGACTATCATTAGCAGCACCGCTGCCCATATTCCAACAGGACCAACAATAATTCTCACAGCAACCCTTTTTGTCATCATATCTATCACCCTTGCACCAAATAGAGGATTAGTTTGGAATAGTTCACGTCAACGTCGTTACAACCGAAACCTAAGAATGGCATCAAACAAATTGATTGAACAACCACAACAGAAAAGCGAATAATTTCAATGCAAGTTCATATTGAAATCCTACTCATTGCAATTATAACTGCATCCGCATGTGCATTGCCGGGTGTCTTTCTGGTTTTGCGTAGGATGACTTTGATGAGCGATGCAATTAGTCATGCCATTTTACCTGGTATTGTAATTGCTTTCTTCTTTACCCATTCAGTTTCATCTCCAATCCTCATCCTTGCGGCAGCCGGAACGGGAATACTCACAGTAGTATTAGTAGAATTATTACAGAAAACAGAATTAATAAAAGAAGATGCAGCAATTGGTTTAACTTTTCCTGCTCTATTCAGTATTGGGGTAATCCTAATCTCAAGGTATACCCGAAATGTCCATCTTGATATAGATGCGGTATTACTTGGAGAACTTGCTTATGCACCATTAAGTCGTTTAACTGTATTAGGTTTTGATATAGGACCAGTTGCATTGATGGTCATGACAGTGATATTGATATTGAATCTTGCTTTTATAGTTATGTTTTACAAAGAACTAAAGTTGGTTACATTCGATGTTGGTTTGGCAGCAACATTAGGTTTTGCCCCCACGCTTATTCATTATGGTTTAATGACATTAGTTTCTATAACAACGGTAGGGGCATTTGATGCGGTTGGATCGATTCTGGTTGTAGCACTAATAGCAGGACCCGCTGCTACTGCCTATTTAATGACGAATAGTCTTGCACAGATGTTATTTCTTAGTGCAGGTGTGGGTAGTGTCAATGCAGTAATAGGGTATTTACTTGCTTACCGTTTTGATGTATCTATCGCTGGAACTATTGCAACAGTAACATTCTTGGTATTTGGAATAGTATTTCTACTGATTCCAAACCGTGGTTTACTTTCAATTGCACGTAGACACTTACGCCAGAAATGGGAGTTTGCACAAACAATGCTTGTCATTCACCTACTCAACCATGAAGGTTTACCGGAAGCATTAGACGAATCGGAAATTTCACATTTATATGAACATCTACAATGGGAACCTACGTTTGCATCTAAGGTTGTTAGGTATGCTCTTAACAACAGATGCGTTTCTCAAAATGATTCGCAACTCATCCTAACAGATCGAGGCAGAACTATAGCAGAACAAGCACTAATCCAATAAATCACTATAACCGACTCTATTCTTTATCCTAATATAATATAGGTCAAAAAAATATGATAAAAGTATTACATTCTATTTTAATCTCAATAATAGTCTTAAACGTTGCAGGTATATCCTTTGCTGATGAAGATTCCTTAAAAAATCCTGACGGTACATGGAAATGGACAAATAGACTTATCAATGAAACAAGTCAATACCTATTACTTCATGCACATAATCCTGTTGATTGGTATCCGTGGGGAGATGAAGCATTATCACGAGCAAAAAAAGAGAACATGCCGATATTCCTTTCTGTAGGTTATTCTACTTGTCACTGGTGTCATGTGATGGAACGTAAAGTTTTCTCCAATCCAGAAATCGCTAAACAGATGAATGAGAACTTTATCAATATCAAACTTGACCGTGAAGAACGACCAGATCTTGATGAAATCTATATGACAGCAACCCAGTTGTTGATTCAACATGGTGGATGGCCAAACTCAGTTTTTCTTACTCCTGACCTAAAACCTTTCTATGCTGGAACCTACTTTCCTCCAACTGACCAACCCAATAGACCTGGATTCCCTACAGTTCTTGAAGCAGTAAGTGATGCTTGGAAAACAAGAGAAGATGAAGTAATTGAATCTGCGGATAAAATCACACAGTTTATAGAAGTTGCTACAAGCAAAGGATTTACAACACTAATTGAACAACCACTTGATAGATCTTTGATAACTGGTGCAGTTGATTTCCTTAAATCCAAATATGACAAAACCAATGGAGGTTTCAGTATTGCCCCGAAATTCCCAAGTCCATCGAATCTTGAATTCTTACTTAGAGAATACCGTAGAAGAGTGAAATTAAGTAATCCAACCAAGGATGACGAATCGTTATTGAAAATGGTAACACATACCTTAGATATGATGGCTTATGGAGGAATCTATGACCAGATAGGTGGAGGATTTCATAGATACTCTGTCGATGCAAAATGGCTTGTACCACATTTTGAGAAAATGTTATATGATAACGCATTGTTAGCCAAACTATACCTTCAAGCATATCATATCACTGAAAAACCGTTATATCGTCGTATAGCAGTAGAGATATTCTCTTTTATCAACCGTGAAATGACACATCCTGACGGTGGTTTTTATTCTGCCATTGATGCAGAAACTGATGCAGAGGAAGGGAAATATTATATATGGACAGAAGATGAGATAAAAGGTTTTCTTGATGCGAAAGAGACAAAACAATTCACTACAATTTATGGAGTTGACAAAGGGGTAAATTTTGAAGGTAAGAATGTTCTATACGTGCCTGAAACCGATAACTCTGAAGCGTCTATACAATCTTTGGGTACTTTAAAAGAAAAGTTATTAAATGCCAGATATGAACGGGAACGTCCCCTATTAGATACAAAGATACTCGTGAGTTGGAATGGATTGATGATTGATGCTCTTGCATACGGATATGAAATCTTAGAAGAAGAACAGTATTATACAGCTGCATCAAAAGCAGCACAATTTATACTTGATTCTGTAACTAAACCAGATGGAGAACTCTGGCATTTGTCTACATCTAATGTTGCTAAAGTTGATGGATTTCTGGATGATTATGCTTTCTTTATTCAAGGACTACTCACTTTATATGAAGCAAGTGGTGAAGAAAAGTGGTTAATCTATGCTCAAGAACTTACGAAAAAAATGATTGACCTATTCTGGGACGATATGAATGGGGGGTTTTATTATACAAAAGCAGATGATAAACATCTGATTGTTCGGTCCAAAAAACCGCACGATTCAGCTGTGCCATCGGGAAATTCTGTCGCAGTCAACAACCTTTTGATTCTTCAAGAAAAAAGCAATCAATTATCAAGAAAAAATGAAGTAGTTAATTACAATGAATTTGCAGAGACAACCCTACGGAGTTTTGCACAAGCAATGGACGAGACCCCATCATCATTTATGCATATGTTATATGCATTCAATGCTTATCTTATTTCAGAAGGGCACGATAACTTACCCGTTGGGGACTTTGCAGCTAACCTGACGACTCAATCTATTGTTAGGGCAGAGGTCAATATACCAACTGACTCAATGGGAGATGTATTTGATGTAGAAGTACAAGTAATAATTAAAGATGGATGGCACATAAACGCAAATCCAACTGGTCAAGAGAATCTTATACCAACAACTATTTCAGTTCCAGATGACTCATCTATCACAATTTCTGATGTGAAGTATCCAGTAGGTAAATCCGTAAAATTTGAATTTAGTCCTGATTTTCTAAACGTATATGAAGGAACATCGACATTCAATTTAAAGATAGAACAAAATGAGAATATTGCTCTGAACAAAAACAATCAGATAATACTAAGACTCAACTATCAAGCTTGCAATGAGACGGAGTGTCTACTTCCTCAAACATTAGATATTCCATTGAATATTAAGTAAGAATCGTAATTCTTCACTGTAACTCTTCAACATTTGACCGAATCTTTTGGAATGCATCTAAGATAAGCTGCATGTCATCGGTATCACCCAAAAACATTGCATGTCCAAAACTACATACCTCATTATGATATACATATTCTGCTTGAGGACAATGTACAGTACTATAATCAATTGCACGATCACCAAGAAATTCACGTGGTAATCCTAATTGGTCAAACCAGTCAGCATTTCCAAATGGACCCTCATTATATATCGGCTGTCCATGTGCCCCAACACCACACGGGACACCTTCTGCACCAAGTGCTTCCATAAATTTCCCGCGGGAGATTCCTGCAAACTCTTCAGGTATGAAACGAAAATCCCAATAATAGAAACACCAACGTGTAACTCGTTCATCTCGTGGGATTGGATCAATTCCTTCAATATCAGCCATTCCTTTAACGAGGTATGCGACATTCTTCTCTCTTGTTTCAACTTGTTCAGGAAATCTTTCAAATTGTGCTAATAACAGTGCAGCTTGTAGATTAGTCATTCGCATATTCAGATTTGCTATTTCCCGTGATTTAATAGCGAGTTCTTCATCGTTCGTGATGACCATTCCACCCTCACCACAAGTGAGTGTCTTACCAATTTGAAAACTAAATGTTCCGAGATCACCAATTGAACCCGTTCCTTTTCCACGCCATTGTGAACCGTGTGAATGTGCACAATCCTCAATCACCTTTAAATTATGTTTATCTGCGATATCCATAATAGCATCCATATCCGCAGGATAACCGCCGTTATGTACTGGTATGATAGCCCGTGTTCTTGGAGTGATAGCTGCTTCAATTGCATCTGGGGCAATGTTATAGGTCAACGGGTCTACATCAACGATGACTGGTACAGCATTTACACATACTGCTGATGTACCAGTTGCAACAAAAGTGAGGGCAGGGGCAATTACTTCATCCCCCGCCGTGACGCCTGCAGCCTTCAGTGCACATTGTAATGCTACAGTTCCATTTGCCAAAGGTATACCATATTCAGCATCATGGTAGGCAGCAAATTTTTCAGCAATTTCGTCAACCTTCTCACGCCTATTCCAAGCACCACTTTGTATAACTTCTAATAATGCCTTTTCTTCCTTTTCATCATGAATTGGCCAACTCTTTCCTAATCCTTTTTTCACTACTGGATCGCCACCATTTATAGCCAATTTAGCCATATCATCTGCCTCCTTAATATAATTAAAAGTCAAAGATCTAAGGTTGTCTTCAATTGTAAAAATGGGTTCTGTTTTCTTAGGGTGTCTATAGATTTCAAGTCCTCAATTGGATTATCTAAAACCATTAAATGTGTGAGATTCTTAAGATTCCCTATAATTCTAATATCGGTAATTTGATTACCAGATAGGTTTACCATAATTAGGTCCTGCAATTTTACTATCGGTTCAATGTCCTTGATATGATTGTTCATAAGAGATATTGCATTTAGTTTGTTCATATCTGCAAGTGGAGAAATATCTATAATCTGATTATTTTCCAATATTAGCATTTCCAGTTTTGTTAATTCATTAAGCGGAGAAATATCATTGATTTCGTTTCCAGAAAGGTCGAGAAAATTTAATTTCTTCAGTTTACTAAGAGGTTGTATTCGGGTAAGTCCACAGTGAATAAGTGAAAGAAATTCCAACTGATGTAATTCTGAGATAGGGTTTAGGTCATTAATTTGATTATAAGCGAGTGTAAGAATATTTATCTGTGTCATGACTTTAATAGGTGTTAAGTCTGTTATCTGACACTTAATTAATGATAAGCTTGTAAGATCTGTGATTTCGGTAACTGGTGTTAAATCCTTAATGTCAATGTTTGTTAGTGATAGATCCGTGAGTTGTGTAAGGTTTGAAAGTATGTCAAAATCAATGTTTTCTAATTCTCCTCCGTTAATAGATAAATTCGTAAGTTGTATCATTCCACCAATAGGTGTGACATCTGCGATTTTACAATTATGTAGATGTAACTGTTTCAACTGTGCCATACCAGAGAGCGGAGTGATATCTACAACTTGATTGCTATCAAGAGATAAGTTCGTAAGATTAGTTAATTCTGTCATCTGATTAATGTCACTTATATCATTTAAGGTAAGTCCTAATTGGTTAAGTTGAGACAATTCAGATAGGACATCAAACAATTCATTAGAATTTTTGATAGTATTGTTTTTCAGTTCTAAGTGATTGAGATTTTTTAATCCAGCAATCGGATTTATACTTCTTATATTGTTATTAGTTAGGTTTAATGTTTTCAGTTCGATTAAATTGGCAAGTGGTTTGATATTAGATATTTTATTATCATTTAGTGTTAATGATCTAAGCTTTGTAAGCTTATTTAGCGGTTTGATGTTTTGAATGTCGTTATGATTAAGGAATAAATTGTTTAGATTTACAGCTTTCTCCAAACCGTTTAACCTTGTAATTTCAGCATGGATCGCACCTAAGACTGTTAATTTACTTAGATCTTCTTCCAATATAGGAGCATCTGGGTCTAATGCAAGTTCTTTTCGTATTGCATTTGCAAGGTTATCATCAGGAATTAAATTCCGTTCAAAAACAGAACAACTCAGAAGAACGGTCAGAATCAAGAAAAATACACAGATATGTTTCATTATTTCATCCTTTATAATTTCCAATCTATTGATCTAAATATAAATTGGGTTGTTCTTTTTTTAGATTTTGGATAGGTGACATGTCCACGATTGGGTTATTCTTAATATGTAGGGTCTGCAGCTGATTTAGATTTTCAAAAACACTCACATCCTTAATTTGGTTATCAGATAAGGATAACCATTTCAGTTTCTTGAATTTGACTATAGGAGATATATCTTCAATTTTATTCTTATTAAGTACTAAACGACTCAAATGGTCTAATTTTGAGAGTGGACTAATATCTTCTACTTGATTATTGTATATAGATAAGGAGGTTAACCGTTTCATATTAGATAAAACAGTCACTAATTGTGTAATATCAGAAATTTGATTTCCCTCTAATGTTAATGATGAGAGACGGGACAAACTTTCAAGAGCCGAAAAATCCCTAATTTGACAATCAATAAGAACTAAATTATTCAGTTGACTTAATTTACTGATAGAACTAATATCTAAAATCTTAACCGTACTGAGATAAAACGTATGAAGATGTTTCAAATGAGTCAATGGAGTGAGATCATTAATCTGGATATTGTGCAAGAATAAGGAATTAAGGTGGAATAAATCTGATAGTGGTGATAAATCACTAATCGGATTGTCTTTAATCGTCAAATAGGTAAGATTCTGCAATTCTACAAGTGGTGATATATCACGTATCTGATTCTCATCAATTGATAAAGTAGTCAATTTTGACATCTTTATTAGTGGTGTGAGGTCTTTGATATTATTTCCATCAATTCTTAATGACTCTAAATCTGTCAAGTCAGATAATGGGGTGAGATCCATGATTTCACCACTACAAATATACAGATCTTGTAAGTTTTCTAAATCTTTCAGCGGAGATATATCTGTAACTTTATTTTCTTTATTATCTTCTGTTCTATAGAATCTACGGAGACGTAAAGTCCATAGAGAGTTCAATCCAGCAAGAGGGGTAATATCACGGATCTTATTTCCACCCAATCCTAAACTTAGGATGTTTGGTAGTTTTGAAAGTGGTTCAAGGTTAATTATTCGATTATCATCTAAAGATAAATGCCGTAACTTTGTCAAATTCTTTAATGGTCTGAGGTCCTCAATATCATTAAACATCAACATAATGCTCGTTAGTTCTGATAGTCCTTCAAGTGGAGAAATATCTTGAATTTCATTCAATGCAAGATCTAATTCTTCTAATGCAGTAGCAAACTCTAAACCCGTCAAGTCAACTATTTTGGTGCTATTTGAAGATAAAGTTGTTAGTTCTTTTAGTTTTTCTATTGTAATTAGATCAACTGAACTTAGACCGAGTTGACGTGCAATTGCTGCTTCTAAGTTTGGATCAGGAATGATCTCAGATTCTGAGGTTACTACATCCTCCATATTCTCTGTTAAGTTAACATCTGTTTGCTGGGTATTGAAAGGAAGCGTCCTCTTCTGCCTCAGCTCATCAAGCAGACCTGTATCACTTAGTAGCTCTTTATCTACATTTAAAATATCTAATTCCTTTAAACCCTTGAGTACCTGTATATCACGGATTTCGTTGTTTTCTAAATGTAAATAAGTTAATTTTTCCAAGTTTGCAAGGGGTGAAACATCTATAATGTCATTGTGTTGAAGGTACAGAGTCTTTAATTGCTTCAAACCATTCAAAGATGGCAAGACTTTAATTGAATTATGATTCAGATATAGTGTTCTTAATTTAGATAAATTGTCAATGGATGGGACATCAGTAATTCTATTGCTGCTAAGGTTTAGAGTGCTTAGATTGGTCAAACTCACTATAGGATTAATATCATTGATTTCATTTCGAGCAAGTTCTAATTCTCTTAAATTTACCAACCCCGATATAGGAGTAATATCTTGAATTTTATTGTTCGACAATATCAAAGTCTGAAGATTTAGCAAATTTTCAAGAGAGGATATAGAGGTTATACGATTTAAATCCAATGTGAGACTATTTAGTTGTTTGAGTTTTTGAAGTGATGGTATTTCTCTTATTCGATTGTCACGAAGGCTAAGTATTATCAATTTATGTAGATTTATAATCGGTGTAAAATCTTGTATCTCATTATATTCAAGGAAAATTGTTCTTAATTGTTTTAGATTTCTTAATGCTTCTATACCTTGGATATAATTCCTGGACAGAGATAATGAACGTAGGTGATTTAATTTTGAAATAGGCGTCAAATCTGAAATATGGTTATTATCAAGATTCAAAGACCGAAGTCTTTTCATTTTCTTTAATGTTGATATATCGGTAATATTATTTCTATAAAGTGATAATTGGGTAAGTTTTGTTAATCCCTGAATTGGTGTTATATCTGAAATCTCATTCTGATTAAGTGTTAAGACTTTTAATTCTGTAGCATATTCTAAACCAGATAAATCGTTTATCCCTTTATCAGATGCATCAAGTTCTGTCAATTCCTTCATATTTTTATTTAAAATTGGTGTATCTGAATCTATTTTGAGAGCATCTCTAATTGCAGTCTCTAAATTCTTATCTGGTATATCTATTTCTATTGGTTCTTGTGAAACACAACCAATAAATGCCACAAAGAAAATTAGAAAAATTGCATATCTCATGATACATTATCCTTACTAACATCATCTATATTAGGACTATATAAAATCTTACTGTATAATAACACATAAGAGTAATGTTTACTATATATTCTCTATTATATATTGAGGCAATCATATTCTAATCTTAACACGACTTATGTCATACTCTATAATTTGACTACAATTTTCTAATATCTATGAAGGTATCAACAAATTATACAATAACTGCTATAGATGGTATACAAGTAGGTCATGCGACTAATATATCTGCAAAAACGGGTTGTACTGTGATACTTTGTCCTGAAGGTACTACTGCAGGGGTGGATGTCCGTGGGGCTGCACCCGGCACACGTGAGACTGATGCCATACGTCCTGGACGATTAATTCAGGAAGTACACGGAATCCTGTTGACAGGAGGAAGTGCGTTTGGTTTGGATGCTACAAGTGGTGTTGTTCAATATCTTGAACAGAGAGAAATTGGTTTTAAAGCAGGAGACGTACGTGTTCCAATAGTTCCGACAGCAGTTATCTTTGATTTACATGTTGGAGATGGAAAGATCCGTCCAAATAAAGACATGGGATATGAAGCATGTATTAATGCAGATAATACTCAAGTCTTGATGGGGAGTATTGGTGCAGGAACTGGTGCAACTGTTGGAAAAGCACCAGGGATAGAACCATCACCAGGAGGAATTGGTTCTGGATGTATTCGTCTTGAAAATGGATTAATTGTTGCTGCTCTTACTGTAGTAAATTCTCTTGGAAATGTGGTAGATCCTAAGTCGGGTGAGATTATCTCAGGCGGAAAAGATAAAGGGGTGTATGTGGATATAACCGAACGACTATTAGATGCAGATATTGTTCCAGGGACAAATACGACCATCGGTGTCGTTGCTACTAATGCTAAACTGACAGTAGCTGAAGCAACACGTGTCGCAGAGATGGCACACGATGGAATGGCACGTGCAATCTATCCATCACATACCATGTTTGATGGGGATACACTGTTTACCCTTGCTACAGGTAAACATGAACAAAGTAGTGTGAATACGATTGGAATACTCGGAGCAGAGGCTGTTGCAAAATCAATTGTAAACGCTGTAATGGCTTCAACACCGAGCTAAATGGGTTCACCTTGCATTTCATTGGGTATATTCATACCAAATTCCTTTAGTATGGTCGGAGCAATATCATATATGCTTTTCGTTGGAATACTCCCGCGTATATGTTCGCCATTCCTTAAAATAAACATCCCCATCTCGGCATGGTTACAATCATCAGGACCTGTATCGTTCTCATAAGTATAGATACTATTATATCCAACACTTCCTACAGAACGCCAATATAGATCACCGAAGTATACTATCAGATCTGGTGGTATATTATTACACTCCCGATATACTTCCTTTGGTTTAAAAACGCGTGTATTAATATTCTCACCAGATTCGTCAACAATCGCTTCAAGTTGTTCCTTTAATTCATTTTGAACCGACTCGTAGTCTTCTGCCCTTACAATCCCATGGGGTTCTCTACCTGCGAGGTTAATAAAGATCCTCCCATAATACCCACCTTCTCCCCATGCTTTTGTGTTCTCCCAATCAATCATCTCAGGTTTACATTTGGTTATCTTTAGTGGTTTATGTTTTAAAGTAAGATATCCGTTCTGTTGTAACCATTCATTCACACAGATTCCTCCATCCATCCTCTTCGCACCATGATCTGAAACTACCAAAACAGTTGTGTTTTTGTCAACAAGCGCCAAAATCGATCCCAGTTCCTCATCAAGTAATCTGTAGTAATTTCGCATAGTATCAGAGAATTTTGAGTTTGGTTCATATTTAAAATGTTCTATATCCCAATATCGCCAAAATGCATGATGCAATCTATCTGAACCCATCTCAACCATCATAAAGAAATCCCATGCTTTTCTCTCAACCAGATAACGTGCTAACTTAAACCGTTCACGGGTCATCTTGATTAAATCTTTTTCCAACACCTCTCTATCATCAGTACGATAGTTTGGTATATCAATCATATATTCAGGAGCATTTTGCATGATCTCACGTGTCAATCTTGGTGGGAATGTACATTGTAGGTTAGACTGTGTGATATGAGTATTGAGATCACCTGGCGTAAGAAAACTGGTAACCATCCACCCGGGAAAAGGCTTGGCAGGATATGTAAGAGGAACACCAAGTACAACAGAACGCTTTTGTACCTGACCAAGTAATTCCCATAGTGTGGGTACTTTGACTGCCAGTGAATTGGATATAGACATAGCATCATAGGTATTATCCTTACGATTACGGAAACCGTAAATACCTATTTCGCCAGGATCGCGGCTGGTCATCATACACATCCAGGCTGGCACGGTGATGGGTGGTATAGTACTCTTTAGTTCACCATAAATTCCCTCTGACATCAGCCGTTGTGTATTTGGCATATCATCTTTGAATGCATCAAAGACAAGTTCAGGTGCAGCACAATCCCAACCGATGACGATTACCCGTTTTTTCATAGATCCCTTTATGCTATACGAGGGTTCTTCCCACCCAGAAATTCTTCACTCGTATTCCATAAATCAGCTAAACCGAGTTCCCGAATGTGATCTAACCCTGGAAGAAACGGATCATTTGTCCTGGTTAACCACTTTTGTAGTTCTGACTCTAATTCTTTACGAATTGTTTGTGAGTCGCTATCATCAATAAGGTTGTTCATCTGATATGGATCGGCATCGTTATCATATAGTAACCAACCTGTTCCATCATATTGTCTTGCATAAGTGTGTTGATGAGTTCGAATACCTCGCCATTCCTTTAAACCCCAATTATTACCTTCGCCTCCATGTAATGGTACTCCTAAGAAAACTGATTCAGGTTCATCAATAGTCTGTCCAAGCATTGCATCGGACAGGTCTATACCTTCAACACCATCAGGTATAGATAACCCGCACAAGGAAAGCATGGATGGCATAAAATCAACAAGTGATAACAGTGTCTCACGAGTAACACCAGCAGGTATTCTTTTTGGATATCTAATCATAAAGGGGATACGGCTTGATTCATCCCAAGGCCGTTCCTTCCTCACATGTCCATGGCTTCCTATCATGTCTCCGTGGTCTGATGTATAAACAAGAATTGTATCTTCAGCTATTCCAATCTCATCAAGGGCACTCATTAGTTTACCAAGGTTTTCATCCAAGGCTGTGATATGACTATAGTAACCTGATAAATCTCTTCGTGTGTTTGGAGTATCAACAGCATTTGGTCGTAATTGGATCTCATCTGGTGGATACATTTCTTTATAATGTTCTGGTACATGTTCATAAGGATTATGGGGTGGACCCCAACTCAAATATAGGCAAAATGGATCATCTGCATAATCTTTAAAGAATTCAATTGCCTTATCAGTTTGAAAATCGGGTTCGTACCCTTCAATTTTGAATTGATTTCCATCAGAATCGTGATATGGAGCATTAAAATAGTTGTGATGGCAATTCCATCCCACCCAATGGTCGAATCCGAATCGCATTTCAGGAGTAATAGTCTTATTTCTGGGTACTCCACCAAGATGCCATTTCCCAATGTAACCAGTAGCATAGCCATCATCCTTGAAAATCTCCGCAATACCAGTTTCTGATAATGGTAACGGAAGATCATTAGAAACGGCTTTATGATTTAAGGGGTATTTACCAGTCATAAGACATCCACGTGCTGGTACACATATAGGGACATTCGTGAAAGTATTTGGAAAATACATTCCTTCCTGTGCCAATTGATCCATTGCCGGGGTCTGTACTTGTGGATTATCAGCACAACCTACATCACATTGACGATGTTGGTCCCCAAAAACAAAAACTAAATTCGGTTTACGTTCCATTCTTTCTCCTATTTATGAAAGTGTATTATTGCATCCACGCATATATCTTCCGAAGTGTATTCTCACTATGAGTCCATAGGGATCTCTTAAATGGTGAAAGTACTTTTGTGTAAGTATAGAAATCGGTTTTGATTGCACGGTATTGCTCTTTGTGTGCAATTAATCCTTCATTATCAGGTGGTGAAGCACCAAAATCAACATATTCATAACCTTCTTGACATGCCCATTTAATTATGTGGTGGAAGATAGCGTTATTTGGACGGTAATTCAAGTATTTTGGAATTGACGCTTCACACCATAAGGTAACTGTCTTATTGAAGTATAGATATAGCAATCCTGCGATAATTGTATCTGAATATGTAGCAATAGCAAGATTAGCAATACCATTATTTAATAGTGATTGCATAAGGTTAATAGGTTTGGGGGTTCCCCCTAATCTTTTGACAGTCTTAATGTACATTTCATAGAATGTTTTTAAGTCTTCATGATTATCTGTATCTCGAACTTCTACACCGGATTTTTCAGCTTTTCTAACAGCACCTCTAACCCTTTTATTATATGCGTTCCAAATAGAATCTATACTTGTTTTCGTATTTAGTATATGTGTGAACCTTTCTGTATATTTATAACCCATTTCAGTCAAAAGATTCTTGCTATTATCGAAATTAGTCCCGGATAATGTCCAAGCGAGTTCACACCATCCATTTGCTCTTGATATGCTGCTGACATATTCCTGCATAGTAGAGATTAAGGATGTAGTATTCAGATCAACAGAATTTACAATATGAGGACCACCTACTAAATTCCACGGCATTGAATTCCACAACTTAATTCCAGGAATTGGTTGAAACACAAATGATGGAATACCCCCTATAATTGTCTCATTTTGTTTAATTAGTAGATAAATTGGTGTAAGTTGTTTAAAGGAACGATCAAGGGATTCCATCCATGTTTTACTGTGAAATGCAGTGGAATCGGGACATCTTTGCATAAGGTTATCCCATTCTTGAGGATTCTCTAATGAGAATTTTTCAATTGTATACACATTCACATTGTAGTTGAAATAAGACTTTTTATCAAGATTACATTTTTTTGGAATGTAAAGTTTTTGGCATTAATATCGTATTTTCCATGTGTATATTTATAGATTACAGTTATTGAGTGTCAGTAAACAGTTTACATTAGTATTAAATCTAAACTATTACATTTATTAAGATGATTTTATCGTTTTTCCCACTTAGTAGATTTTATTATATGTGTGAGAAAATGTTACACTTTTCCTACAAAGTGTAGGATTATCTCCTGTTGCTACACTGCCTTTCCTGTTAGTCCCTGTCAGGGTTTGTAACGAATTAAACCTCTAATTCTAAAATTTGAAAAAAGTTACAAATTTTGTAGTTTTCCTTGATTAGCGATTATTCTGTTTTTACTATTAATATTCTCATAACATACTATTTATCGGCAGATTCACTCCTGAAAAATCAGATTATTGGATTAGATTGTAAAACACTTTGTTTTACTACTATGTAGTATAATAATTCTCTATATGTTATTGTATCATTTATTTTATTATGTCAATGTATATTTATCTATATGATATTAGTTTCTTTATCATATATTTTCTTCATTTTATTTTTATGAATTATGCAGGTTGTTATCTGAAACGCTGTTAGTCGACTGCTATTGCTCCTCATGTCAGAATCGTGGATTACATTGTTTGATCCCGATTCTGAATAGGATTTTACAGATTTCGCCCCTCGAATCAGAATCAGGAATCAAGAATCAACGTTATGAATGCCGTAGGTCATTACCCGTGGCTATCCTTTATATTATCCAAAATCTTTTTTGGAATTAGATTCTCGGTAGTAAAATGTCGAAAATGTCCTAACACTTTAAAATTTGGTTGAATCCTCTCTGAAATTTCCCAAACTATAGTAGCTACAAAAAATATTGTTGTATAGTGACAAAAAGTTTACACATCCGATCTTGAGTTATATAGTGTTATTTCCTATAAATATATGCTATAATCAACAGTAAAGTATAGGAAATATGAGGGTATTCATGGTAGTACGTAACGGGTTTTCAGAATTAGCTGCACAGATGTTTAATGAAACTGATCATGATAGTTTGATAGAACAACTAAACACGAAGTATTCTGAAACCGACTTATTAACCTATCTTCCTGATGATGATCTGTTAGTTGCCAGAGCAGCAGCGACAGCCTTAGGATTAATTGGAAGTATGGATTCAGTTCCTGAATTAGTTAAAAATCTGAAAAATGAAGATGTACGCGCCAGATTTAATACCGAAATGGCATTATGGAGTATCTGGTCTCGATCAGGACAGGATACTGTAGATAGATTGCTTAATACAGGTAAGAGATCTTTAAAGAATGAAGAGTTCAATAAGGCAGTAGAATGTTTTTCTAAAGTAATTGATATTGATCCAAGATTTGCTGAAGGTTACAATCAAAGAGCAATAGCATTTTTTATTTTGGATGAATGGGACAATTCACTATCGGATTGCTTACAGACAATTGAATTGAATCCCTATCATTTTGGTGCGTATGCAGGTATGGGGCATATATACTTAAGATTAGGCAAAATTCATGAAGCAGTAGATGCATATAAAAAAGCATTAGAAATTAATCCCAATCTAATCACAGTAGCAGAAACATTATTGCGATTACGTCGTGCATTAGAAGAGTAAAATTGACGGGCACATTAATGAATTATGTTTCAATGCGTAAACAAGTAGTATTACAACATGTAATGGTATGTTTCGGAATTGCCTGTTTCTTACAATGGATTTTTTTTGAGTTATTTACACTTGGAAAACTCGGATCAAATGCAGAATGTTATGCTATTGCCCAAACATTTGTTGTCCTGATTGTCGCTCCATATTTAGGAGCAATATCCCATAGAACCCAATTAAATTCAGATTCGTATTTACTGACCAACCTAAGTGTTAGAAATCAACTATTAAAACAACTCCTAATTAGTCAGATACCTATATTAATTTGGATTTTCCTGTCATCAACATTCTCATTTTTCTATACAACCAGTTCGCTCATTCAACTGTTACAAACGTTTATCGTTCTGGGAGTGTATAGTCTTGTCACAGGCACTCTTGGTATTTGTAGTGCACGAATATTTCGTGATAGTATATTTGGCACAGAATGTACTTATGTAATATTAAGTATCTTAATTGGAAGTCCTTTTTTATTAATGCCATTGGACAGATATTTTCAAAGTATTCAAGAATTTATTCAACCAACACTTCATTTCAATCCGATAATTGCAATTTGTCATATCTATGATGGGATTGATATTTTTAGAACACCACTTCTTTATGAATTAACACCGATCACCTCATACGATTTTTCATACCCTGAATGGTATTTGATTGGTTTTTGGTTCATCTTATTAGGGTGTTGCAGCTTTGTTTTGACATGGCTAATATCTAAGAAAAATAGAGTACGTCAATTCAACTATTAACCATATAGAGAATAGAAAACATATGTATTCAGAACCAATCATCAGCGTTTCGGGAGTACGTGGTAAGGTAGGGGAATCCCTTGACCCGCAAACGATCACTAAATTTAGTTTGGCATTTGGTACGTTTGTAAATGGAGAGACAGTGGTAATTGGCCGGGATTCTCGAACATCAAGTCCATTGTTGCGGCATGCAGTATTAACTGGACTGTTAGCAACAGGATGTCATGTGATAGATGTGGGTTTATGTTCGACCCCAACTATACTCTTAATGTCAAAAGAACTTAAAGCTCAAGGAAGTATTACTATCACAGCAAGTCATAATCCAGTTGAATGGAATGGAATTGAATTTGCATCACAATCAGGAAGATTGCTAAATCAAACCGAACGAGAGAGATTGCACCATATTTATGAAACAGAGTCATATATCTTATCAGCTTGGAATGAACTTGGAACTTATGAAGAAATAAGAGATGCAAATTCTATTCATTTAAAACATATATTAAATACACAATGGCTTGATGTAAATTCAATACAAAATAGAAAATTAAAAGTAATACTCGACTGCGGAAATGGTGCTGGAAGTGTGATTAGTCCATTATTACTGGAAAACCTTGGTTGTGAAGCTGTCATGATAAATTGTTTTCCAGATGGTAATTTTCGACGACCTGCGGAACCAACCCCTGAAGCCATACATGAACTATGCGAGGAAGTTAAAGTATCCAAAGCAGATATAGGATTTGCTCATGACGGTGATGCAGATAGAGTTGTAATAGTAACGAACGAGGGTATACCCTTGAGTGGTGAATGGACCTATACATTTGTTGCAGACTTCATATTAAGTAAGACTTCTGGTGATATTGTAGCCACAGTATCTACAAGTAGAATGTTGGATGACATTGCTAATAAACATGGAGTGAATGTACATCGAACTAAAGTTGGTGTAGGTTGGGTGGTCGAAGAAATGCATAAAGTGAATGCAGTCCTTGGCGGTGAAGGAACAGGAGGGGTAATATACCCGACCATAAATTATACAACTGATGGAATTACATCAATTGCAGCAATTCTCCAATATATTGTAGACTCAAAAGAGACTATTTCAGGTCTTGCTGATAAATTACCAAAATACGAAATGTGTAGAAGAAAGCTAGAGATTCCCTCACAGGAAGTAGCTGCAGAACTTGTGGAAATTGCAATGAGAAAGTATAAGGAGGAAACTGATTCCTCTGTAGTGTTAGATTTGACAGATGGTATAAAACGTGTATGGGATGATAGGTGGGTTAATATTCGTAAATCAGGTACAGAACCAGTTATTCGTGTGTTTAGTGAAGCCCCATCAACTGAGGAAGCAGAATTATTATGTGCCGATACACTTGAAACTCTAAACATGTTATTGAAACAGATAAACCTTTAATTGCGTATTTTGTCACAATAGATAATGGTTGACATTCTAAAAAACATCATTAATAAATAAATAAATAATAATATACATATAAAATAGGTACGAATAGCCTAATTAGTATCCAGAGTTTGATAATATGTGTATGAACATTATTTCGAAAAATATCACTCTCATATACCCAGTAGGGTGGAAACGCCAAATAGGATTCATACCGTTGAATCTCGGTTTTCCAATCGGGCAGGATTGAAGATGAACCCAAGTTCGGTATGGTCGCTCAGGATAACTCTGATCGGTTTGGAAACCGAACCATCTGACTTGGGAGAAGTCCATTCGATCTTAAAATGGTCTTAATGGTGTGTTTTAACCGAACCACTTACAAAAACTGATTTATCAAACTCACGTTAATTAGTATTGTCTGGAGTAAATATGTCATTAAAAATTACCTGCATAGGTGGAGGCAGTGGACTCTCCGCGCTACTCAGTGGTATAAAGTACTTTGCAGATTTGGAAACAGATAGTGGTCATATAATTGATTTGGATAGTTTGTCTGCAATAGTTACTGTATCAGATGATGGCGGAAGTTCAGGACGACTTGTTGAGGAATTTGACGTCCTTCCTCCCGGAGATATTCGTAGATTATTGTGTACGCTTTCTGATGCCGATGAACTTGCAGGATTGTTTGAATACCGATTTTCAAGCAATGGTGACCTTGGTGGACATACCATTGGCAATCTGTTATTGACAGCATTAACAGAGAAGTTTAAGGGTAATTTTCCAAAAGCAATACAAGCTGCTTCACGACTTCTATCGGTTCGAGGGCAAATTATACCTGTTACTTTGGATTATACAGTTTTATGTGCTGAACTTGCAGATGGAGATATTGTTAAAGGTGAATCAACGATACCCATAAGAGAAAATCGAGAACCAATTAAAAAGGTATTTTTTGAACCACGAGAAAACGGGAAAACACATCACTCAAACGATGAATTGTATGAGTGCCAAGCACATGAAACTGCAATAGATGCGCTTGTAAATGCGGATGCCATAATTATTGGTCCCGGAAGTCTATATACAAGCATAATGCCAAATTTGGTGATTAAAGGAATCGTTGAAACAATACAACGTTCTCCTGCCCTGAAAATATATGTGTGTAATGTTATGACACAACCTGGTGAAACAGATGGATATGCAGTAACTGATCATGTTAATGCTATTCTTGACCATGCTAAGATTCCAATTGATTATATATTAGTTAATAATCAACCTGCGCCACAAGAAATTATGCAAGAATATGTACGAAAAGAATTAGTATCTCAATTAACAAGAATTAAATCTCTATCAGATGAAGGTTTATCTATGTTAGCAGAGGATACGGAACATTTGGTAGAAGTGTTAAATCTTGCCAAAGACATTTCTGGACTATCTGCCGAAACTATGCAGGTTGCTGATGCATCGAAAGTCCAAGTATCATATAACAGAGAAATTGAAAGACTTGAAGAGGAAGGGATTACTGTTGTAGAAGCAGATTTAATTCGAGATATGGTAGTTACAGAATATGGAACATGGTTAGGTGGCGGTCAGATGAATGTTATTCGACATGATCCTGAAAAATTAGCAAATAATCTCGTAAATATCTTCAAGAATCATCCAAAACTAAGCGAGATACTAAAATAGAATAGATACAAAAGAAGGGTAGGTATATATACCTACCCTTCTTTTGTAATTTTGGTTTAAATAATTCTGTTATAGCATTGTTTAATAACGTATATTTTACATTTATTATCGATTCACTCGATCATTAACTTCAATATGGGTTGCAAATTGGTCACAGAAATAGGAAAGGTTGTCGATAAATTGTTCCCAGCGAAATTCTTCATCTCTTGCTTTTACAGCTGCAAAATACACAGCCAGTTCGTAGTAATCTAAATTCCTATCTTGTTCTGATTGTGTATCTATGGTTTTTTGTTTACTAACAGTATTCATAATACACTCCTAATAATTATATGGTTATTCTCCCATAGAATATAACGTATAGATAATATAGAAAGTTTCACATCGACCATACGTTGGCACTACATAATATATAACAATGTCAATAGGTGGATGCTACTTATTCGCTTACATCATCAGTTCTTGTTTTCTCGCTACTTGATATTTTTGACTTTATTTCATTTTGAAAGTATAATATATTTTTTATGTAGGAGGTGTGTATGAAGCAGTCGAATTCTAATCCTAAGAGATCGAATAACCAAGATACAAACGAAGAAAATACCAATAATTCTCACCAAACAAATTTTATCCGACAAGCCATAGATAGTGATTTAGAAAATAATAGATTTGATGGTAGGGTTCATACACGATTCCCTCCTGAACCCAGTGGATACCTTCATATTGGACATGCAAAGGCAATCTGTATAAGTTTCGGAATTGCCGAAGACTATAAAGGACTTTATAATTTAAGATTTGATGATAGTAATCCTATTACTGAAGAAAGTGAATACGTAGAAGCAATTAAAAGAGATGTCCATTGGCTGGGATTCGATTGGGAAGAACGGGAGTTTTACGCCTCTGATTATTTTGAGACGCTGTATGAATATGCCATTAAACTGATAGAAAATGGGAAGGCATTTGTTTGTGATCTTACTCCTGATGAGATGCGTACCTATCGTGGTACTCTTGTGACTACGGGGAAGGATAGTCCGTATCGCAACCGTTCAATTGAGGAGAATATTACCCTTTTTCAAGGTATGCGAAATGGTGAATTCCCGGATGGTTCTCGGACACTTCGTGCCAAAATAGATATGTCAAGCCCCAATTTAAATATGCGTGATCCGGTCATGTATCGTGTTCTTAGATCCCACCATTACCGGCATGGTGATAATTGGTGTATATATCCTACCTATGACTTCACACACGGACAATCTGATTCAATAGAGGGTGTAACCCATTCTCTATGTGATGTTCAATTTGAAGACCATCGTCCATTATATGATTGGTTCTTAGAAGCCTTAGAGATTTACCGACCCAGACAAATTGAATTCGCTCGATTAAACCTTACCTATACAGTGCTTGGAAAACGCAAACTCAAAATCCTTGTCGAAGAAGGTCATGTTGACGGTTGGGACGATCCCAGACTACCTACACTTGCAGGTATGCGTCGAAGGGGATATACACCAGATGCAATAAGAGACTTTTGTACCCGTATTGGTGTCTCTAAAGCAGATAATCTTATTGAGTTAAGTCAACTTGAATATTCAATACGAAATGATTTGAACTTACGTGCTCCACGTGTTATGGCAGTTCTAAATCCGATTAAGGTTATTATTGATAACTATCCAGAAGATCAAGTGGAAATGCTTGAAGCAGAGAATAACCCTGAAGACGAAAGTGCAGGTTCAAGAGAAATTCCATTCTCAAAAGAAATATATATTGAAAGAGATGATTTCATGGAAGATCCACCACGGAAGTTCTACAGGTTAGCTCCAGGCAAAGAAGTCCGTCTAAAACACGCATACTACATAACATGTGAGAATGTGGTAAAAGATGAAGACACGGGAGAAATTTTAGAAATACATTGTACTTATGATCCTGATACAAGGGGTGGATGGTCTGATGATGGCCGTCGTGTACAAGGAACTTTACACTGGGTTTCAGTGGAACATGCAGCCAATGCCGAAGTACGTCTGTATGAAACTCTCTTCACCGAACGTGAACCTGAAAATGCTGCTGATGGGTCTGATTGGATACAATTTCTTAATCCAGATTCTTTAGAAATCTTGGAAAATTGCAAGGTTGAACCAAGCTTGTTAGATGCAGAATCAGAAAGTCGCTATCAGTTTTTACGTACTGGATATTTCTGTGTAGATTCAGACTCAACTGCAGAAAAACTGGTCTTCAATCGTACAGTTCCTCTACGTGATAGTTGGGCAAAAATGCAAAAGAAATAGAATGGACATTAATACTATGAATAGTCACACAACTGTAAATGGTGAAGTAAGAGTTCGAATGGCACCCTCCCCTACAGGATTTTTACATATTGGTGGTGCCAGGACAGCCTTATTCAATTGGTTGTTTGCCAAACATCATCATGGAAAGTTCATATTACGAATTGATGATACAGATATCGAACGTTCTACCGATGAATCTATGCACGAGATTTATGAGGCTATGCAATGGTTGGGTTTGGATTGGGATGAAGGTGGAGAAAAAGGAGGACCTTATGGCCCCTACCTGCAATCTGAACGAAAAGAGGTATACGATAGGTATGTAGGAGAACTTCTCGCCTCTAATCACGCATATCATTGTTATTGCACATCTGAAGAATTAGAAGAGATACGTACAGAAGCACGTGAAGCAAAATCAACCCGTTCTTATGATGGTCGTTGTAAAGAACTTTCCTCAGAAGTAATTGAGAAATATATAGCTGATGGTAGAAAACCAACAGTACGGATAAAAATGCCAGAAACTTCTATCCTTGTTGATGATCTGATACTTGGTTCACGTAATATAGATCCCGCAACACTTGAAGATGAAGTGATTGTTCGTTCAAATGGTATGCCGAACTATAATTTAACATCAATTATTGACGATGTGGAAATGAATATAACCCATGTCATTAGAGGAACAGAACATCTCAACAATACTCCAAAACAGATTGCAATTGCGAATGCTCTCGGTCTCTCACTACCTCAATTTGCTCATATTCCTTTAGTTCTTGATGATTCTGGTAGAAAACTGAGTAAACGCCATCATGGTGATTTGGTTGCGGTTAACCGTTATCGAGAACAAGGATATCTTCCTGAGGCAATGTTAAATTTTGTAGCAAGGCTTGGTTGGTCTTATGACGATAAACAGGAGATTTTTTCTCTTGAGGATCTTATTGATAAGTTCGATCTTGCACGTGTGGGGAAAAGTGGCAGCGTGTTTGATATTAAAAAATTAGAATGGTTGAACTCACACTATATCAACCAACTTGATGTATCAAGACGTACAGATGCAGTAATACCATATTGGCAAGCAGAAGGATTAATTGATTCAATAGAAGATAGAGAAAAACTTGAGAAGATTGTAGAAGCAGTGGGTGAACGTCTTAACACACTAAAAGACATTGTGCCCCAAACAAGCTATTTCTTTTCTGATGATTTTGAATTTGATCCGAAGGCTACAAAGAAATGGTGGGGTAGCTCAGATGAAAAGAAACAGAAGACATACGAGATTCTAACTAATCTATCACAGATCTTAGAAGATACTCCAGACTTTGGTTTGGATACAATTGAATCTTTAGTTTGGAAATATACAGATGAAAACGATATTAAACGTGTTGCAGCCATGCAATCAATGCGAATTGCATTGACTGGACTGTCCTTTGGTCCAAGTTTGTTTGATATTGTTGTGTTGCTTGGAAAAGATGAAGTTTTGAAAAGACTTCAAAAGGCAATAGTAAGTCTATCATAAATCGATCAATCTATTAATCCAGACTGATTATTAAAGGTCTTTCTATAACAAAGACACCATCATATTTCTTCTCAATTGATAGTGATATACATAATCACCGGTAATACATTAATTTCCTATCAAGGGGACGGACATGTGAGTGTATAAATACCATTCATACACTGTTTTTCATTCATTTATTCATTTCAAAGGTTAATTCCTCTGGGAATTGATGCGTATAAAATTCTCAAAAACTATACTTGTTAGAAATAATATGTATAGTTTTTATACATATCCTATATAATATGTATAGAAAATGCGGAAAACTATACATGTCAGGAATAATATGTAAAGAATTTATACATATCCTAACGACTTTTGCCAGTTAATTGAATTTGACTTTTTTGTGAAATATGAGTTTTGTGCTATAAACATTTCGTCCATATGGGACTAATGAGACTTTCAACTAATGCAGGATATATTTCCCAATCATTTTACATGTGAAACTTTTAATTAGTAAAAGTGTCGTAGCACAACTCGTTAATGTAACTATTATGGATGAGCTAATAGAGACCAATCTGGTTCATCTTCAGGATCACCAAGAGGTCCGTGTGCATTTCGAATGATACGACGTTGTGCGTCATACCAATCCTTATAATTAGTGGCAGGCTGTAGTTTATCATTCCGAGCATTCATCAATTCTGTCAGAGTATTCTCCATTTCATTTACTAATAGTTCGTCTTCTGCACTGTCAATTAGGTTATTCATTTCAAGCGGATCTTCTTCCAAATTATATAACATCCGTTTTCCATCCAACCATCGTGCATAACTGTGTGTTTTTGTACGAATACCACGCCATTCATCACCATCAACAAGATAATCGTAAGTCGCACCGAAGTTCATAGTCAGAACAGCATTCTGTTCAAATGCATTTGGTTCACCACGCCAAGATGATGATAGGTCGTACCCTTCAACAGTCCGTGGAGGATGAATATCACATAATCCACAAAGCGAGGGGAACAGATCGACAGGGGATGTAAGTGTATCACAAATTTTGTTGTCCTCAAATACACCTGGAAACCTCATAATGAGTGGTACTTTGATTGATTCCTCATAAGGTTTCTTCTTAGCCCAAAAGTTGATCCCTTGTGCGCCGCCCTGTGTTCCGTGATCTGATCCAAAGATTAGCAGTGTATTTTCAACGCGATGCGTTTTCTCAAGATACGACATTAAATCCCCAAGCATATCGTCTATAGCCAAAGTCATTGCCAGATAGTGTCGATATAATTTTAAGGATTGATCTTTATGTGTATCAGGGACATTTTCTGGCAGACGAAGTTTTGTTGGCAAACGATCATAATATTCTTGAGGTGCATATTCATAAGGAGTGGAATGTGCTTGGTGAGGAGAAATAAAAAGACAAAAAGGTGTATCATCATTCTGCTGATCCATAAATTGGAAAGCATATTGATTCAATGCATCGGTTTCATAACCGTTCCATCTTTCATTTCGCCACTCATCCAAGTTCACTGTACCATTAAAATAATCGGTATGAAAATTATATCCTCTCCAATGTTCGAATCCGAATCTGTCTCGACCTTCTGGTACATAATCCCGTCCACCAATTTCAGGAAATGAACCCGTATGGAGATGCCATTTTCCAACCCAAGCAGTATTATAACCGTTTCTACTGAAAACATCACCTATACCTATTTCATCATGCCTTGTCCTGATAAAATTAATAAGATGACCTGTTGTTTGTGGATGTCTACCTGTCAACAGCATGGATCTGTATGGAGTACATACTGGTGCGGTTGCAATTGCATTTGAAAAGACTGTACCTTCTGATGCAAGTCTATCAATATGTGGTGTATGAATCTGTTCTTCACCATATATAGGCAGAGAAGAAGCTCTGATTTGATCCGCAAGCAGGAAAACTATGTTAGGTTTAGATGTCATGTTTGAGATACCAACAAATTGAATTAATTAGAAATTAGATTATAACAAGACACAAGTTCTCGGATCTGTTAGAAATTAAGTCCTAAACTAATTCTATGTGCTTGTCGTAAATATCCAAAGTCAGCGAAAGAATAATCAAGTGATAACCTTGTCTCAGAAAATTTGTGGTGTATACCCAAACCGATTGTAGGACCTTCTTCATCATCACGACTATCCGGACCCAGACGAAGTTTATAACCAGCACGAATGGCAGCTGTCCGTTTATACCAATATTCAATCCCAAAGTTAATCCGTTCACTATTATCATTTGGGTGGTTACCATCAAGTGCGATAGTTAGAAGATTAGTATCAGAATCGATTAGGTCATAAGCAATACCAAGTCTAAAATTAGATGGCAAGGGATATTCAATAGTCTTTAATTCTGCTTTACGTGCAGGGTTTGTAGTATCTGGAAAAGGGTGATATTCAGCATTTCGTTCATCTCCTGCTTCTTCTACACCGGTTTCAAGATCAGGACCACTGAAACTCATTTCAGGACCGAAGTTTGAAAATGACATGCCAATCCTTAGACTACGCCATCCTGTGTGATACAATGTACCAACATCTAATGCGACACCAGTAGCTTTCTCTCTGTGAATTTGCTGGTGGATATATTTTGTATTAACACCAAAAGAAAGTTTAGCTCCAGAGTCCTTTTCATAGAGTTGTCTGGAATATGCCAATGAAACAGCAGAATCCCAAGCAGAATACATGAGTCCTGTACCATCTGGTTTTGCCAGAGTCGTAATTTCTATGTCTGGTACATTCAGAAATGTCACACTTCCTCCAAGTGTCCCCACATTCTCAATAGAGGTTGCAAAAGCGAGATAGTTATACTGAATGTCTGCGATCCATAGTGTATGTGTATCAGAAAAATTGGTTTTCTTTAATTGACTTAATCCTGCCGGATTCCAATAGATTGTAGTAACGTCATTCGCAATTGCGCTAAACGTACCTCCAAGACTTTCAACCCGTGCCCCAGGACCAATCTTTAAAAACTGTGCCCCTGCAGTACCTACGTTTGTGGTTGCTTGACTTGGAACATTGTAAAACATCAACATTGAAAAGATCATTAAAATTATGAATGTAATATTACATCTTTTCATAGTAGTGCCCTTTTTTTCATTGGTCTTACTATCATCATTATATTTACTGAAAATAGAATTATTCATGTATTTCTCCTATAAGGCGTTTGCTTTCAACAAAAGACTATCGTATAATAGCAAAACGACCTATCTTATTTCCAATAACTGCATTTCTTTCATCTTTCGCTTCAACATGGAATATATATACACCACTTGCGAGTGCTTGATTGTAGCGATTAAGCAGATCGAATTCTGCAGTACCACCCTTATCCCCTTGTGCTAACCGTTCATCTGGGTTAAAGAGTGTTGTACTTTCATGTTTGATTTCTCTGACTAATTCGCCAGCTAATGTATAAATCCGGATTGTACAGCGTGGTGGTAGATGAGTGAAGAAAACTTGATCCGTACCTTCTGCTGTAACGGTTTTGTTAGTAACAAAATAGGGATTGGGTACAACGCGAATATTATCAAGATCATCCTTTATATTCTCAGAATCAAGTGATTCACCTTCGGTAGAGATAAGCAGTTCGTCGCCATCCTGTGGAGCACTTATACCTCCCATATCTACCGTGAAAACGTCTCCAGAGGATATTTCTCCATTAGGATCAAAGATATAGACATACGCACCACGTATGAATATCCTAAAGTATCCGGGAGTGTCTGCGGGTACATATTCATTACTCCACCCAGAAGCCGTTAGAATAGCATATCCATCTGCTCGTTTGTCATTAAATTCAATTTCTTCATCCAAGTCTTCATCTACAACCTTAACATGTGTATCGTCAGTAAATGTAATAGTATAAATATGTGGACGGTAGTATGTTGCCCAGAAAATGTTTGGCCATGTATTTTCACCAGCACCCGGAGATTCAATGATAACAGACCAATCCGTCACTGAACCAGCAGTTAGTTTGACATCATTAATCGGATTTTCATCAGGAGTGTCGTAGGTTATATCAACACCTTTCATTTTTAGTATGATTCCATCAAACATCGGTGATAAGGTTTCATATGCAGTATAATTGTTTGCATCATACCAATCGAAGATTTGTTTCTCAACGACAGTTTGATTTGTGACTGTATCAATTATCTCATAAGAAGGTGGTTGATATCCTGGACCGGTAATATATGCTCCCGGACCAGTCTGTTTAGCTCCATACCATACAATTTTATATTGATGTCCTGTTACCTCTTTAGGAGCTAATACCATTGGCTCAATCGTTACTGTTACAGCATCAGGCATCTCGATGTTTACCGACGGTTCTCTATATCCCGCTGGTTGTGAACGTGGCACGACATGAACCATCGTTTCAATCTGGCTACTTTCCATTGATGGTAAGCCTTTTTTAGGGTTACCTGTATCATAAGATGTGACAGCATAAGTATATTGAATACCGTTGATTAACCCTTCATCAGTATAGAAGTTCTTGATACCTGCGTCTTCTCCTAACGCAATTGATGGAGTAGATACAACACGGAAAATATCTCCTGCGACTGGCGGACCTGAGGGACCATCGGTAATCTTTACATAAAGTCCACCGAAATAGATTAGTTCACCTGAACGATATGTACCATCAGGGAACGGTTCACCAGTGGCTGGATCTTTTACAACAACATAACCACCACCATCACCTGGAAAGGATTCATTATATGCCAAGACTTCCCATAAAGTAGTGTTGATGATTTCGAAACTTGTACTGGAATTCAATTTGATAGCGTATGCAGCATTCTTAAAGAAATCAGCGAAATGGGGTTCATCCCCCATACTTTCAATGGTAGAATCGGATAGTTTCCCTACGTGAGATACTGTGAAGAAATTACCAGTTGCACTTGGTTTGTCGAATTCGATCAACATTTCCCAATCTTCAACTGGTTTTCCTGTATTCTCATCGTAGGCTGTATCACGTCGATAAACTCTATAACCTTCAAAAATCTTTTCAGAATCTGTGGGATCAATATATTCTTCAATCTTCTTACTAACTCCTTCTGTCACCCACCGATCAGCACTATCCCAAATCAATGAAACTTGACCATCGGCTGGATAGGCAGTCACAAGTGGGGATGGAGGAGGTGCAGGAGCAATATAGTCATCATCATAAAGTTTCTGTGCCCAATCAGATGAAGCCTGCAGTCCTGCTAATCCTTCACCGATTGCAACTGCAATGATGACGTTAAATGTATCACCTGGTGCGAAAGATTCGACTGGACCGTATGATTGAATAAAACGTTGATCATCATAATTAGCAGGAAGTGGTTCCACACCTGGTGTACTGATTAATGCGTACATCTCAGCATCAGTTGAGGGATCAGTATCAATAGTAATTCTCTTATGTGCGGTAAATGGTATTTTTGCTGATACATCTTCAGCATCCTCACCAATATATGCATCAAGGACGCGCAACCCAATATATCCTGGGGCAGATGCGTTTGAGAATCCGTAAGATAGATAGCGATTTGGATGTGCCTCAGGATTTAAACTATCTGGAGTTTGATCAAGTGCCACAAAGTCATCCGCTGAATAACTGGATGTCCCTGTTTCATTACTTGAAATATCAACATCATATCTAAATGCCATAAACAGATCTTCAAGTATATCATCACCTATATTTTTTACATTATATTCAAGGATGAAAAAATCATAGAGAGGTGCATAACTCCATTGAAAACCATTAACTTCAATCTCTAATCCGAGTATCAGCCCTTTGTTTGCTTCTGGATTGGTATCAGAACATTTAAACCAAATAGCCTGATTTGTCGGTGTATCTTTAGTAGTAACACCGGGTTTGTTTGATATGACTTCAGGGGCATCATCAGTAGGCCAAATTTCACTTTGTCTACCATCTGCTTCAGCCACCCCTACTTCACCGTTCTTTTTTGCCCCAATCCAAATATCTCCTTCAAAAATATATGAATCGTTTGTTCCTGCAGGCCACCATCCAGAAGGATTAGCTGTAGGGTTGCTTGGATAACCGACAACAGTTGTGTTAAACACAGCGGAAGACAAATTCCCTACATCCAGAGCTTTCCAGTCTACTGCTGCATACAAGGTCATTGTTATGAAAACCAAAAATATGAATAATAAAAATGTATAACGTAACAGTTTCATATAACCGATCACCTCCAAAATGGTAAAGACAACTAATTTATTTATAAATAAAATTCTGGAATATAATTAAAACATCTATATTATAATTCTACAAAGAACAATATAATTCAATTTTACAATGTTAACTCAATCCACTATTTCATAAATCCGATACCGTCTCTTTTTTCCATTTCCAATATCAATTTCTTCATCAATAAGAATAGGATATCTATACTCAGTCTGTTTTACAGAAAATAAATATGGAATTGCACCTGCCTTTCGTGCCTCTTTTGCTTGCGATATGTAATTACGCGCAGCACTCATATGTACGTTGTTTATCTGATATGTAGATCGATCAGCATAGTACATTAGATCAAAATGTGCCCCTGTCCGTTCATCATCAGTAAAGAAACAAGCATTATCGGGTAACTCTTTTTGGATCCGTTCACCACTTTTTACATATAAAGGAGTCTGAACATTTTTACTTGTAACATTGTATGCAGTTTGTACATATTTACCTGCATAGAAAACTGTAATGATGAGAGCGATAATCCGTAAACCTGTCCATGCCCATCTATTCCAATCCCACCGTCGAATTAAATAATCAATCAGTAAGATACCTGTGAGTATTATCGAAAATCCAATCAGTTGTTCCATAATCCATATATGTTTTGCGGCAAAAGGTGCAAAACCTTTGAAGCTTTCAATTGGTATTATATTTCGAAAGGAATATCTCCCTTTGTATTTGGATTCTATAAAGGGTATTATCAACAAAGATAGCATTGTTGATCCCCAAATACTGGTGTATAACCAATCCCTTCTATCCCAAGCTTTACTAATTACAAAAGCTAAACAGATCAGTAATGGTGGAACGGCAATCATTGTGGCAGATGGAGTCTTTGTTTGTGCTAATGTATGTGGTACGATAACGCCTATTGCCCATGCTAAGAGAAATAATTCAGGTAATCGCCACCTTCTGATCAATAAGACAATTAGAAATAGAACAATAGCAAAGATAACAGCATAGAAGAATGGATAGAACAGAGGCATATATTCAAAAAGTGGTCTATCCCAAGCTGCTGCCCAATTCTCTACATTCGTATTTAGATGATCAATGACTCGTTTATGTTCCCATATATATTCCTTAGTATGGAAAATTAGACAATAGGTCACCCACGGAGCAACCGTTATAATTCCACTTAGGAATATAACGCCTAAATCCCTTAGCTTGATAAGTGCAGTAGGTATATATGGTAAAATATCATTAGATTCCGTTTCATTCGATTCAATAATTTTAGATGTGTTCTTACTGTTATACCATACCAGTTTGAACCATTCTATAAACCAAACAACAAAGGCAATTCCGATAGTAATCAATGCAAGATAACTTTTTGAGAGATAGGCTATCCCCATTGCCACGCCGGATAGTATATAATTCCTTCTTTTTCCTGTACGAATTGCTCGAAGTAAAAACCAACACGATACTTGAACCCATAACAATAATGCAATATCAATATGATCAGAAAACCGATAACCGTGAACAGATTCAAACAAGAATGGATTAAATGCTTGAAAAAATGCAGCAATTAATCCAGCACGTTTATCTATGAGGTCAGAAGCAATTCTATATGTTAACCATGCACTCAATACAAGACTTATTGCCGATGGAAACCGAAGTGCAAAAGCATTTATCCCAAATATGAAATGGGATATACAGATTTCCCACATTGCAACGGGTGGTTTATGTAACCATATATGATTTTGTCCCCATCCCTTATAGTCATATTTCAACCATGGTTGATCATAGAGTGTGAACTTTATTGGATGTTTTGTAAGGTTACGAGCAACAATTGCATGAAATGCTTCATCCCAAAAATGGAGTTTACTGTGTCCCAGATTTCGAAACACAAATGACCCAGCACTAATCAGAATACATATTAATATGACCTTTATCAGTATAACTTCATGCTTGTTATATTTGTTGTCTATGTTCTGGGATAAGTTATTTAAGTGCATATCTTCATAAACAAAATAGAATGAATGAGTGTATTGATTTTATGCATAAAAAGAAATAGATTTATGCTATTTTATACAAGAAGATTACGAATCCAACACCACCACCAAGAATAAGAACATCAGTAATGAGTATTAATATATATGGAGTTAGTTTCGATCGTATTGCTGACATACGGAAGTGCGTATTCATTTCAGATACAATCTGTGTAAGTAATGAAGTATGTTCAGGTTGTTTGATTCTAATCATTCCAGATTCACTCCAAGAATTGATATTCACCTGTAAATCTGCTTCTACTGATGTTAGTCGCATTGATGAAAGAGTTTCTTCATAGGGTAATTGTAGTTTTTTAAGTGTTGTGATTAATGCTTCACGAAAAGTGATGTCTGTAACTCCATAGGCAGAAAAACCTCTTAGTAGAAAACACAGCATCACAAGAATACCTGTGGATATTGCGGGGATGAACCACTTGAATAAAAAGAATGACGATGGTAGAGGAAAAAATAAGAATAATAGAGTAATTGAGAAAAAAGCAACAAACATTAAATATAGCAGCCAACGATTTGAGATTAAGAAAGGTCGTCTTGTAATGATTCCCTTAAATGGAATTACTAAGGAAAATGCTGAGATAATCCCTATTAGAATTGGTAATACGATTTTTGAAATCAAAATGAATTGATCAAATTCCATTATTCTCTCTGTGATGTTGTTAGCTTATTACCCTTATACCCAACCATCTTCAATCATCAATGTTAGTGGTGATTCCATCTCTTCCATTGGCAGTTGAACACGTCGACGGGCACGAGAGGATTCATAAATAGCCATCAGTAGTTCAAGGGTTGCATATCCTTGAAAACCACTTGATCTATGTTCTCTGTCTTCTTCAATAGCATCAATCATGTCATGGACTGGTGTGACTTCTGATGGTAGTTCAGGTGACATCCATTCTCCACCTGTTTCTTGTGTTCTGATTCGAAATCCTGGTCCCCCCGGTGCAGCGAGTTCAATTTCACCTTCAGTTCCGTAGCAATAGATATGGTGATAGCCCGGGGCAGTATCGTTACCAGATTCTATGATACCGCGTACATTATCTTCAAATTTGAAGTAGCCGACAGCGAAATCTTCAGAATGTAGGTCGTATTTCGTAGGAGTACCGATACGTTCAATTTGACCTATAACCCAACTAACAGGACGATCTCCATAAACATACAACATTAGATCTACAGTATGTGTAGCGTTATCCTTAAGGTCGCCTCCTCCACAGATACCGTGAATTCGGAACACATCACCAATTGCGCCGTCAGCAATCATCTGTCGTGCATGCTGGTAAGGTGCACTGAATCTAACCTGATGATCAATTGCAAGTTTCACACCGTTTTGTTGGCAAGTTTCGAGCATTTCCCTTGCTTGTCCAAGGTTTTCAGCCATCGGTTTTTCAGATAAAATACCTTTGACACCGTGTTTTGCAGTTTCAATTACTAACGGGGCATGGTGTTTTGGACGTGTGCAAATAGAGACAAGGTCAATATCTTCAGTTTCAAGCATATTGACAAAATCGGTATATTTTTTCTCTACCTCATATCTTTCGCCATAAGCATTTAACCGTTCTTCATCAATATCGGATATTGCAGCAATAGTTGTTCTTGGTTCATTAACATACCATCCAGCATGCATATGTGAAATTCCACCACATCCAATGATTGCAACGTTATAGGTTTTATCCATAATTATTTCCTTATTCAGTAGTTTTAGTTATAAGATCGAGAGTATAATTCCATACCACCCATTCGTGTTCTTTACGTCTGACGGTTAATTCTATGTTGATTTATAGATTCGAATCTTTGATTTTGTTGTAAATATCTGTTCCTATTCTGACCAATGCCTCTCGGATTTCATCCCATTCTTCTCGATGATTTTTACCTTTTTCAAGAATAGGAAAGTTAGCTTTAGCCTCTTTTGGAGAATCCTTATATTCAAACTTATAATCCGATGAAGAAAACAACTTCATAACTTGATCTCTTTTTTCTATTTTATCGTCTCCTGTAAATAATAGTTGTATATAACAATTTTGTTTGTTAAGAAATAGGTTGACTTTGATTCTATTGATACTCTTACCAATACATCCTTCATTTCTGACAGGAACAGGTTTTCCTTTAAATAAAACTCCAAAATTCCCTTTACGGACAGGTTGCCAGAATTCACTATATTCTTTTATTGATTCTTCATTTTGAAGATCTATTGTTGGTTGGGATGCATTATGGTAGGAAGATTGGTTGTGTAAATCGGAATACTTTGATACGTGCTTGCCAAGATATTCTTCAATCTGCATCAAACGCATTAGAGGACATTGGAGAGCTTTAGTCTGAGATTTTGCATAATTCTTTAGTTGATCTAAACACTCTTGAAATTTTTCATTTACTATACATTCTATATCAATACTATATTTTCTTTTGATATTGTCTTGAATTTCTGAAAGATGAATCATCTGATTGTTTTCAGTCTTTCCTTTTGAGTCTTTGACTATAGGACTCCAAAGCATGAAAAATTGTTCATACCCATCAAAATAATTTCTTGCGTATTCAATATCTCTTGAAAACTTGTCAGTAAGTTTCTGGACATTATCAGGTCGGTTGTTCTTATTATACAGAAGTCCATTTGTAAGATGAATGGCTACTTCACAAATATAAACTTGTTGTTTCTCTATGTTCAATCCAACAACGTCAATTTCTCCCTGAGATTCTATAGTGTATAAATTTGTTTGAGTGAAACTACACTGACGTATGTATCTTAAGTAAGACGATACAAATTGTTCACCAACATTAATCATTCTGGTCTCCGTAATAAGATAGAATACTGTTGTCAATAAACTATATTGAAATGTAATCTACTTCTAATACTAAATTGAATTAATTACTTCGTATCCTCAATTTACAAGCACGTATCTTAATACATCATTAACTTATTCTTAACTTGGAAAATGATGATTTCTAAAATAGCACATCCTGCCTAATAATCAGCAACAAAGGTAGGAAGATCTATACTAAAAATCCAGACTTACACCTACCATAATCAGACGAGGTGAACTCCAAGAAAGAGGACTTGAATGTTTCTGTGCAGTTAATGGAATTCCATACCGATCATAGGTTACTGCATCCAGTAGATTATCCAAATTCTTCGTATTAAAGACATTTCGAATATCAGCAAAGAATGTATATGTGAATCCACCGATTGTACTCCGTTTACTAATCAATGCATCAACGTTATAGGTTGCAGGATAGCGTTTTGAGTTGATTGCTGGTTTGATGGGAGCTCTTGGATTCGGTGTGTATGGTAATCCGCTTGCATATCTCCCTACCAGATTTATTGCAGAAGTAAAGGGAAGTTGTACATCTAATGCAGCAGAAACAATATGACGTTGATCCCAACTCAGTGGATGACTTTCTGTCACTTCTGGTTGCTGTCTGTAATAGGTTAGATACCCTAAATTACGACTGGAGCCTTTTCCTTTCGCAACTGAATAAGTGTAACTTATCATCCCTGACACAGGACTGTGTCCAGTTCGCCATTTTCGGATTAAGAGTTCAAAACCTTGTACTCTTCCGTATATATCATTAATGAAATAACTATAATCGTTTGTAATATCAACATGAACACTACTAACAAGGTTATCAATATCTTTTGTAAAACCTGTAATATCAATAGTGAGATCCTCAGTAAATTGTTGGATCACACCGACTTCATAAGCAATAGTTTTCTCTGGTTCCATATCAGGATTTCCTCTTCTCCTGATAGCACCACGCATATCAAAACTTAGATTCTCATAAAGGTCATCTCCTCTTGGAATCTGATAGTAATGGCCGTATGTAAAATGTAGTTTAGCACGATCAGTGATTGGGAAGGAAATACCCAATCTTGGAGCAACCATATGCTTCGTAGTTGGTTCAATAGGATTCTTTATAATAGGTAATCCTACATCGTAAGTACTCTTATCTAATTTAATTGTACCGTCCTCATTCAACTCAAGAGGATCCAACGGGTCTTCAGGTGAAATTCCATCTGGATTATACATATCATATCGTAATCCTGCGTTAACAATCATCCCCGCATATTCCATCTTATCTTGTGCATATAGACTAAAGGATATAGGGGTTACATCGTAATACTCCATATATAGATTAGAACTTCCATAGTTTGTTGCTCCGAGATTATATAAATGGTTTGTTGAGAATTCAAAACCAGTTTGTACTTGATGGTGTTCTGTAACTTGACTCGCAAATACATATTTGAGAATTGAGGTGGTGGATGTACGATCAGTCCAGAAGTTATTGTCGCCTGCTATAGAGAATGTAGAATCATTATATGCCTGTTGAGCAGGATTTCTAATTCTACCTTCAGACTGATTCTGTTCAAAAGATTTCTCTGGATCATAGGCATTTTCCTCAAAAGTCTTATTCAAAGGATCCCAGACTTTTCCGGGTTGATGACTACTGTAGTTTCGGTGGAATTGTCCGTATGTTAGGGTATAGAATGTTCCAGACGATAAGTTATGTGAGAGTTGAAGGGACAGACTTCTACCATCTCTATTGTCAACTTCAACAGCTTGATGCCAATACCGAAGACCACCACCGTAGTTATTAAATTCTCTTTTATCAAATAGTCCACTTCCAGTAATTTTGATTTCAGGGGTAACCTCAAATTTCAGTTTTCCTTGAAGTGTGTATCCAGATCCATCATTATTTGGCAGATAGCTTGTATCTCTGCGTAATTGACTTGCGAATGAGAATGTTAAACGATTATCTAAAATTGGACCGCTAAGTGCAAATTCCCCTATGTGGCTTGGTGACAACTCATACTTTTTTGTATCATTATAGAGATTACTATATTCTTCTAAGTCAACAATATAACCATCTATCAAAGTGACCTGTTTTTTCTCATAATCTATGACTGTCCCATCTGAATCTTTGAAGGGTTGAGCCATCATAATTACCTCACCTGTATCAGCATCAACTTTAGGTTCACCAGTTTCAGGATCAATTACCGGTTGTAGAGGATTCTCTGTTCTATCAGCATAAACCCCGGGATAAATTTCGGTGAATTCTACCATTTCATCCCCTGTTTTATTTGCCAATTCTTCTACTGTAACATCATCTCCACGATAGGGTGTTTGATAATCAAAAGGTTTTCCAATATAAATACCTCTAAATGGCTCAAGTGCTTCTGGACGGAAATCATTATCTGGATCCAACCACGGACCAAATAACGGATCACCGTGATGTTCATTCCATTGTCCAACTCTATACCTAAATCTACCAGAGAAGTTCTGAGACCCCACCTTAGTAATCAGATTTACTATACCAGATTGTGCATCCCCATGTTCAGCGTTAAACCCCCCAGTGATAACCTCCAATTGTTCAAGAGCATTTGTACTAATTTGGAGTCCTAAACCTCTTCCAATAGGATCATTTACGGGTATACCGTCAATCAGGTATTTTACCTCCATTGATCTACCACCCCGTACATGTAATGAACCAGATGAATTTAAAACAGCAACACCGGGTTGAGTTTGAAGTATACCGTTAACTGTATCACGAGGCATAGATGCAATTTCATCAGCCTCTACGATACGAGTCGTTTGTGTTACATCCTTCTTAATTAAAGGTTTTGCTGCAGTTACTGTTACGCCTTCAAGTTCTGCAATTTCTGTAGCTTCCAATGTAAAATCTATAGTTGTAGTTAAACCAGCAAATACTCTGTTTGATTTAACAGTCTTCGTACGGTAACCAGTAATCTCAACTTTGACATCATATCCACCAGGTGGGATATTTGTCATGACGTAATAACCAGATTCATTGGTTGTTGCAGTGGTATTTGTACCAACAATTGTTACAACTGCCTTGTTAATTGGGGTAGCGGTAACTTCGTCAGTTATAATGCCAGATATCTTACCAATTGTCGCAGCATTACTAAAATGGATATTGAATATAAAAATACCGAGAATAAGAATGAGAGATAATAGCAGTATTTTGAAAATATTATCAACTTTCAATATATAACTCCTTTCTCAATATAGAAATGCAGAATTATGTAAATAGTTAGATAGGTTAACTTAATGTATCTAACACACTATCAATAAATTTTAGACTCTTAATATTTCGTTCAGTATGATATTGTATAAAACTACTAAGCAATAATTTCAGTTCACGATGATTACGTGTGGATGCACGAATCCGATTAAGTGTCGAAAGGTCAGTTGACCTTAGTGTCTTTAATAGTTCACAACTTCCAGGTGCAATTGAGAATGCATTGGTATCTCTGTGGTGACATTCTATACATAGAACACCTCCGTGTCCAACACTAAATACTATAGCTGGTGGTCCTGAATAATTGGATTTCAATTTATGAGGTAGGAATGCTGTTACCTGTGAACTACAATTAGCACATTGAGTTAGTTGTGGAGAAAAACCGACAAGCTCCAAAAACTTAATCTCAAAAACTCTTGCCAGCAATGGTACATCCCCTATTTCAGATAAAAATTGGTATGTATATATCAGTAAGTTGAAGACATCAGGATTAGCATCACCTTCAATCGTAATAGCATCAACTAACTCAGCAAAATAACATCCGTATGTAATCCGAGTAAAATCGGAACGAATTCCATCAAACCCTTCAATTAAGTCAAAACCAGTAAGGCTTTGGAGATCTCTATTTTCTCTATAATTAAATAGCAGCATTCCGTGGTTAAGCAATTCTAAACTACCGCTCAGTTTGCTTTTAGGACTTTTTACACCATAAGCAACGACTTTAACTTTTCCATGATCAGGAGTATAAAAAGTGATGATTTTATGTGAATCGCGTAATGGAAAGGAGCGAATTACAATCGCAGGAGTTTTATGAGAAGGCATGTTTTTGATGTGTGGCGCGCATTATTAACATACTCATATTATATTTGGAAGGATTGAATCGGGGTGAGAGGATTTGAACCTCCGACCTCCTGCTCCCGAAGCAGGCGCGCTAGCCGGGCTGCGCTACACCCCGTATAGATTGTATTATAACATTATATTATCAAAATAGTCAATTTTTATCTTCTGAATTGTCCGATGTAGAGGTTGACATTGGCATCTGAATTTGTACTCTTTGAATCCTTCGTTCATCAGCCTCTAATATTCTAAAGTTTATTCCTCTGTAGGTAAATTCTTCATTCTGTTCAGGAACTCTTCCAAGGTGGTCAACTACAAATCCACCAATTGTATCAATATTTTCTGCTTCAAGATCGGTTTCAAGTTTTTCATTTAATTCAACGAGATTTAACCTTGCGTCAACAGAGTAAACATCAGAACTAATTTGTACATATTCATCTTGTTCGTCTGCTTCATCTTCATCTTGTATTTCTCCGACAATCTCTTCAATTATATTCTCAAGAGTGATGATTCCAGCAGTGCCACCATATTCATCGACAACAATTGCAATATGCTGTTTGTGTTCACGTAATTCTCTAAACAATTCCGATATTTTTTTACTTTCAGGAGTAAAAAATGGTTGTCGATCAACAATGAGATGTTTAAGGTTTACGGGTTTATCTTCTCCCCAACAGTCCAACATATCTTTAACATGTAGAATCCCGACAATCTGGTCAATAGTTTCTTCGTATATAGGTATACGTGTATGTCGACATTCAATTGTAGTCTGTAAAACTTCCTCTTCAGGTGTTGAAAGATCAAGACAAACCATATCGGTCCGAGCAACCATGATTTCACGTGCAACTTTGTCAGGCAAATCCAAAATCCTTGAAATCATTTCACGGTCATCTGGTTCTAATATATTTTGACTATCTGCCACGTTATCTAGTGTTTCCAGAACTTCAGGTGATACAAGGCTATCATGTCCTGATACACTCTTTCCACCAAAAACACGTACAAGTAGATTGACAATAAAATTCAATGGAGTCAGAATCAGAAATCCACACCAATATACTATCCTTAATGCCCGTAAGGCTTGAATAGTAGCACCACTTGGACTCCCTTGAACATAGTTCTTTGGAAATAATTCTGTAAAAACTACCACCACGAAAGTAGCAATAACTACTTCTATTAATGGGTGTAATGGTAACTGTATAATCAGCAAGACACTTGCAACAATTAATAGAGTCTTTGCTGTGATAATAGTTATTGAATACCGTCGAGGGTACCTTAACAAGGAAGTTAACACATCATACCTTTTACCACCTTCCTCAGCAAATTCTAAAATATCAGTACGAGTTAAGCGAGTGAGAAGTGCTTCAGCAGCAGAAAATAAGGCATTTAATATTAACAATATACCCAAAAGAATAAATCTTGTAGTTATGTGTAGGTCATCCAAACGTGAAATTACACCTCCAATATCATCATCTCATGTGCGATAAAACAATACTAAGAACAATTAGTCTTCTGTTATACATACAAATATATTGGATACGTACAAATTAAATGTATTGAATACATTCGATCAGATAATCTTGTTTTTCGAACATTTTTTTTGCCTCTTCATCTGTTTGATGGTCATACCCAATCAGATGAAGAATTCCATGAATTGTAAGAACTACTACTTCTTTATTAAATGAATGAGATGCTGTATCTGCCTGTCGTTTTGCGGTATCAAGTGAAATAACAATATCCCCAAGAATATCTGGATTTAGATGTCTACTTTCTTCATCATCATGCATAGCAAAAGCTAACACATCTGTAGGTGAATCTATTCCACGATAATCACGATTTAATTCCGTAATGCGTTTATCGTTAGTTAGAAGAACACTCACTTCACAATGATCAAGATTGTGTGCTTCAAGTGTAATTCTGACAGCGTTATAAACCAATTCAATATCAATAGAGATATTATCAATATCTTTGGTAACGTCGATCAAACTCGTTACCCTTCTGGTTCCTTAGTTTCGGCTAATATATCTTTAACATCAGGAGACGGAGTATTTCGTTCATACGCTTCAATAATTCGTTGTACTAATTCATGACGTACGACATCAATCTTTGAAAAGTATATAAAATGAATCCCCTTAATACCGTCAAGTACATCTTGCGCGTCAGCGAGACCGGATGTTTTGTGTGTAGGTAGGTCAGTTTGCGTTATGTCGCCAGTTACGACTGCCTTTGAATCGAAGCCAAGTCGAGTAAGAAACATCTTCATCTGTTCGATGGTTGCATTCTGTGCTTCATCAAGAACGACAAATGAATTGTTGAGAGTTCTACCACGCATAAAAGCTATTGGTGCAACTTCAATTATATTCCGTTCAATATAATTATCAAGTGAATCAGGAGGCATCATATCATATAATGCATCATATAAAGGTCTAAGATAAGGGTCAACTTTGGCTGCAATATCTCCTGGTAGAAATCCGAGTCGTTCACCCGCCTCAACAGCAGGTCTTGTAAGTATAATCCGACTGACCTGTCCAGTTTTTAATGCAGATACAGCCATTGCCATAGCAAGATACGTTTTTCCTGTACCTGCAGGACCAATTCCGAAAACGAGATCGTTGGTTTTAATAGCCTCAACATATCGTTTTTGACCAGAAGTTTTTGGACGTATTACTCCGCGTTTTGAGAAAACGGGTATAGATTCAACCGGACTTTGATCTAAAGGTTCATCGTGCTCAGACTCAGATGCACGGATAAGGTAATTAATATCCGTTGTTAGAATTCGTTCACCTTTCCGTATTCGATAGAGTAAAGATTCCAATACAGATAGGACTCTATTCACATGTTGTTGATTATCACCAAGAACAGCAATAGAATCACTTTTTAAGACAACGCGCACATCAAAATCGTCCTCAATGATTTTAAGAAATTCATCACTATTACCAAATAATGCCTGAACTTCGGCGTTGTTCTGGATTGGAACACTCTTTATTTCTTGTTTTTCCAAATGGGGTATTTTCCTCCTACAAATATGTGTTAAGTCACACTATTCAGAATAAGATGAAGAATGTCAATATCAACGTTTGAAAAGTAGTTTTGAGTTAAGCAAACAGATAGTTCAGCTTGAAAAGACTGTCATAATTATACATAAGAATCTAATATAAAACAAGAACTATATTAAAGCCGTTCATAGAATTTTACTTCTCGAATTTTACCACCCTTCAAAGGTATAGTCGTTTCACCTCTATATATTCTGTTATGATTATTTGAACGGGTCTGATTTTGATTATCTTCTATTCCATCTGCTGAAATACGTAAGTATAATATCTTCTGTCTGATATCAAATCTTATAACTTGGTTATTTTTGATATCAATATTCCTATGTTGTTGTAATTGAACAAATGAATTATTCCATTGTGGGGACTTTACTTCAGAGGTATAATCCAATGCAAGTTTAGAAATTTCTGAGGCTGCATGTATCTCTACATAGGCTATATATGTTGGTTTATCCAGTTTGATTAGGGTATTTGTCTTTAATGTACCATCTATTTCCACTTGGTAATTCTTGGTGTTAGCTTGTGCTTGAAGTGAATTGGGAGCAAAATACCTCTTACGTATCTTACCTCTTGCCAGGAATGTCCCAATTGTCGATAAATCACCATCTACCATTTTGGTGTTAGAAGATGTTAAACGGGATGGTTGAACTTCCATGACAGGTGTATTCTTCAGAATAGCACATCCTTGTATAGAAGCAAACATTATTATTGCACCTAATATGAGGATATAGAATTGTCTAATTAGCATAGAACTTAACCTCTTTGATAGCTGCGCCTTTTAAAGGAATGTGTACACTTTTGTCCCTATCTTTTTCACGTGTAGAATTATATTTATCTTCAATTCCATCAGCGGTCAATTGAAGATAAAGAATCTCACGGTTAATCTTGAATTTAACAGGTTTAGTTCCTTCTACATTAAAGTGATATTTATCTCGAACGACATCAAAATTAGTTTTGAATCTTGGAGGGTCTTCATTAGTCGTAACTAACGCTATGTTTGGTATCCGTGATGCTGGATAGACTTCAACATACGAAATATAAGTTGGTGTATCAAGTTTTATTATTGCTGCTGTTCGTTTTCCAATTACACTTGTCGTATATCTTCGTTCTCTTTGTGGAAAAGGACCTGGAGATACTTTGATATTCTTATATTTTTTCTCAACATGTCCTGTTGACACAAATGTGCTAACTGTTTTTAAATTACCATCAACCATTTCAGGATTTGTATCACAACTCAGCATTGTGGAAGGTATTTCAACAATTGGCTGATTTAATACTGCACATCCAGATACTACAATAAACAGAATTGATAACAACATTAGATGTTTCATTGGACTCTCCTAATTGGATTATTGTAGAGTAAATTAACAATTGTCAATATTGATTCTTATGGATTTAAAGATGTGGGTTCTTGTACATCAAACTTCTCTGCAGATTCAATAAGTCTATTCCATGTCGGTTCTTCGATTGGAATTCCTTCTTTAATTCTTAATTCTCTGCTTCGCTGTTCAAAATCTCCGGGAACGTAAATTTCCTCAGTCCCGGGTAACATGGCAGAAGACTTAACCCATTCAACAAGATGCTCAACCTCCTGCTCATAGTCAGTTAAATCAATAAAATCCTTAATATTGATTGCAAACATGACTATACCGCTTGCACCTCGCGTTGGAGATTGACGACTACAACCTGCCCAAGATAGTCCACCTGCGATTGCATCAATCATTACTGCCAATCCAAACCCTTTATGTCCAAATTGGAAACCTCCAAGTGGCATAACCGCAGTATCTTCTGGACGTTCACGGAATACATCAGGGTCTGTAATTGCATTACCTTCCGAATCAATCATCCAACCTTCAGGAATCGGTTCACCTCGAGCGGATTGGACAAGGAGTTTTCCTCCAGCCACTACACTGAGAGTCATATCAAGAAGTAGCGGATCTCCATTTGCACGTGGTACAGAAATAGCAATTGGATTTGGAGGTAATCTACGTGATGTACCTCCATGGGGGTGCATAAAACGTCCACCTCCATTAAGTAAAACGATTCCAATCATTCCTTCATTTGCTGCAATAGGTGGGTATTCTCCCATACGGCCTGCATGTCCACATCTATGTAAGCCGACTGCTCCGATTGTACAGGATTTTGCCTTTTCAACAGCCATCTCCATAGCCTTTCGTGCAGCCACCATACCTAACGCACCGTTAACATTTATTACTGTTGCAGCGCCACTTTCTCTTACAATTTCCATTTTATCGACAGATGGTCCACCAGACATTCCCCCAATATAGTTTGGAGCGTTGATTACACCGTGTGAATCATGTCCAACTAAATTAGAATCTACAACATGGTCGCTGACAATCTTTGCATCTTCCTCTGTACCACCTGCAGCACGATAGATATCGTAAACGAACTTCCTCAAAACAATGTGAGAAACAACCGGCATAAAACGCTCCTAAACCAAAATCTCTAATAATCTTCTTCTATAAATTGATAATTGTTCGTTAATATAGAATTAAATCAAATTTCATTTCAACATTTAGTTCCCTGAGTTCCACAATATACACAAATTACATGGGTAATTGGTTTAATGTATCATATTCTTATGGATTTATCAAGGAATGCCATAGGGTAATATAAAGTTAATATCAAAAACCATTACTTCCATCCATCCTATGGTTATTTGATACTATTTTAAAATTAGCATTTTTCGTGTAGCACTATATTCTCCTGCTATCAGGGTATAGAAGTACAAACCACTTGATACTAATTCACCAATATCATTTCTTCCATTCCAAAACGCAGCTTTATTTCTTGACTGGTACACACCTGCAGAATGTCTCCCCATATCGATTTTTCGGATTAATTGACCATCAGAAGAGTGAATTTGTATAGTAACATCCGTGGGAATTGATAATTCAAAAGGAATCCAAGTTTCTGGATTGAATGGATTTGGGTAGTTTGGTAATAAAACAGTTTTTTCAGGGATAAATGCGGCAAGGAGTTGTTCAAGGACAGATATACCTTGTAGTATGGTAGAATCGTATGAATTTAATTTTTTTGCGTCTTGAATCCATTGTTCAACTATATTTTTAGTTATTAGTGTAGAATTGTCAGAAAACCATACAGAAGGTGAAGCGGATGATGTTGTCATTGCTGCTGCAACTAACGTAAGATCGACAATATCTACGACCTTGTCATTGTTTACATCTGCGAGATTTTCACCTGTCTCTCCAAAATTTGCTGCAACTAAGGTTAGATCCTGTATGTTAACAACCCCATCACCATTTAGATCACCCTGTTGAAGGGATGGTTCGGTAATATATGCGGGTTGAACATGTGCATAGGTTTTATTCCCGAATCCATCAGTTAAACGTACATTGGATAATGTTATAATGGAAGGTTTAGGAGCAATAATTTCAAATGTTATGTTTGCCAGTGGACCAAATCCAAAGCTTTCGCCAGAAAGGGAAGTGGAAGCAATTATAATAGTATTGTCATGTACTTTTGGGTCAATTGAAAATGCCCCAGAAGGAAGAAATGTTGAATTATTTGCTGTGACATACCGTAAAGCAGAATCATCAAATCTAATCATAGCTTGATAACCGGCTATGTTATTTGCATCTTGAATATTCAAGGATAAGGTAATCTGATTACCAATGGCAGGTGATTGTATTGTAGATGGACTGAAATTAACAGTAGCATAAAAGGTTCTTGAAGGTGTAAAATTCCATAACAATACAGACCCGTCCGCACTACTGCTTGCGAGAGTATTCTGATCAGGACTTAGAGCGACACTAAGAATACCACTTGTATGTCCAGTCAGAGTCTGTATATTTTCGTCTGAAACTGTATCCCATACACGGATTGTCCGGTCATTACTTCCACTCACGAGTGTTTTTCCATCATTGCTGTAAGTCACACTCCATATAAGACCTGTGTGTCCAGTATATTTTGCCAACTCAACACCAAAGACAGTATCCCAGACACGAACAGAATTGTCGTCCCCGCCACTCGCGAGTATACCTTCTTGTGAACTAAATTCAACTGTCCTAACTATATCATCATGTCCAGTGAGAGTTTTGAGTAATTCACCTGAAGCCACATCCCATAGCCTAATTGTTTCATCAGCACTTCCTGTTGCAAGGGTTTGTCCGTCTGAACTAAATGAAACACTTAGAACAGAATCTGTATGTTCAGTAAGTGTATAGAGTGGGTCATTAAAAGCAGTATTCCATATTTTAATTGTTCCATCCTCGCTGGCACTTGCAATTAACAGACCATCAGGACTGTATGAAATATCCCAGACCCAATCAGTATGTCCTGAAAAAGTCTTTCTAAGTTCACCAGTAGATGCATCCCACAATTTGATAGTTCCATCGTCACTCCCACTGGCAAGTGTAGTCCCATCAGGACTATAGTCAACAGACCATATCCAATCCTCATGTCCTACTAACATTTGTTGTTGTTCACCAGTAAAAGTATTCCATAGATGTATTGTATTATCTGCTCCCCCAGTTGCAATCGTGCTCCCATTATTACTAAATGTGACATCTAACAGATAACTTGTATACCCAGTAATGGTTTGTCTTTGTCCTCCAAAAACAGCATCCCATAATCTTACAGTACCATCACTGCTGGCACTTGCGATTGTTCCACCACTTGCATTATATGAAACAGCAGTGACGATTCCTGTATGTCCTGTTAAGACTTGTTGAGGCTGTCCAGAAACAGCATCCCATAAAATAACAGAACCATCACTACTACTACTGGCTATTGTATTGCCACTACGGTTATATGTTACACTATATACAAACCCTTCATGTCCAATGAGTTGTTTTGTTTGAATACCGAACGCTGTATTCCAAAGAAGAATTGTTCCATCTCGACTTGCACTTGCAAGAGTAGCCTCAGTTGGACTAAAAGCAACACTATACACTGAATCTTGATGACCAGTTAAAAGGTGTAGTTGTTCTCCTGTGGAAACATCCCATAACTGAACAGATGTATCCAAACTACCAGAAGCGAGTGTGTCCCCATTTGGACTAAAAGCAACACTTGTAACGGCATCAAGATGACCAGTAAGTGTCTGTGGTTGTCCGCCTATTGTAGTATTCCAAATTTTTACTGTAGAGTCACTACTTCCACTGGCAAGAGTACCATCGGATCTAAATGCAAGACTTAATACTGTATCGGTATGTCCTTCCAAAGTATCTAATAAGGCTCCAGTTGAAGTATTCCATAATCTTATCAACCCATCATCATATCCACTTGCAACTGTTTGTCCATCAGCACTAAAGGCAACAGAATAGGTTGTTTCGGTATCATCGCTGAGTAATGCTAACTCTGTATATGAGAATGTATCATACAGCCAGATCCCAACAGTACTAACTACTGCCAGTCTTGAACCATCATTAGAGTAATTTACCCCCATCAGACGTCCTTTACCAAGACGTGATTTGGCGTTTTCTGGTAGGCTGAATTGATTTGAATTTTGTGCCTGTGTTATAGATACGTTAAAGGTAGTGATTAACAAGAGTGTAATTAATATAGAACTGAACCTTCTATACATGAAATTCTCCAATCAGATTTATGATACAAAGATTATATTTTGGTAATTCCTGAGAATATATCACCAAATGTAAAGCAAAATAGATAAGAATTGATTTGTAAGGAAATGAGGTTAATCAAGTTAATATATATTTCTATCGATATAGTGTTTGAATATGACGAATGGTAAGTCGAAAGCAAGTGATATTAACAACTGGATTATTGCCATTATTACAATAGATTACTCTTTAGAGTATAGCATAATGTATAAGTAAAGTCAATTTATGGGGTACATTGGGAGGTGTCAATATTTTGTGACCATGCTCAATTTGGAGGAATATTAATTTTTTTGGGTTGTTTTGAGTTGATGTACCACAGATTAAGCTGAATAGTGATACGTATAGTATAAGGTGTTAGATAACAAAAATAGATGGTTGTCACACATAGAGGTGTTCATTATTTGGCACATTTGCGTTTGGAGAGGTAGGTTTTCTATATGGTAGTTGTCCCTTTGAAACATTTTATTTTATACCATTTCAAATTGTGCATAGAGTATTATTACCTGTAGATTTGAGTTACCGAAACCTGAAAGAAAATACTAATTAAACCTACATCAGATAGAATACATTTCAACAAACACAATTTGAATGATTTAAGACCAGACATATATCTCATTGTCATCAGGGGAATACCCGATAAACACTGCTAAGACGATTCTTGCTCGGGTACCTTGAACAGGCGGAACCTCATGAACACATTGTGTATTAAAAAAGTAAAGATCTCCTTGTTCTAATTCTACTTGGCAATTCTCAATATTGTTCTCTTTAGCATACTGATCGAATGTTTCTTCTGCAATATATGGTTGGATCTCCTCATTCCAGAGACATCTGTGTAAAATAGCTTGTGTGCCTTTACCATTTTCATCGGCATTCTGTACGCAAAGTACACCGGCAAATTGGTGTTTAAAACGATAGACTGCATAATCAGTTCTTTGTTCACGATATTTTACACTATCGATATGAGGCTTGTAGGAATGCGTTTCATAATGTACTCTGAAGATTGCAGGACCATAAAGTGAGCCATCTGCTTCTCTTGCTACTTTTACATCCTTTCCAGGAGAAACAGCGGATAGAGAATTATATATTAAATCAACAGGATTTTCAAAACCATCAAACAGGAACTTGAACAGATGGTGTGTTGCCTCAGCATGTGCCAAAAAATGTGATTTATCACTTCCACGATTACCCAGACTTGTGCCTATATCAATCCTGGTACGTTTATCTGCAGAATTTAGCTCATTTTCATCTCGCATTAAACCCATATAGGTAAATCTGTCAATAAGACCTTGACACTGTTCAGGAGAATAGACATTCCTAAAAATTATTGCAGGTATTTCTGCTTGAGATAATGTATAAATAGGGTCTTGATATATCTTACAAATAGTTGCTAAGTCGGGTTCGGCAGGATTCCATTTAGAATTAATGGTCATGGTTTTCTCCATGTGATATCAAATTGAATCTTGTATAATATAAATTTGAATACTGTTTCATTCGTCATCCGTTATTAATCATCTCATCCAGATCTACAGTCGAAGCACGTTGTATATCATCTTGGTATTTGAAAACACATCCAAGTGTTTCAACAATTAATTCTGGGTCAAGTTGCTCTTTTCCCAAAGCTAAGATTGCTAATCCCCAATCTAAGGTTTCAGCAATTCCTGGCTTCTTATAGAAATCACCTTCTCTCCAAAACTGCATCATACGACATAATTGAAGTGTTAGGTTATCATTTAACAGAGGTAGTTTTGTGCGAATAATTGCAAGTTCCTTTTCTTCTGAAGGATAATCTATCCATTGATATAAGCATCTCCTCTTGAGCGCTTCATGCACTTCTCGTGTTCGATTTGAAGTTAGTATAACATACGGAACCTGTTTAGCTTGGATAGTTCCGATTTCAGGTATTGTAATTTGGTAGTCAGAAAGGATTTCGAGTAAGAATGCCTCAAATTCACTATCACTTCTATCCACCTCATCAATTAACAATACAGGTGGTAGATTTCCATCGCCTTGAATTGCTTCAAGCAAGGGACGTTTGAGTAGGAATTTCTCTGTGAATAGATCTGTGCCGATCTCATCTTTATCTCTTCCTTGTGCTTCATCAATACGAAGTTGTAATATCTGTCTTGAGTAGTTCCACTCATATAGTGCAGTATTGGCATCTAAACCTTCATAACATTGTAGCCGAATTAACTTTGATCCAGTTGCATCTGCCAGTACTTTTGCGACTTCAGTTTTACCTACTCCGGGTTCACCTTCTAAGAAGATAGGTTTTTTCAAATGATGTGCAAGATACAATGTCGTTGCTAAGCCTTTGTCTGCGATATAATCCTTTTTTTCACACGTATTTTGTACGCATTCTATTGATTCAAACATAATTTTAGTTTTGAGAATTATCTATTTCTATTTTCACACTCTTTTAAGGCTTTTGTATAATCATCAGGAAAGTCAATATCCTTTAAAATATAATCAGTTTCTACATTGACGTAATTAATATCGTCTGAATAGGTTTTATACAAGGATCTAATCCCACCACTATCATCGTCTAAAGTAAGAATTTCCTTAGCATATTTATTATTAAAAATGACAGGATGTCCTCTCTGAAAATTGTAACTGGGAATAGTAATTCCTTTATTTGATTCTCTATACCCCTCAATAGTTAAGTTTATAAGTTCAGTAGTTATGAATGGTTGATCAACCAGCATGAGTGAAAAAGCGTCTTTATTGGCATCATTAGCTTGCTCACTCGAATGAGTCAATGTATTTGTTAAACAGACAGATTTTATACCAACCTTTGCTGATGAGAGCATTCCATCTCTATACCCAGGATTGAATACAGTTTGTACTCCAAAGTATTCTATCAGATTTTCTATATCTTGAGAACAATGTCCTAAAACCACTCTAACATCATCGAAATTTGATGACACTATATTGTCAATTACCGTCTCAATGATTGTACTGGTAGCAAATGGTAGTAATTGTTTCGGTCGTCCCATCCTCGTTGACAATCCTGCCGCAAGTAAGATTCCAGTAATCTTGGGATGTGTGAGATTTGCCATGTCTCAATACCGTATACCGAATGAATCAAACTGCCCAGTAAATTCACGTTCCTCAATCTTCACATTGTCCACTTTTGAGGCAGACGGACCGATTCTTAATTGTTTTATCAAAGCATATAATTTTTCTTTATCCCCTTCAGCAACAACCTCTACCTTGCCATTAGTTAGATTCTTTGCATATCCTTTTACACCAAGTTTAGTTGCATTGACTTTCGTAAAATATCGGAATCCTACCCCTTGTACTTTTCCGCTAATTAGTACCAATAATTGCATTTTCTGATTTACCTCAATTGTAATCTTTACTGGTGTACCAAGCGCTGGTAAGATCATATCATTTTTCTTATATAAATTTTCATTTGATGATTCAGTTAAAGGATTTACAAAAAGCGTACTTGGTTCACTGAAACTTAATGCGACAATATCATTTGTATTAAATGCATGTGGTATATATACATCTTCATCCTCTATATCAAGATCCAACATCATCCTTGAACCTGTATAAATCCATGCAACGTGTTTCATAGGTTTTTTGGTTTTTACATTGTATAATAAATCTTCAGCCCTTACTTTTTTTGTTTTTTCATCTTCATCCCATTCAACAGATATAATAACTGTAGGACCTTTTGCAGGCATTAATTTGTCTGTATCTAAGTCTAAATCAACCGGATTACCTGGTTTCACCTTAAGTTTGGTCATAGCGTCATGAATTTGTTTTGCAGATGCATCAACAACGAGTATACTCTCATATTCTTTCCCTGCTGGACCACACATCAGATATTCGACTGCTCCTTTCAATTCTGAATCGTATTCTCCTAAGGCTTTAGAAATATGACCTTTTAGTATGATCTGTTTCTCTTTCTCCTTAATTTCTATATGATCCTCTGACCAAGAGATGTTTGAGAAACCGATACAAAAGGTAATTAAACAAGTAAAAAATAAAATTATATATTTTCGATGTTTCATGACAACACCTCCTGTCTTATTAGATGAAAAAAGTTCTTAATACACATTATTAACTCCTCTGAAGATAGTTTTTCTTAATACTATGGATATACTATTATACCAAACTTATTACAAACATCGTGTATGTAAAGTTCTTGTCACTAAAGATATCTTGCTATCGTACTTTGATTTCAATCTTAATATCAAGGAATATTTTTACTTCTTTCAATTGCAGTTATGTTAGATGTCTGAATAAAGTACATAGAAAAGTTGTTAATATTTATAGATATGAAATGAAGGCACATTCACGAAAACCTGCACGAAGCAAATTTACGAACCTTTATTCTATAAGGGTTTATAAATTTAAAGGCACTAATTCTTCGTGAATCACATACGTTAATTATTAGTTTACATTTTTGTTTTTAGTTACCTGAATTCTCATATCTTGTGTTTGATTATACCATTTTCAATTGATAGATTTACATTATGACTTACATGATACGAGGGATATCATATACTTATTATGAGTTCCATAGGGACGGAATGTCTATAGAAAACTTGTTGATACAGCATCTTGAGTCCCATAGGGACGGAATGTTTATTTTATACCTTTTTAAATAAATTGGCTGTTCCAATCTGCTATTAATGTAGACAAATTAAGTGAAATTGGTATTACATTGTTTATATTTATTTCAAATATAGATCTACAAACAGATATTTAAACCTAAATCTCAGATTGGAGATCGTGTTGATAGTGCATTCAAAGATGTATAGAAAATGTGTAAAATGTTACACTTTTCCTACAAAGTGTAGTATTAATATTAGTGTAAACTACCCCAATAAACCCTGTGATAGATTGGCTTAACTCCACTTTGAATTAAATTTTTTAGAATTTGAAAAAAGTAATATTGTATAATATTTGTCCTATCTGGTTTTGAGATTTTCAACGGTTAAATTAGTTATTAGTTGATAGTTATTAGTTGATAGTTTTGTTCTAATCATAAATTGTATTTTCATTCTGACAGATTTTCGTAAAGTGTGATTGTATTCTTGTCTTATTTGTATGTTAGATGTTATTAGTTGGGTATTTTTTATTTTCACAACACAATTTTTAAATTAGAGAATTACAAATGCTCTAAAGTCAGTTCCTGAAAGGGTTAATAGATATACATGTAAAACCGTCAAATTTTTAACTTTTTTATCATTTGATACAACTTGAATATTTCGATGGCTATGAGCCTTGTTCTGGTATAGGTTTATAGGTATATCAGATTGTAATTTTATTTTCATAACTGTTGTGAAAGTTTCACAACAACTTTTCTTTCTATATATGTATGTAACTTTCGTAATTTAGTTTAACTAATTGGTATAGATTTTTATATTTAGTTGCTTTATATTCTGTCTTTCTTCAATATTTCTCATTTAATTATTTGTATCAATAGTGACAAAAAGTTTACACCCAACAAACATCTATGACATTTCCTATTTTTTTGGAAATAATGTTTCCAATAAGCCTACTACCGAACTGTTGACTGTCGGTTCAATATACAATTGATTCTGTAGATATGCATCATAAGGTGTGAATACCCCTAAGATAAAGCCAGTTAGGGTGTCATCATCTGTAGAAATGGATAATCCAGTATCAGATATGGTATTATCAGATACCTGAATCATACCACTATTGATTTTAAGAATTGCATTATGTTCCGTACCTTTAATTCCGATTGTGCCCTGCCAATCTTTAAATACATTACTTGTCTGCAATCTATTTTCGAGTAAAGGAGATAGTTCCTCAAGGAGCATGGGTAAATTGATAACCTTAAACATCCAAACCCAATCAGTATCATCTAAGGTATATCCCGATTTGGCAAACAACTTTCTGATATAATCTATTTTTTCTTCTCCATCCAAATACCAACTAATCTGTGTATATCCACGTTTAATCAGTTCGTTATGTAATGTACATAAAAGCATTACCCCAATTTCTTCACAAGATACAGATGCAGAAGTGGAGTTATCATCGGAATTAGGAATAAGGCAGAATTCCCTAAAGAAGACTATTTTTGCTTCCTCGTTACATTGAACCTTAACATATCCGAGAAGGGTTCCATTCATCTCTACGAGATAGATCAATTGTGTATCAGATATTCTATGTTGTTTCGCAGGTACCGGTCTACTGTTAAGCAAGTTAGTGTAGAAAGTATTACATAGATTTGTCATTGGCACTTCGTCTCCAATCTTGTAAGGTCGGATTACTATACCATCAACTGCTTTAACAGTTTCGTAGTGTAATATTTTTGTAAATACGGGTGTGATATATCCATCGACAAACCCAAGATCTCTATACATAGCATGTGCAGTGTTACGTTTTGATGTCCGTAGAGTAATGCATGAATAACGTTTAACAAATTCACTGGACAATGTGGTATTCAACAGAACCCGTGCTAAACCCTTTCGCCGATATTCTGGTTTTGTATGTACCCATCTTACATAGGTTCCAGGAACAGGTGTGTATTCTGGAAAATGATTTGTAAAGAGTGTCGTATGACACATTGCTATACGGTAACCTTCAATCATTGCATAGATATGAAGATCATTATCCAGAAGGGATTCAATTGTAATGACTGGTTCATCGTTTTCAAGTCTAAGGGACTCATAGGTGAATCTCTTTGCCTCTGGATGTGCAATTTTATTTAATAAGTATCCAGTTTCGAGTTGGAATTTATAGTCATGGAGATGAACAATATCTATAAGTTGATTGACATATTCACTTCTGCATATATGTTTCACTAAATACAGAAGAGCAATTGCTTTGAGTTCATCATCCTCAGTTTCATTTACCAATTTTTCAAGTGAACTGATACCACGGTCATCCAACTTCCTACTTAGTTCTATAGCAGCAATTAGTTGCTTATACTTGTCCTGATGATTAAGCTTTGCAAGTAATGTCTGGGTTTCTCGTTCAGATTCATCAGCGATCTCACAAATACTTATAATTGCATTTATTCTATCGCTAATGTCATTAGTTGAATCACGCATGATCCTGTTTAGATTTGAGCGTACTTCATGAATGAATTCCTCACTGTCTGCCGGTAATAACGGTATAGGATTGACAGTCGTGCCAATTTCCTCAAACCAAGGAAATAGATCTTCATCTACTGCCCTACTAATGAAATAGATTAGTGAATCGATCCATGAAAAGGTGTATCGAGGCATATTCATATCAGTTTCACTTCGATTTACTGCCAATTTGACGAATAGATCTTCACCATATCTCTCGACTAACTTCATCATTATCCAGATATGTTTTAGAGTTCTCTTATCATAAATCCTTGAAATGTCAATGGAATCGAATGTTTCGAAATTATCTTGATATCGCTGTTCTATATGTGAATGCATTGCTGCAGCTTCTTTCTCAAATCCAAGCAATTTCATTCCCCAGATCCCAAAAAGGAAAGGGTATCCGTCAAACATAACATCCATTACCACAGAAAATGGAGTAATGTGGGTAATCAATTCGCTTGTTTCAACTCCAAGGGAATATGCAAGTCTTGAAGTTTCAACGCATCCCCCAATTGTCATCAACGAATCCTCTGACCTATAATAGTGTATACAAGATGGAACAAGATTTATTGTCCATTTTAATTCCTTGCTTAAGGGAAACTTTCCAACCATCTCATCTGATAGTTTTTTGGCAAAGGCCATACAGGAATCTACTCTGTCTTCTACGAAATCTGTATAGAATATACTTATATTTCCTTCCTCTCTCAAATGTTCATCTATTTGAATTTCATCAGGAATTAACTCTGTACCTTTTTTAAGAGAGATTCGATTTATACCTAACCAATCAAGGAATTGTGTTGATATTCGGTGGTTATCTTCGTGGAAAAGTTGGGTGTTTATCATCAGAACTCTACCGGAACCGTATTGTTGACAGATGCCAATAGGTTCATTTGTAGCACAATGTTGCAGGAATACTTCACCATCTGACGAGTTATCCAAAATACCACAATATGTTATTCCGAGATCATCAATTTTCAATCCATTTGTAATTTCGTGTTCTGTAAAGGTAATGTCTTTCTTAATATAACCACGCAACGGATTAGCGTCAGAATCCAGATCTCCATGTCCTTCAGGTAAGTGAACAAACTGTGTCCCAAATAGTGATGCAATATCATTTATCCCCATTTCTGAGGAAGTTTCCCGTACATCTCTTTCAAAACGACTTGTGCTTCCTGCTAATAGGAGTCCACCCCCATCTTCTACAAAATCGTGTATTAGTTTAAGTTCAGTTTCAGTGTATTTTAATTGTGTATTGCTGCAAATTGTCAGGACATCATAATTTTTCAATACGGAATCATTTACAAAATCTCGGTTGTTAGTCGTCTGGTAGATTTTGTGGGGTTTAATATGGATCAAGCCATTCGACCAACCAGAATCTCGTGATGTATCCACTAAAATCCTTAGTCGGTGTTTAGATTTATCATTATTCATTGCATTCAAGTTCCAACACTCTTATGTATTTATTTTATAGAACGAATATGGCTTTACATTCTATGTTGATACCATGATAAAGGATATCATCATTTAATCAACAACAATTAGTTTTGTATGTAAATATACATTACATATTAATCCTCTTTAGCCTTAAATACCCATGGCTGCATTCATAGTAGTGATGAATCAGGTAGTTTAGTATTGGTATTTGAGTAAGGATATAATATTGATAAATTGGACAAAATTGAGAATAATATGTACTATTAAACTTCCATATTTTTACTTTAGGTAATGAAATGAAAAGAGTTCTTATTGATACTGACCCTGGTGTGGATGATGCTTTAGCATTAATCTATGCATTTAAATCACCAGAGATTAAGGTAGAAGCCATTACAACGGTTAATGGTAATGTCAATCTTGAGACAGCTTCCCATAATCTCCTGATAATATTAAATTTACTCAACCTTACAGAATTTCCAGTAATTGCTAAGGGAGAAGCACAACCCTTGGTGAAACCCCTTATTGATGCTAAGGATGTTCATGGGGAGGATGGATTAGGAAATACCCGTGAATTAATGACATCTAAAGGGGAATTGAAATACGATATTGCGGAATGTCAATTTTCAGAATTATCTGCAGATGATGTAATTCTTGAGATGATAGATACCTATCCTTATGAGTTGATTATTGTAGCCTTAGGTCCATTAACTAATCTGTCAAAAGCGATTCAAAAAGATATATCATGCTTTCGTAAGGTCCAGAGTGTGTATTTAATGGGTGGTGTATTTACAGAATATGGTAATATCACTACAAATGCCGAGTTCAATGTATTTGTTGATCCACATGCAGCACACGAGGTGTTTAACGCTGGTATACCAATTCACATTGCACCATTGGATGTGACACATCAAGTTGAATTGACAGGTGATCGATTAAAAGAAGAATTAATTGGACGCGAGGATATAATTTCTCAATTCATTTCTGATTCTACACATGCAATTATGACGTTTTACCAAGAAAACGTTGGATTCTACGGATTTCATATACATGATGCCTTACCAATTGCTATGCTCAATCACCCAGAATTGTTTATGAGTGTTGATGCACATGTACAAGTAGAAACAGAAGGAGAATTAACCAGCGGAATGACAGTTGCTGATCTACGTAAACCGACAGTGACAGATTCAAATGCTATAGTATATGTTGAGGTAGATGCGGATTCTTTCCTTGAGACCTACTTTAAAACAATCCTGAGCTAATCAAATCACTTCAGATTCATTTAATCCCCAATGGATTGCTTGGTATATAGCGAAAATCCGCGGTGGGATCACGTCTTAAACTTCGTGGTATATCCAATTCAGGCATTCTTAATTTATTGAATTCAATCCGTTGATCTTCAGATAGTTCAATTGTTATTTCTTTTAGCAATTTTCCTATCTCTTTAAGGAGAACATTCCTGTGTGTAAGGAACTTCCTTACCTTAAGACGTACATTCGTAAGTCTCCGTTGTCTTTGTGCAGTGCTAAGACCTCCATCATAACGGTACAACTGTCTATCTTGCGTCATGACGCGATATTCTCTTAGATCGGACTCTATCTGTCTTTTTTCAAAATCGTAATCATCTATTACATCCTGTATTAACTTCAGTTTTGGATGAATTATTTCCTTCTGTTGGTCTGAAAGGTGTAATACATCAGAACTTTTGTCAATCTGAGTAAGTCTTACGTTACCACAACCAATAATTAGAAATATGAATAACAGTATCCATATTTTCTGTCCAATGTTCATTAATGCCACCTCAGAATTTCTTACAAACAATGAATTAATTAACTGAGTAATGAATTACTTAGGGGTAAATGGATTAGAATTGCAAATAATCTTAATCCAATCAACGATATCCAAGTAATCATGTTGACAGGAATGGAAATTCTCATGCATTAATCCAGCGAATATAATTCACCATACTTAGTTCTTAGGTATTTCATATATGGTTCAATTGTCATGGATTTTCCTGTTGCACGTTCAATAATCTCTGGGGCGGTAAATTTGGAACCATGTTGATATACATTTTCTATTAGCCAATTATGAAGTGTCTGGAATTCACCATTCTCAATTTCATTTGGTATTTCAGGATGTGTTTCCAACGCTGTTGAATAAAATTGAGCACCTAAGATATTCCCTAAAGTATAGCCTTGGAAGCCTCCACCGATGAGATTATAATACCAATGTACATCTTGAAGCACACCATCCTTGTCATCCGGCGGTACGATCCCAAAGTCTGATTCAAATCGTTCTCTCCACGCCTTAGGTAGGTCTTTAATTTCCATCTCCCCTTCCAATAATGCCAGTTCAAAATCAAAACGTAACATGACATGTAAATTATATGTTACTTCGTCAGCTTCCGTTCGGATTAATGAGCGTTCCACCTTATTAATTGCACGATGGAATGTATCAAGTGAGACATCATTTAATTGGTTGGGAAATATTTGTTGTAACTGAGGATAAAAACACTTCCAAAAACCCTTACTTCTTCCAACGATGTTTTCCCAGAGTCTGGATTGACTTTCATGAACTCCTGCAGACGTTCCTCTTGCCAAAGGTGTTCCTTCAAAATCCCCGCGAATTCCCTGCTCATATAATGCATGTCCAGTTTCATGCATTGTGCAGAACATAGCTTCCCCCAAACTATCCTCTTTAGAACGTGTGGTAATGCGAACGTCACCTAACGAGAATTTCGTCATGAATGGGTGGTGAGTCTTATCTGAACGTCCCCGATTTAAATCATATCCAAATCTGGTTGCGACATCCAAACCAAATGCCAGCTGTTTTTCTTCAGGATAGATTTTATGCAAACATGAATCATCTGCGGGTGACTGTGAGGTAATAGCAGATGCAATCGGTACTAATTGTTCCCGTAATTCTGCAAAAACTCTCTTTACATCCACTGCTTTCATCCCATATTCTCTTGGTTCAATTAGTGGGTCAGCAATATGGTCATATCCTGGGAAAAAATTGGCAGATTGACGGCTATATTCAAGAGTTTTTTCAAGGTAAGGTCGCACCCTTTCAAAGTCATTTGCAGGACGTGCTTCGGTCCATACTTGAAAGGATTCAGAAGTGTGTGTTGCCACTTCAGCTAAAAATTCTGATGGTATTTTTATTGCTCTTTCATACTGTCTTCGCGTAAGTCGTATTAAACTGGCTTCATCTGAACTGTAATCAAGGCTTTGTTGGTATGGTATTAAATCATCAAGTAGTTTTCCTATAGCAGGATCTGTGAATTTCTCGTGTGCCAATCGTCTTAGAGTAGCAGATTGACGGGCACGTGCTGCTGCGCCACCGGGAGGCATGTAGGTGGATTGATCCCAATGTAGTAGTCCTGCAGCTGCCTGAATATCATTTACTTCAATTAAACGGGTTTTTAGTTGGGTGTAATTTGTTTCCAAGATACTTCTCCTTAAAGGTTGGTCTCAGAACATTCTACCATAGTTTGTTATGCCATACAAAAGAAATCACACAACTATCTGCTATTAATTTAATAACTTTAATCACAGAAAATTTATCTACCAATACACAGTAGTATAATTAATAGAATTCATGTAAAATAAATTATTACAATTTTATTTGTAGGTAATTGAATGAAATATATTTATCAAAGTCTAATATTAATGTTAATTCTGACAACAGTTTTTGCTCAAGAGCCAACTTTCTCTCCTACAGACTATCGAAAGGACATGCTTCTATCAAATGAACCCGATGTAATTGGTTTTGAAGGTTCATCTGTGATAGTTGAATTTGATACGATAATTGATACTCCAACAAGTGTTGTTTACTATGGTGTTCCACATACAGAGGGTTATTTGACAACACCCAGATATCGAAAAAGTGCTTTGGGAACACATATTAATGATAAGAAAACTATGCATCAAATCAAGATTGACGTCTCTAAACTTGAAGATGTTCATTATGATACTGGACTGATTGAAGGGAATGGTGGCACAATAGTTTATCGAATTGAGGTATTCGATTCTCGCGTCAATACAACACGAGCCTATGATCGTAGATTACGTTACAAAAGGGATGGTGCTCCAAAGTCGGGGACATATACTACGCTTACGACGATCACAGAAGGTCCGTTTGTTGATCTGGTAACTCATAATTCCGCTGTTATTTCGTGGGAGACAGAAAATCCTACTGAAGGAATTGTCCGGATATTTACTCAGGATGAGACCAATACCTTAATTAAGAAAGAAGATTTTTACTCTAAAGAAGATACCACACAGCATGAGGTGGCTGTGACTTATCTTCAACCCGATACAACCTATTTTTATCAAGTATATACAGATGGATTTTCCAATACGTATACATTCAAAACTGCACCAATTCCTGGGAAGGCATCCATATTTAAGTTTGGATTTATGTCTGATTCCCGCGCAGGTGTTGGTGGAGGAGAACGTGCTCAGAATGGTGTCAATGCGAAAGATTTAGGTCGATTCGCTACTGAGCTGTATATTAAAAAAGCAGATTTTGTATGCTTTGTTGGAGATTTAATAAACGGATATACATCTGACATTTGGGATTATACTTCACAACTAAAAACTTGGAAACGTACAATCCAACCTGTTGGTGCACTAATCCCATTCTACGAATCAATTGGGAATCATGAGCAAGTAGGAAATTACTACACTGTTGTAACAACAGAGATGAAACCAGAAGAAAATTACATACAATTTTCGGGGACGGTTGCGGAAAATAGTGCAGAAAATATCTTTGCCGAAGAATTTGTTAATCCTGTTGGCAGCCGGTATGGATTTGGCATACCGAATCCAGAGAAGAAATGGAGTACTGATATCGGTGGTAGTGATACCGGTCCATCCTATCATGAAAATGTCTATTCTTTTATTTATGGAAGAATACACTTTATATCTCTAAATAGTAATTATTGGACAACAGGTTATAGAAATCAAAGCAAATTTGGACAGAAGTCACAAGATAAAGATGCCGTAAATCTTGCGTTATCTCTTTTCGGTGGTAACAGGGAAGGTTATTTGATGAATAACCAGGTGGAATGGTTAAAAAAGGAGTTAGAGGAAGCACAAAATGATACCAATATTGATTGGATTTTTATCATATTACATGAACCCCCATTTCCAAATGGAGGACATGTAAAAGACGCTATGTATTGGGGCACTCCAGGACAAGGTGAACTTGGTGGATATAACGATAAAGATGCTCCTTTAGGAGATGTAATTGATATGCGGAATAGGTTTTGGACAGTCGTATCCAGTAAATCTAAAGTCTTAGGGGTTTTATGTGGGGATGAACACAACTATAGTAGAACATTGATCGATTCTTCACTTAATCCCAATTTCCAATATCCTGTATGGCAAATTATTAGTGGTGGATGTGGTGCTCCATATTATGTACAAGATAAATCTGTCCCATGGGTAGACAATGTAAAAGCATTTACGATTGATAAACATTTCTGTCTATTCTCTGTGGATAAGGAACAAATTGGATTGGAAGTCTATAATGATAACAGTCAATTATTGGATAGTATAATTGATCTAACTAATATACGATAGGATTTATCCATCACTGTGTCTTGACATTTAACAATGTATTGCTAATTACTGATGCGAACTATACCTGCTAATCATGCAATTCAGGTTACCTTTTAAAGACATAGTATTGTCTAATTTTCGTAACAATTGGTTGTTATAATACATTACGATAGTATACCTTATTTGCATAGTAATGTAGAATAATTATGTATCAAAAAAAGCATGTAATAATACTCTTAAACCTATTACTTTTTACATTTACTACTTTTCTCATTGGTTGTTCTTCAAATTCCCAGGGAGATAGTGGTTCATCAAACACAAAAAGATCAATTATTAAAAATAAGGGATCGGATACAATGGTGAATTTAGCACAAGCTTGGGCAGAAGAGTATACTGAAGTTTCCGCTACTATTTCCGTTGAAGTGTCTGGTGGTGGCTCTGGTACAGGAGTTGCAGCATTAATTAATGGTACAGTGGATATAGCCAATTGTAGTAGACAAATAAAAGAAAAAGAAAAGCAGCAGGCAATAGAAAACACAGGTAAAGAGCCGATAGAATTTATCGTTGGATATGATGCCTTGGCTGTGTATGTTCATAAAGATAATCCTATTACACAAGTAACGATATCACAACTCGCAGAGATTTATGGTGAAAATGGAAAGATTATGAAATGGGACCAACTCGGTGTAGCAAATTCTGGTTGTAAGAGCGATAAAATCATTCGTATCAGTCGCCAATCTAATTCAGGTACATTTTTCTATTTCCGAGAAGCACTATTGGGAAAAAACCGAGATTTTGAATTGGGTTCATTGGATTTACACGGTTCTAAGGATGTTGTTGAGGTAGTAGGTCGTACGCCATGTTCTATTGGTTACAGTGGTATGGGATATGCTACAGACCATGTAAAAATGTTAGAAGTCGCGATAGACTATAATGCTCCCTATTATGCTCCGAACCTTGACAATGTAATTGCCAAAACTTATCCTATAGCACGGCCATTATATATGTATTCACTTGGAGAACCCGATGGCGCGGCGAAAGTATATCTTGATTGGATCTTATCTGATGAAGGTCAAAAAATCGTAGAAAAACTCGGATTCGTCCCTTTAACAAAGAACTGATTCAGCGAATATACTCTGCATACCTGATCGCTTCAGAATTGAAAACTTAATGAATAAACAACCAAATAAGACATCTAATCGTCCATTTTCTGAAACCATAATAGAACTTTTCATTCGTTTGTGTGGTATTAGTTCAATAATATTTGTTTTTGGTATATTCTTCTTTGTATTTAAAGAGGGGGCAAGTTTTCTATTTAATGGTTTGAATATATGGGAGTTCTTGACAAGTGAAGAATGGTACCCAACATCCCTAAACAACAAAAGGTATGGAACATTAGCATTGATATTGGGGACATTCAGTGTGACAACATTAGCGATGTTAATGGCAGTACCATTTGGCTTAGGGGCAGCTATATTTGTCTCAGAATTTTGTTCCCCCAAATTAAGAGAGACCTTCAAAATAGTCATAGAATTTCTTGCAGCTATACCGTCTGTCGTATGGGGATTCATCGGTTTAACTCTGATGAACCAGTTGATAATTCTGGTATTTAATGCTCCTATAGGTTTAACAATGCTCAATGGCAGTATTATGCTTGCTTTAATGAGTGTCCCTATCATAGTCTCAATTGCTGAGGATGCATTAAAAGCTGTACCGGATTCTTATCGTGAAGCAGCAGAGGCATTGGGTGCAACGAAATGGCAGGTAATCTACCGTGTGTTATTACCTGCAGCTAAGAATGGTTTATTAGCAGCTGTATTACTCGGTGCAGCGAGATCTATTGGTGAAACAATGGCGGTGTTAATGGCAACTGGACATTCAGTAAATATCCCTACAAGTCCGTTATCTTGGATTCGAACACTAACTGCTACTATTGCTGCGGAATTAGGAGAAGTAGCAAGAGGTGGAGAACATTATCAAGTCTTGTTCATCATTGGTATCCTTCTCTTTACAATCACATTTATCGTCAATCTGATTGCAGATTTAGTTATAAAAGGTATACGCCAAAGTTAAGACTACTGGGTTTATAATAGTATGGAAATAAATACCGAAATATCACCAGAGTTAATGTTTACCGAATCTTCTATCGGAAAACAAAACAGGTACATCGAAAATGGTGTGAAGATATTCTTCCTGATTATGACGTGTCTGATGATACTTCCTTTACTTCTGATTGTTGGATACCTTATTTATAAGGCGTTTCCAGTCTTATCGTTTGAGTTCTTATTCACAAATCCGAAAGACAATATGCGTGCGGGTGGTGTATGGGCACCGTTTTTAGGTACAATTTATTTAGTTGTAGTTTCACTTATGGTTGCAGCCCCCATAGGTGTGTTTGCTGCAGTCTACCTAAATGAGTATGCACGTGAAAATTGGTTTACGCGTATAGTGAATCTTGCCGTAGTGAATCTTGCTGGTGTTCCAAGTATAGTCCATGCCCTATTCGGTGTAGGGGCGTTTGTATTATTCGCTGGTCTTGGTGAATCAATTCTGGCAGCTTCACTCACATTAGCAATTATGACTCTCCCAGTGATAATTGCAAGTACAAAAGAAGCATTGAATGCGGTTCCAATGTCTTTTAGAGAGGCGTGTTGGAATTTAGGTGCGACCCGATGGCAAACTATACGTCGAATTGTTCTACCGAATTCCATTAGTGGTATATTGACAGGTGTCATTTTACAAGTTTCACGTGCAGCTGGCGAAACAGCCCCGATCATGTTTACTGGAGCAGTATTCTATAAGGCTATTGCTGAAGGAAATGTCTTCGCATATAATATAACTGACCAGTGCATGGCACTCTCATTACATCTATATACAATTTCCACACAGGTTCCAGATGTATCAGACGTAATACCTTATGGCACAGCAATTGTACTTGTAGGTAGTGTCCTCTTTGTCAACGCAGCAGCAATTTGTGTTCGAGTGTATCTTAGAACACGTAAGAAATGGTAAGCATCACATAATCTACAATGTGTAGTGATATAACAGATGAATAATGATTCAGACATTAAAACACCCAACTTAAAAGCACGTTTAGCTGGGATAGTTGACAATACAGCATTTAACATTGTTATTCAACTACTGATTCTCGGTTCAGCAATTGCCTTTGTACTTGAAACTGAACCAGAATTAGAAGAGTATAATGTTCTCTTTCTTATTGCGGATTGGTCATTTTTACTATTATTCACGTTAGAATATATACTTCGTATTTACACTGCCCCAGATAAGAAAGCTTTCATCTTTAGTTTTTTCGGTTTAGTCGACTTAATTGCAATTCTCCCATCCCTTGTCTTAATACCTGGATTGGGACACCTACCAGGTTTCCATGTCTTACGAATTCTAAGATTCTTACGAGTTTTCAGAATTTTTAAAGCAACACGCTTTATTTTAGCAGTAGATAGAATGATCGAAGCTTTAGGTGAGGTAAGAAGGGAACTACTTGCTCTTGTGATTTTATCCTCTATGATGGTTTATCTGTCTGCTTGTGGAATCTATTTCTTTGAAAAGGAAGCACAACCAGAGAATTTTGGTACAATTCCAAAATCAATGTGGTGGGCAATTGTGTCACTTACAACAATAGGCTATGGTGATGTATACCCCGTAACTCCAGGTGGTAAAGTCTTTACGGCATTTGTTGCATTAGTTGGAGTTGGTTTAATTGCCATTCCTTCAGGACTTTTGGCTTCTGTACTAACTGAAGCAAGAGTAGAAGGAAGACTGGAGGATGAGAATGAAAATCGGGACAACTAATTTATCTTTCATAGAAGTAATCAAGGGACTCGTAATTCTTTCCTTTGTGCTAGTATTTCTCTCTGCTTGTGGAATTTACTTCTTTGAAAGAGATATACAACCTAAAGTTTTTGGTTCAGTTTTAAATTCTATAACCTATACTATTTTGCTATATACAACTATTGGTTTTTCTAATATCACACCTGTTACAATAGGTGGTAAAATGATAAGCTTGGCTGTGACAACCTTGGCCACGATTATAGGGTTATTGTTTTTAGTATACATTATCATCGGAGCTATACGAACTTGCTCAAAAATACGTCGAATAACAAAGAAACATTTTGGTTAATTGAGTTAGAGGCATTGTGGAAAATAAAATTGAAATTTCTGATCTTAAAGTAAATTATGGAGATAAACCCGCACTAAACGGGATCTCTTTTAATATTGTTCAGAATGAAATTCTTGGGATCATCGGTCCTGCACAATCTGGTAAAACTACACTATTAAAAGTAATTAATCGAACACTTGAATTTACACATGGTGTAACAATACAAGGTTCGGTGAAACTTGATGGAGTTGATATCAGTACTATTGGAGATGTTTACGGATTACGAAAACGTATTGGAATGGTTTTACCCTTACCAGTCGGTTTGCCACTATCAATTTACGATAATGTTGCATTTGCTCCAAGAACATCAGGTATTCGAATCAAAGCAGAATTAGATGAAATCGTCGAACGATGTTTAAAACAAGCCGCTTTATGGGATGAAGTAAAAGATAGATTAAATTCACTCGGAACAAGATTATCAGGTGGTCAACAACAAAGATTGACAATTGCAAGAGCGCTTTCACATCAACCAGAGATTTTATGTTTGGATGAGTTCTCTATTGCTGTTGATCCAATTACTACCATGAGAATTGAGGAAGTCCTGAAAACATTGAAAAATGAAATGACTATTCTGCTTGTAACCAATCTTGTTCAACAAGCAAAAAGGTTAGCAGATCGTACGGCATTTATGCTTAATGGTGATCTGATAGAAATTGATGACACAGAAGTAATGTTTTCAGATAATCCCAAGCAACAGTCAACTTTCGACTATATAAACGGTGATTTTGGTTAATGAATAACTACTGTATTGAAACAGAAAAACTAAGTCTTTGGTATGGGGATTTTCAAGCACTCATTGATGTTAGTGTTAAAATCCGAGAAGGAGAAATTACATCCCTAATTGGACCATCTGGTTGTGGAAAAACTACACTACTAAGATGTTTTAATAGGGTGAATGAACGTTATGGAAACGTAACAACTAAAGGCGAGATTCAGATTTTAGGTAAAAATATCTACGATCCAGATGTCTCTCTCTTAGAACTAAGAAAGACTGTCGGAATGGTGTTTCAAAGACCGAATCCATTGCCTATTTCTGTTTATGATAACATCCTATTCGGCATTCGTATTCATTCACAATTTAGAAGTTTAACTCGATCCCAATCAGATGAAATTGTTGAAGAAGCACTCACCTCCGTCTTTCTCTGGGATGATTTAAAGGATAAACTAAAGACAAAGGCAACTTCTTTACAATTAGAACAACAGCAGAAACTCTGTATAGCAAGGCTACTCCCCCTTAAACCGAAGGTCATACTCATGGATGAACCATGTTCAGCACTCGATGCAAAAGGAACACAAGCAGTCGAAGAACTTATGTCTATCCTTGAAGGTTCATATACATTCCTTATCGTTACACATAACATGGCTCAGGCACGACGTGTGAGTAAGGAGTGTATTTATATGTTTCTCGGTGAATTAATTGAACACAAAGATACACAGACCTTATTTGAATCACCTGAACATGAGAAAACTGCTGATTATGTGCAGATGCGGTATGGTTAGATTATGAAAATAGCATACGATATGTATACAATTAAAACTAAGATAGGTTTGTAAACAGTATTCAACTATCAGGAGGAATTCCACTCAAGATTTTTTCTTTACGCTCGTATATAGACGGTGAAATCCAAATATTATGGACAAGTCAAAACTGCTATATAATTCAATTGCAGTTCTAATTCTACTTATAGTCTTATCTATATACTTGATTTTAACATTCAAAACACCTGTAGCAGATAGTTCATTGAGTTTTGGAAGTATGAAAGTTGAACCTATCACCCTACTGAAAGTTCGTTTGTTCTGGATGATTCCAATCTTGTTTATAACAGTTATCTTGAGTATTGTGTTTGCATTTATTATTGAGGAATGGTTATCACCAACTAATATCATCCGACAGATTATTGAACCTTACATTGTCATATTATCGGGTATACCATCAATGATCTATGGATTATTAGCAGTATACCATGTTGTATTCAATCTTATTTCCTCCTCTTATACCAGTCTGACTCTGATTCTGATTCTGTTAGTAATTCCAACAACAACTCTATCCACTCAAACTGCCATAAGAAATGTTGACACATCTATACGAAATGCTGCGTATGCTGTCGGTGGAACGAAATGGCAGGTAATCTTCGACCATGTATTACCACTTTCAGCTCTTGATATCTTGAGTGGGGTTTGCTACACAATTTCAAGAGTGTTGACAGTTACTGCAGTCTGTATATTGGTATTAAATTTGCTGACATCCGATTTTAGTACTCTAACAGTTATTAACATTGTCAACAATGTTGGAATTATACTCTTACTGGTATTGATATTCAGTATAATAGCAAGCTTAATAAAGAAAAATACAGGATAGGTTAAGTCCGGTTAGTGCAAATTGATTTTCTATAGTTATGTATACATAAAAATATTATAGAAGACGAATTACTATATATAAGAAATCAGTAATTGAAGTGTTAATCTATAAACAATATACACATTGGAATACGTTATGGCTCCTATTATAGAAGTACAAAATCTGAATGTTTGGTTTGGAAAAAGCCGTATTCTGAAAAATCTTTCATTTGATATTGAACCTAAACAGGTTACAGCATTTATCGGTCCTTCAAACTGTGGCAAAACTACAGTAATCCGTAGCCTAAATAGGTTAAATGACTTACAAGCAGATTATAGACATACTGGAGAAATATTATTTAACGGTAAGGAGTTATATAGTAATAAAAACAGAGCTTCAGAAATTGCACGTAAGATTAGTATGGTGTTTGAAAAACCAATACTTTTCAAGAAGTCGATCTATGAAAATGTGGCATATAGTGTTAGGATTCGCGGAAGGAGACAAATGAGTCTAATCAATAACATTGTTGATGAATGTTTGATGAAGGTACAATTATGGAATGATGTGAAGGATAAACTTCACACAGATCCAAATTTTCTATCTATTGGTCAACAGCAACAACTCTGTATTGCACGAGCTTTAGCTGCAGATCCAGAAATACTTATATTTGATGAACCATGTGCACAATTAGATGCAACAGAAACACCTAAATTCGAGAGTATATTACAATCACTTAAACAGCAGGTTACAATCATCTTTGTTACAAATAAAAGAAGACAAGCAGCACGGGTATCAGATGTGGCAGGATTTCTTTACAATGGTGAATTGGTAGAAATTGGGAAGACTGAACAGATTTTTACTACTCCAACAGATACACGTACAGAAAACTATGTTACTGGAAGATTAGGGTAATAGTTATTCTTTTGAGGTATTTATGCAGAACCACCTTGATACTGAATTAAAATCTCTTCAATATCAACTACTCAATATGGGTGGTATTGCCGAAAACATGCTGCAGGACGCTATACAATCTATATTAGATAGAGATGAAAGTTTAGCACACCGTGTTATCGCTTTAGATGATTCAGTTGATAAACTCGAGAATGAAATCGAAGCAAAATGTATTAATATTATTGCTCGATACCAACCTGTAGCATTTGAATTGCGATTTCTTACGATGTCTCTTAGAGTGAACCAGAATTTAGAAAGATTGGCAGACAAGTGTGTTTCAATAGCAAGAAGATCCGTTGAACTCTTAGAATACCCTCCTATAGAACCCTTCGTTGACTTGCCCTCAGTATGTTTATTAATTCAAGAAATGGTTAAAGACTCTCTTGATTCACTTGTACATAGAGATGCAGGTCTGGCTGAACAACTTCGTCAAAGGGATAATAAAGTAGATGAAATCTACGAGAAGACTGTCAGTGAATTGTGTGTCATACTAAGCCGACATCCAGAAAATATACAGGCAGGTATAAGCATCTTGTTATTGTTTAGACATTTGGAGAGGGTGGGGGATATTGCTGTAAATATAGGCGAGGAAGTGTATTATCTGGTTAAAGGTGAAGTTATTCGTCACTCTAATACTGATTAGTTGATTAACAATAATATACTATTCTAATCAGATGTCTTTTTCTCCTCTTGGTATATATGAACATCTCTTTGTGGAAATGGAATTTTAATCCCATATTTTTCAAGCTTTTCCCAAACCATAAAATGTAGATCACTGGCAACATCAAACCGCATGAATGAATCTGGAATCCAAGCCAGTAATTCAAAGTCCAACGAAGAATCCCCAAAACTTGTGAATCTGACAAATGGGGGAGTAACATTTTCCATTTGAGGAGTAGGATCTTTTATCACCATTTCATGTTCAGAAGCAGCCTCTAAGAGTGCAGTCTTTACAAGATTTACATCCGAACTATATGACACGCCTACCTGAATTCGAATACGAAAACGATTATTATAGTGAGTGAGATTGTGTACTGGTTCAGTAATTAACTTTGAATTAGGTACAATGATTTCTTTTTCATCAAGTGACATAATCACTGTTGATCTTAGGTTAATACTTGTCACTCTACCAAAGATATTCACATCTATAATTTCTACCAAATCCCCAATTTTTATTGGTCGCTCAAAGATTAAAATAAAACCCGATATTAGATTAGCAACTGTATTTTGTAAACCGAACCCTATACCAATACTCAATCCTCCGAATATAATTGCTAAGTTTGTGAAATTCATACCGATGGTTCTAAGACTTATTAGAACACCGATTGTAATCATTATAAAATGAATGATTCGCAGGATTATAAACTGTGTATGCCGTTCAATTTGAAACGCTTGTAAAACCTGGTTTTGAAGTAACCATTGTGTATACTTTGAGAGTACAAAAATGCCGAATATGATTGCAAATCCGTAGAATATATTGGCTAATGTTAATGTGGGTTGTTCTAAGCCTGATTTGACAGTATCTGTACTATCTTCTGATGAGATTGTATCTGTACTATCTTCAGATGATTTGAAGAGATTAACAAGGTCATATCGAAAAACCTTATCAAATATATTTATGTTTATTTCTGAAAATCTAAAAGCAAATCCAATTCCAAGAATTAATGTGATGAGGAACAGAATAGCAATTATCCTATTCTGTAAATTATCAGTTAATTTCAGTTTTGAAATAACACGTCTAAGCCATCTACGAAATATTGTTGTTCCAAGTAACCAAACAGCTACAAATCCAATTAATCTTACAATTTGCTCAACCTTTACCTCCTCATCTAAGGTTAGCACAGTCCTATTCAAAATTTCGTGTATTTGGCTAAGGAGAATTTCCATAATTCACTTGGATGGATTGCTGAATCGGATGATATTTTCTAATTGAAAATGTTGCTATATTGTAGCACATTCTTCCAGATTGTGCCTTTCCCCGCTTCATTTCTAAACAGGCGGTAATGAGAGACTAATTAATAGAAATGGTATTAGATTTACATTTCACAAAACTGGAAATGTTTGGCGTTTTTTAGAATTGGTATAAAAAAATCAACATTGTGTAGATTCTCATTATAGATATAGTGGGATCTACATAGATAAGATAACAATGAAAGGTGAAATTTCAGAGAACTTGATGCGACTCAATTCTAATCTATTGCAATATGTTCATTTGAATGGACAAATAATATATCATTTACACCAGTATATCTCTGAAGGATTAGATCGAAATCTTCAGAATTGAGTTCTTCTGTAGTTAACCCTACGATAACCAAATCTGCTTGTGCGGATCTACGGGTTACCTCATTCTCCATAGTTTCTTCATCCTCATAAGAAACTGAGGTTACATTTTGCTCAGAAATGGGTAATCTACCTTCCTTAATTACGGTGGAAAGATGGTCAGCATCAAGTTCAGTATCCCAGGAGTCTGCACAGGCGAAGAGGCGTATTTTCGCTTTCTTCCATTCAGGATGACCAACGAGTATATATGCAAGCAAAAGCATCATCGGTACATTCGAGATGTTATCATTTGTTACCCACACATGAATTGAGGATCTATATCCAAACCGGTACTTTGTTGATCTTAGAATCAGTACATTAAAAAGGGAATCAACCGCCATAAGAGCCCCTTGTTGAACTTCTGCAATTTCATCTGGTTGCTCATTATCAAATTCAAGCAGAATAGAATTATTTGGTAGGCCGGAGATACCTGGCATTTGCATGACATGTGCTAATGCAAGATGGAAGTTTGGACAAATGAGTGAATCTACAAAAACACCAGCACCACTTGCCTCTGATTGTTGAATTAGTGCCTCAACATGCATTCGTGCAGAGATTTCATCAGTGAAAGAGTAATCACCTTGGAAATATTGTATAAATTGTCCAAATCCTTGTCTATGACATATCCATCTTAATAGGTCAAAGTGTCCGAGACGTCTTTCTCTAAATTGGGTGATAGCAACTATTGAGGGACGCCATCCACTTTCTGAGATATTTGCACGTTTCTTTTGTAATGTTGTCTGTAACCATCGGGTCAATTGAAACATAGCACCTTGGAAGATACCCGATAATCCCCTTTGTTCATCACGTCCTCTCCGCAATCCAATATAAATTGTCAACATGATAGTTATAGAAATGATTGCAGTGAGAAAACTGATTTGGAACATCATGATCCCACACATGACTGTTCCTAATAAAGATACATACCATCGAGAATGGAATGTTGGTCGATAGGATGGATTTCCTGCAAAATGTTCAAGGAAAGAGACAATACACAATGCACCATAAGTAACAAGGAAGAACATTGTTAGAATCTTTGCAATGAAGTTGATGCCCCCTATAGTAACAAAGACTAATGCAATAATTCCTGAGACAAAGGTTGCCGGTACAGGATCTTGTTCTTTGCCAACACCAAAACGCAATAATCTATTTAGGCTTGGAATTGGCATGACATTGTCTTTAGCAAGTGCTTGAAGTGTTCTTGGGGCTACCATAATTGACCCAAGAGCAGATGATAGTGATGCAGCTGCTAAACCAATATAAATTGCTGGTCCCCAGAGAGAAATCTTCTCCATGATAAACTGATCGTTTGCAAGGTGTTCTGGAGTTGCATTCCAGCTTAACTTAACTGCTACAATAATGTATACAACCATTCCAGCTAATGTTGCACTAATTGTACCAAGTGGAATACTCCGCTGTGGATTATTCAGGTCACCAGATAGCCCCAACCCAGCAATCATACCTGTGAAAGCGGGAAAACAAGTTGCGAAAACTAAACCGAATTTCTCTGGTTCAGCAATTGTCCCAATAATATTCAAACTCATTGGAGTAATGTCCTTTGGAGGACTACCGAATAAGAATGAAAGTAGTGCCGCACCGAGAATTATACAAATTGCCCACAGCAATGACACACCTATATTTGCCCCTTTAGTCAGCATGATTATAATTAATACTACTGTTCCAGGAATACTCAACCAGCGCAGATTTATTTCACTCTCAATTTCATAGCGTACTTGTAAATATTCTAAAAGAGGACCAAAGGCTTCTGCAAATGCCACCATATAGAAGGCAATTGAAATTGCTTGTGATAGGAATAGTGCTAAACCGATTGCACCCCCAATACTTGTACCGAAGGATCGACTTACAATATAGTAGGCACCACCACCAGCAACTCTTCGGTTAGTTGCTACTTCAGATACCGCAAGAACCGTTGGGATTGTAACAAGATGTCCAAGGGCAATGATAGCAAGCGTTTTTAATAAACCAACATTTCCTACTACATAGCCAAATCGTAAGAAAAGAATAGCACCGAGTATTGTACTAATTGATGCTAAGAAAACTGGGGCAGTTCCGAATCCATGACCGAATTGAGGTGTGTTTCCGTTACTTGCTGTATTGGTTTGTTGACCTAACTTAGAAATCATGGATGATATCCTTCATCAATTGGAACTTCTGGTTTAACTCTTAAATAAATTCTATACTCTTCCACGCTTCACCAAAATAAAAAGTTTAAAGTACAATGAATACTACTAAAGTTTAAATCTAAAGATAGTCAGATACTTATGATGTAAATTCTCAGTTAATGGTTCGCTATTATAACTAAGCGAACCACTCAAACGCAACCCTAAACGGGATGTTAAGTTGAAAGTGAGTGCTGGTTCTACCAAATATTGGAAGTTTTGGAAGCCAACTTGTGGTGTAAATTTCATCGATATATTCAATTTTCGCCATCCGATAGATGAAAATGCTAACCATCTGAAGGATGTAGGATCAAACCTTCTAACTGTAAGGTCTTTATATGGTTGTATATTCTCCAGAAAATATCCTAAGCCACCAGATATCCGTAAATTTCCTTTTTCATAAATACCCGGTCTGATATAACCACCGATTTGGACAGTCAGGGCTGTCCCTTGGGATATGTTCCGTTCTAAATCAGTGAACACTTCAATCCCATAACTTCGGATACGCATGCCACCTTGGATACGTCCTTTTGCAATCTCTGTAATTACACCTTCTTTGCCTGATCCGCGTGATCCATATACACCTGCCCACCCATTAATATTCTTAAACGGTACTACTGCAGTAAGTGTGATTGTTTGTAAAGCATCATCACCTGCTATACCTAAATCTAAAGTTTTAGAATCTTGAGGAAGATCTGCAAACTGACTATATACAGGCAATACACTGACGATTGATAATAATACTATTACTATGATTCTAATTATAATCTGATTCATATCTTACATGTTAATCCCAATTATCATTTTAATCCTTGTAGAGCATTAACATAAACAAAAGATAGAAAAATGCTAAGTTTAATCTTCAGCTATTCTTTCTCGTATCCATAATAAATTAAGATAAAGTCTTGAATAAATAAAAAGAATCATTAATTAAACGGACATATATTACCCAGAAAAATAGTTAATGTCAAGTAAATACAATATATTGGGTGTGTAAAGTATTTGTTACTATAAGTGTTTCTTGTATCAGAATCGCGGATTGGATTAGTTTTCAGTTTATAGTTTTCAGTTTGAATTTTCGTGAATGAGTGTTCTTTCTGAACCGTAGCTTAGTGTTTGTGTCAACATATTTTCTACACACCTTTCGCTCCTGTGGAGCTTGCGGTAATACAAAAAGACAGGATAGGGAGATCCCTCCTACAAAGAGCAAAATTCATAAATTGAAGCCTATGAATTAAGTCCGTGTTGTAGATAATTTCTGATGCACTGTTGTAAGATAACAGAAAGTTTACACACCCTACACACCCCATATATATGGGTGTAATCTCCTACCATTTTAAGGCAGTAAATATAAACTTCCATATCACGATAGGGACGAAATGTTTATAGTTGTCAATATCAGGAAAATACTAAGTCACAGCATATAGTCAGTGAATGACAACAGCATTCATACCGTTGATTCTGATTCAAGTTATTCCCAGTGTTTAGGAAACCGCACCTCCTGTTTGGATTACGCCCTTTTCTCCTAAATTGAGGTTAATTGTGTGGGAACAGAATCTTATCACATTAAAATAAAAAGTTTGGTAATTCATTAAATGAAATACCAAACTCTTTATAGCTATAGTCAATCTAACTATGAATCATTCAATAACCGATGAATACAATAAATATTGTAGAACAAATTTATTACTTCATTTTTCTTGAATTCACTATAAAGTTATACGTAAAGTAGAAAGATAAACATACTGCAAATTGTCAGTTAGAGGTTCACTATTATATGTTACGGTTCCGCTGACCCGAATTCCAAAATTATTTGTCAGATCAAACGTAACAGTTGGTTCCGCACATATCCGGTAGTTTTTAAACCCTATTTCAGGAGTAAATGTTAACTCAGTATTGACCTTATTCCAATCTAGCGTTGAAGTAACTAACCATCTGAATGCAGTAGGATCAAATTGTCTTACCTTAAATTCTTCAAAAGGCCGTATAGTTTCTAAGAAATAGCCAAAATTAGCTGAAATACTAAGTGAACCATTCTTATACTCACCAGGTTGAATTGTTCCACCAACTTGAGCAGTTAACGCACTTCCATCCAACATATTACGTTCAAAATATGAAAATGCTTCTAATTCAAGTAGTTTTACATCTATCAGACTTTCAATATGTAACTTTACTATTTCCGAATGTACCCCTTCTTCACTTGATGAACGGGATCCGAAGAAACCTGCCCAACCATTGAATTTTGTAACTGGTACAACTGCGGTTAGGGTTACTGTTCGATTAGTTTTATCACCAGTTACACCTATATCAACTGTTTTTTGATCCGAAGGTAAATCAGTGAATTGACCATAAACTGGTAACACTATAAAAAACAAGAAAAACACAACATACGCAACTAAACTCTTATTTAAAACACAATTAAATTGGGGTAACCCTATTTGTGTTTCAGGTAAGTAATGCATACAGGGGGGTTTGGGAACTTACGGGTTAGCCTGAACAATTGAATAATCGTATATGGAACCGATTAAAACACCTGCCAAACGGTGAAAAGACATACCTCCAAGTATATAACCGACAAAGTCAAAGTGTATATTTGTAATGTAAAATTTACATTATTAAAATATTTCAACTTAGTTGAAAATATTCTGATATTATATTGTTGTTAAACAACGAAATTCTTTATTTTTAGTTTCTATAAAATAAAATTATGTTATAGAATATTTATTACATAATTTTTTAATTAGCTGCCTTTAAAATAACTGTGAAATTTTACACTGAAAATTATCAAAATTCAAATAAAAATGAATAAATTTTTCATTTTTTTATGTATTCTCAAATTATATATTTTAATTTCATCATAGTGATGTAACAAAAAGTATAAAAACCGTTGAATTCTATAGTCTTGTCACAATACAAAATACATGATAAACTGATTCTGTTACACAAAGGAATTTGAGGTAGAATTTCATGGAATATAAAGAACTTGCAACTAAGAAACCTTTCATTGTAAATAAAAATCTTGGAAGTGCTGTGGAAGTTGAACCTGAAGAATTAACATCCGCCAATGCTGACGAATTACCTATAATCTATCCCACACAGAAGCAAAAATACGACTTTGACAGACAAGGATGGGTGGTTATCCCAAATGTCCTATCAGACGAAGAAATTATTGAAATACGTACATTCTGTGATGAAATAAAATATAACAAACAAGATGACTCTAAATGGCAACATTGTGGATTAGAAGGTCCATTACAGAAATTGACGGATCATCCTGTGATTGTTGGCTTTTTAAACGAATTTCTCTCATATCCACCTGCTGCAAGTGAGGAATGTTACGGGTTTCGTCTTGAAAAATCTGATGTCATATTTGGTTCGATAAAGAATGGTGGAGAAAACAACCAGCAAAATAGTAGTGGAAATGGTTTGTTTCGTCTACCCGGTGATTCACATATATATCGGTGTGTTCCCGGTAGAGCATGGAGCGGATTGACAAGAGTTATATGGGAGTTGACAGATGTCAATGCAGAGACAAACGATATTCGATATATTACTTCAAGCCATAAGAGTGCTTATGCATTACCACAGTCGATTCATCATAATAACTCTCAAATATGGGACACCTATAGTTGTCCTGCGGGTTCTCTAATCATCATGACTGAATCCATCACTAAGAAATATATTTCCTCTACAATTGAGAATGTTGAACGTTTACGGATTACTAATTTGTATAATACAGTGGCAAGTCGTTGGTGTAATTGGCGACCCTCTTCTGAACTTCTTGAATCAATGCCACCGAAAAGACAGACCCTTTTCAGAGATACTTATGCAGGTGGAAATGTCATCAACGGTGATTTTGGTGATCGTACTTCAGCATATCCTATAAATATATAAGTTAGGTAAGAATGAACACACAGAAAGACAATATCTCATATTCTGCTCAGGATGTTATCATTCCTCCTGAACAATTTGTATTACCCACCCACAATTCTGATGGAGATCCTATTCCTCCAATGACATCAGAACAGATTTATGAATTTGATACACATGGGTGGATACTTTTTCCAGAGGTAATCACTGACGATGATCTGAAAGAAATGCAAGAATTTGCATATCGTCTTCATCACGATCCAGAGTCACTCCCTGAACATGAAAGGAATACATTAGGCGGACCTCTACAGAAATTGATTGATCACCCACTGGTGGTATCATTACTGAACGAATTCACAGCACATCCGTCCGTTACAAATTCACACTGTTATGGGTATACTGTAGAAAGCACAACACTTTTTTACAGGGCTGAGGGTATGGGAGGATTTGGACCACATAACGGAAATGGCATGCTACGTTTCCCTGGTGATGTCCATTACTATAACGCTTTTCCCGGTAAGGGGTACAGTCCACATACCCGCGTTGTGTGGGAACTGAATGAAGTAAAGAAGGGACAGGGTGGTACACTCTTGGTTACAGGTAGTCATAAATCTGTATATACTGCTCCCCCAGAAATTCAGAACCCTAAATCAGATATTTGGGATACTTACGGATGTCCTCCAGGATCACTTCTATTCTTTACTGAAGCCTTAACACATAGTGCTAATCCTTGGACAAATACCGATAACGACAGAATGGCTATTTTCAACCTATATAGTCCAGTAGATAGTGGTTATGCCAGAGTCTATCAACCTCATCCAAAATTACTGGAATCTATGACAGAGATGAGACAGACGCTTTTCAGAAGTCGTTATGTCGTGGACAATAGTAAAAACACAGATTGATGATTAAATAAAGGAGATCCACTTGTCAAATCAACCCAATATATTATGGATTTATGGAGAAGACCTATCACCTGATTTAGGTTGTTACGATACACCGGCTGTAAATACACCTAACATTGACAGGATAGCAGAAGAAGGCACACGTTTTCCGAATACATTTGTAACATGTCCAGTATGTTCACCGAGTAGGTCCGCACTTATTACAGGGACATACCAAACCCATTTTGATGCACATAATCATCGTAGCAATCGAGATAAACCTTTGCGTGAAGATATGAAATTGATTACTGACTCTTTTCGTGAAGCTGGTTATTTCACTTGCAACAGTCCAGGTCCACCATATAACCGTAAAGGTAAAACTGACTTCAATTTTCATAGAGATGATCCATTCGATGGTATTGATTGGAATGAACGTCCCAACGGTCAACCTTTCTATGCTCAAATTAACATACCTGATACACACAGAGTATTTAAACCGGATCCAGATAGACCCATCAATCCAGAGGATGTGGAGTTACCACCATATTATCCGGATCATCCATTAATTCGAAAAGATTGGGCACTCTATCTTGAAAGTATACAGATTTTAGATAAGAAGATTGGACAGATTCTGGACCGATTAGACGATGAAGGTTTGTCTGAAAATACGATTCTCTTCTTTATGAGTGATCATGGACGCGCACACATCCGTTGTAAACAATTTCTCTATGACGGTGGAATCCATATACCGTTAATTGTCAGATATCCTGAACAGGTTAAGGCTGGAGAAGTTAATGATAATTTAGTGAGTGGAGTCGATTTCATGCCTACTTCACTTTCAATGGCTGGAATAGATATACCGGATTATGTACAAGGTGAAGTCTTCCTTGGTGAAAATGCCACTGAACGGGATTCAATCTATGCCGCACGGGATAGATGTGATGGAACGGATGACCGTATACGATGTGTGCGAACACACAATTACAAGCTAATACGAAATTACCATCCTGAACTCCCCTATATGCAGTTCAATGGATATAAAAAACTTCAGTACCCATTATGGTCATTAATAAATGTATTAAATGAAAAAGGTGAACTCACACCAGCACAACAACATTTCTGTCAAGATACCCGTCCCTCTGAAGAGTTATATGATTTACAATCTGATCCGTATGAGACTAACAATCTTATTAATAATGAAAAATATGCAACAGTTAGAAAGGATCTCACTGGAAAATTAGATAAATGGATTGAAACGACAGGTGATATGGGTGTTACCCCTGAATCTGATGAGGTAAAAACCTACTGGGATGAGAATATGTTGGAGGGTTATAATGCCAGAATGGAAGATCGTGGACTATCACCTGACATTAGTGATGCAGATTATGTAAAATGGTGGGAAAATAAACTGCTATAAAATCTTCTATAGGAGGTAATACCGATTCTCCATTACGACTGAGTTAAGTCCAGATTCGAAGATCGCTTTTATAGCGACGTGCATAATCATCTTCATACTCCACAAGAGCGACGCACTGTTTTTGAAATTATCTAACTAAGAATTACAAACCATCTTATAGGGAATAGATAATGGACATAGCACTCCGAAATCAACGGTATGAACGCCTTATGGCATTCCCCGGGAGTGCTATAAGAATTTCTCACTATTTCTACAGACATATCACGCCTCTGGCGTGAGGAGAGGGCACCGAAACGGACTATAAACCTATACCCACAAAGAAGAGAATAGGGCATCTGAAAAATCGGTCTCTTTGCTCCAGCGGAGCAATATGTCTATAGAATGTGGATTGACAACCCGCTGCACTCCCGGGGAATGCCCATAAGGCATTCATACCCTTGATTTCGGAGTGCTATGTGTAAAGTTTAGTCTTTATATACGCTATCTGTATGACATTCAACAGACCTTCTCCCTGTTACCTACCTGAATATGCCTTCTTGAGTTCAGACCAACGTATCGATTTCTTACCAACTGGTGTAACTTCCAATCGACCTTCATGCCAATCCGCCCCCAAACCCTCAGTCATGTGAATGAATTGGTTTGAACTTAGATCGTATTTATATATATTATATGCAGGTTTAGTAAATCTTTCTTTCTTATATTCATAAGCACTGAAAAGCACCATCTGTTGATCATTCATCCATGAAAGAGATGAACAAAACCAATTATCTGGAATGTCCAATATCTCTGTCCCATCATCCTGAATATTGTGTATAATATACAGAAATTGTCCTTTCGCCCACATTTTGAATATTACACCATCCTCAACTTCCACAGCTTCAAAGTTAAATTTTGCTTCACAATACAATATCTTCTTACCATCCGATGACCACCGTGGGTAATAATGATTTCGAGGGTCTTTTTCAGGATCGGGTTTAGTCCATTTACGAGGATTGTCACCATTAGCATCCATCATCCAAAGATCCTTTGAAATAAATTGATGACTGTCGTTGACAAATATCATCGTTTTACCATCTGGGGACCAGTCAATCTGATTTATATGTGATCTCAATATTTGATTAACTTCACCTGTATCAATGTCAAAAACACTTTGATCCGACAGATTTTGTGTGAACACGATTCTCTTACCATCAGGAGAAAACGCCAAGTCAATCATACCTAAATCCAAATAGGTAAGTTGTTGGATATTGGAACCGTCAGCATACATTGTGTAAATATCTGTGTTCCCTTTTTGGTCTGGTAGCGTTTTGATACGTATAAATGCAATCCGTTTACCATTAGGAGACCAATACGGACTCTTGTCATAATAAGGTGTGTTAGTAATTTGTCTTATGTTACTACCGTCATCGTCCATAACATAGATGTTGCTATTTTCGTTATGGATAGCACTAAATACGATTTTTGCCTGTGAGTTTGCCGTAAAAATCATTAATAGAAATGTCACCGAGACTATACGCAATGTATACATCATATCTCACCTACTGTACGATTTGTAATTTTAGAAGCAATTAATGTGCCAATTCTATAGAGGTGAATTTCTATTTGCTGCACAATTTAGGGCATTATTAATGGCTGTTGCACTTTACGGTGCATGTGATACCAATACGGATAAATAAAATCTCTTTAATGTAACATAAACTTCCAGTTTGTGCAGTATTTCAAGACATGCTTAGCAACTTTTCAAAAGTGAGATAAGATACCTAATTATGAAAATGTATGGATAATATGAATGGGAAAAGTGTTAATATTTATTGTTCTGAGATGATGTAGCTTTCACGCAAACCTGCACGAAGCAATTTTACGAACCCTTATTCTATAAGGGTTTATAATTTTAATTATACCAATTCTTCGTGAATCACATATGTTAATATAATATTAACTTAACATGAATGGAATACATCTTTGGTTTTTATCTGGTACCATTTTTGTTCGATAAGAAAAGATCGGGGTTCGGAATCCGGAATCAATGAATCAACGGTATGAATGACATTTAGGCATTCACCGTCTACAGAAGAGGTTAAACCTTAAATTGACGTTTATAGATTGAGGTATGAAACACACCATGTAACACTAAACATACATGCAATGTTGGGTTTCACATGGGGTTCAACCCAACCTACGAATAAGACTTACATCCTTCCTTCTTATCTTCCACTCCCATTTGATATATTCCTTGCAAGATCATCCCACCTATTCTATAATATCTTGTATCTCTAAAGGGATTACCATACTGTATACATGCCTTACGTCAACATCAAGACAACCCACAAACCCATCAAAACATACTATGCCGAACTGGACAAATACACACAACTCGGTGCGGAAAACGAGGGTACAGTCCGAACAGCATTCCAAAATCTACTACAACATTATTGTGGTAAATCCAATCTAACTCTCCTCTGTGAAAGAACAAAACATATTGCTGAAAATAGACGTATCACACCTGATGGTAAGGTTGTAGATTCCTACGGAATTCCACACGGATATTGGGAAGCAAAAGACACACAAGACGATCTATATACCGAAGCAAACAAAAAATTCGCTGCTGGATACCCTTCAAAAAATATCGTATTACAATCCCCTACACATGCACTCCTCTATCAACACGATCAGTTGCAACTTGATCTTGATCTAACAGAACCAAGAAACCTTGTCCAAGTCCTCGAATCCTTTTTCACATATCAAGCAGAAAACATCTCTGCATGGCACGCTGCAGTCGCAGAATTCAAGGAGATGGTACCAGACTTAGGAAAGCAATTAGCAGAGTTAATAGAAAACGAACGTCAAAACAATACACATTTCCATGAAGCATTCTCCAAATTCCATCAGCAGTGCCAAGCCTCTATCAACCCGAACCTATCTATACCAGCAGTAGAGGAAATGCTGATCCAACACCTCTTAACTGAACGACTCTTCAGGACCATCTTCGACAATCCAGATTTCACCCGTAGAAACATCATCGCTCGTGAAATTGAGAATGTCATTGATGTGTTAACAGAAAGATCCTTGAATAGATCCGAATTTCTCCGTCCCTTAGAACGTTTTTATACCACTATCGAAAAAACAGCCAGTACCATAACCGATTTCTCACAGAAACAGAGTTTTTTAAATACGGTATACGAACAGTTTTTCCAAGGATTCTCAGTCAAAGTTGCAGATACACACGGGATCGTTTATACCCCACAACCTATAGTCGATTTTATGGTGAAAAGTGTAGAACATATCCTACAGATGGAATTTGGTCGATCCATCGCAGATGAAGGAGTCCATATTATTGACCCGTTTGTTGGAACAGGCAACTTCATTGTACGCATCATGCAAGAACTTGATCCCATTGCATTAGAACGTAAATACACCGCTGACCCACCAGAACTTCAGTGTAATGAGGTAATGTTGTTACCCTACTACATCGCCAATCTCAATATAGAACAGCAGTATTACACCAAAACCAACCGATATGCATCTTATGAAGGTCTCTGTCTTGTGGATACATTCGAGTTAGCAGAAGATAAACAGATACCGTTATTGGCACCAGCCAATTCACAACGCGTCGAAAAACAGAAACAGACACCCATGTTTGTTGTAATTGGGAATCCGCCTTACAATATGGGACAGGTTAATGAGAATGATAATAACCAGAATCGTAAATATGATACTATGGATAAACGAATTGCTGATACCTATGCTAAGGATTCTAAAGCAACACTTAGGAATAAACTCTACGATCCGTATGTGAAGGCTATACGATGGTCATTAGATAGGATTGGTGATGAAGGTATAGTTGCTTTTGTTACAAATAACAGCTTCTTAGATGCATTGGCGTTTGATGGTATGCGGAAACACCTTGCTGAAGATTGTGAAAGTATCTATATACTTGATTTAGGTGGGAATGCACGGAAAGGGTTGAAAGTTTCAAATGCAAATGTGTTTGATATCCGGGTCGGTGTGAGTATCAATATGTTTGTAAAAAAGCGAAGTACCACCGCCTCAAATTCGGTTAAAATATTTTATTATCGTACAGATGATCTTTGGAACAAAGACCATAAGTTTGATTTTCTATCTGAACGTCAACATATTGGTGGTGTTGAATTCAAACACATACAACCGGATGAAAGACATACATGGCTTACTGAAGGTCTTCATGGTGAATTCAACACTTTCATTCCTATGGGTACTAAAGAAGTAAGGTTAGGTAAAAGTCCTGAAGAAAATGTGATATTTAATACCTACAGTCTCGGAATTAGCACAAACCGTGATGCTTGGGTATATAACTTCAATAAGAACTTTCTTATCAAGAATGTAAATGTAATAATTGAATATTATAATGATGAAATTTCTCGATTAAAGAACAAAACCAAACCGGGAATAGAACTTGATAATTCCTTGATTTCTGATGATACTAAAATCAAGTGGAGTCGTAACTTAAAACGAGATTTAAAACGAAATAAAACGGCTGATTACTCTGATTATAAAGTTCGTTGGGCATTGTACCGACCATTTACAAAATGTTATCTCTTCTTCGATTCAATTATGAATGATGAAATATCGTACTTTCCTAAAATCTTTCCTACATTTGCTAATGAGAAAGAAAATCGGGTAATTATTGTAAGTGATCATGGATTTCGTTCTGGGTTCAATACATTAATTGCAGATTTGATCCCAGACCTACACACACTTTCCACGAGTGATGGTTTTCAATGTTTCCCTTACTTTACTTATGACAAGGATGGTTCGAACAGACGAGAGAATATTACGGATTGGGCATTAAATGAGTTCCAAAGACAATACAAAGATGACACCATCACCAAATGGGATATCTTCCACTATAATTATGGACTATTACATCATCCCGAATATCGAGAAAAATACCAAGCCAACCTAAAACGAGACCTTCCTCATATCCCTTATGTCAAAGATTTCTGGGAATTTGCTAAGGCAGGAGAACGGTTAGCAGAAATACACGTCAACTACGAATCACAACCCGAATACGACCAACTCAAACTCATTCAAAACCCCAATGTTCCGCTCAATTGGCGTGTTGAGAAAATGAAACTCTCCAAAGACAAAACTTCTCTTGTCTATAACGATTTCCTAACCATTGACGGTATCCCGCCTAAAACATCTGAATATCGTCTCGGAACACGATCCGCATTGGAATGGATAGTCAACCAATACTGCGTCAAGACCGACAAACGTAGTGGCATCGTCAATGACCCCAACCGTGATGATGATCCACAGTATATTGTACGGTTAATTGGTCAGGTGATAAACGTTAGTTTAGAGACAGTGGATATTGTTGCTGGGTTGCCTGAGTTGGAGATCACTTCCAATAATTATCCAATAAATTGATTTCTCAATGTAATTGTTCATGGAATTAGACTAATAATATAAACTAATGAAACAACAATCCAATCCTATTACTCAAGACTATAATGAGTTACTAAAATCAAATATCGAACGAAAACAAGACCTGATTAAAATCATAAAATCTGGGGAAGCAGTTCTTTTTGTCGGAGCAGGAAGTAGTGTCCGTGTAGGCTATCCAACATGGGAAAATTTGTTAAAAGAACTGAAGAATGAAGTGATTAAATTAAATAATAGACATGGGAGTAATACTAAATATAAAGAACAGTTTGAACTATCTTTTTCAGACTGTTCAGAAGATTTCTTAGATTGTGCAGAAAAACTAAAAACCGAAATATACAAAATAAACTCTGGAGAAAAAAGATATTATAATTGGCTCAGTCGAATATTTGCTGATAAAGAAAGCACTGATGACTTTCACACAATACTTCTTTCATTACCTTTCAGAGGGATACTAACTACCAATTATGATAGTGTTCTGGAAGCTGTACTAGCCAAGATAGATAAAAAACCACTTGATGGTTATTCGCTAATAATTAATGACGAATTCTTTATGCAAATTAACGAATTTCTCTTATCAATGAGTGATAAAGAAATCCCACGAAAAATCGCACACTTACATGGTATAATCAAAGTTCCAAGCAGCATCATTTTTACTCGTAAGGATTATGAAAAAGCCTATGGTTATCTAACTCCAAGCAATGATTCAAATTTGGAAGAACTTACTAAATCGTCACAACTTCACACAAACATTAAAGATCTGACATTTATAGGTTCTGAATGGACAATACATAGGAAACTATTATGGGCAGTATTAGCAACCCGACATGTAGTCTTTATCGGTTTTAGTATGAATGATCCTTATTTGGAAAAAATGTTGGACTCCGTTTGTGATGACTTAGGGAGATGGGATAGACCAATACACTATGCTATAAGGAATATATCGCTTAAAAATCATACTTGTGTAGGTGATTTTATGGATAAAGCTAACTATCTAAGAGAAGAATATAGTGTAGAAACTGTGTTTTACGAAGATAGTGATGACTCACATCAAGGTTTGGCTGAAATAATCAATGAAATTGCAAAAGAATGTGACCAAAAAGCACATGACACTCCTTTACATAAGTTAGATAGCTCAAGTAATGAATCGGGGCACAAGAAAAAGGATAAAAATGATATAAAACTTGAGCACTTAAGTAAAATAAGTACAGAGATGGATAGGAGAACTGGAAATGTTAATAAAACGTGAAAGTTTATTGAATGACTTAAAGGAATTTGCATTTAGAGGAAACGGTATAATCATTGGCAGTCCAGGTATAGGTAAAACATTCTTAATTAAGAATCTACGTCAAAGCTTGGTTACAAGTAATATTCCAGAAGTCCTATTACCTATTGATCAACTTGGGGATGGTTCAAAAGAAAAATTGGAACGCGAGTTATCTTTAAATGAAGATTTAATTGATTTTTTAAAGTCTATTGAAATTACAACCAATGGGATTATTTTATTTGATGCCTTTGATGCGACGAGAAATGAAGAAGCACGAAGTAATTTTCTGCTTTTAATTCAACGGGCAATTCAAGAATTACCTATATGGAATGTTATTGTTACTGTTAGAACTTATGATGCACGGAAGTCAAGAAAACTATTAGAATTATTTGAAGAAGTAAATCATGAAGATCAACCCGATTACCATACGAATGATATTCTTTGCAGACATTTCACAATTCCCCTATTAACTAATGATGAGATTTCATCTGCATTAGATCAGATAGGACTAACTAAGGATTTCAAAGACAAATGTTCTGAGGAGTTTAAGAAGATTTTATCAATTCCATTCAATCTTTGGTTATTGGAAAAAATAATTACGTTTACACCAGAAAAAAATTATAGCGAAATCAGTCAAATTCGCTCCGAGGTTGAGTTGTTAAATAGGTTTTGGGCTCAGCGTGTGCCTATTGACGCAGAAACCAGAAAGAATGTATTACATAGACTTTCAGAAAAGATGATGAAGGAACGGTCTTTATCTACTAAGGTATCTGACATATACGATGATGTTGGCTTAGATAAACAGGAAAGAAAAGATGCATGGGAAACGCTACAGAGTGATGAAATCTTAACAAAGGGTTCTTCAACTGGAGGACGAGTCGGTTTTTCACATAATATTCTTTTTGACTATGCCATTAGTACCTTACAGATAGAAGACGATCCAAGAGAATTTGAAGACTTTTTGAATCAAGATCGCTCAAGAGGGTTCTTTCTTCGACCCAGTATTACCTACTTTTTCACCAGTCTTTGGTACGATAACAAAGATAGATTCTGGCGAATTTTCTGGCATATTCTCCCAAAAAATCAAACTGTACATTTGCGACTCGTAGCACGCTTGATACCTACAAGCGTTATTGCAAATGAAGTATCAAATATAAAGGAACTCAATCCACTTATAGAAAAACTTAAAAAGGGTGAAACCATTTCTGGAGATGCAATCTCAAGTCTTTTACAATCACTTCTAACATTTGAAATAAATCTTGAAAAGCCTTGGATCCATTTCTTTTATATAGTATCTGATCATCTTCATGCTGATTTTGCATGGGATTTAGCAAAACTCACCTCAAATATCCTTGAAAATACAACAGATGAAAATGTCAAAGATATATGTGGTAGAATTGGGAGACGGCTATTACAATGGGTCTGGGATCAGAAGGAAACAACCGATAATGATTGGTATAATCGGTTAGGGGGTCGTATGGCTGTTCCCCTTGTTGCAAAAACATATCAAACAGATATTGATGAATCTCGTACTCTTCTAAGCAAAGTCCTTGATTTAATAGAGGAAGAGAATTTCACACTGAATTTTTTGACATGGTTAACAGAGACTGTAAACTATATATGGGATTATGATCCTGATTTTGTTGCTGATATATATAAGTCAGTATTTCGACATATTGAGACAAGCAGAGAGAGAAAGAATTTTGGTGGATATGTTCTACCAATGTCAACTTTTCGCAGTCAGGATTACAAAATGTGTCAATATCGTTTGATAAAGCATTTTCCAGATTTCCTCAAGACATATTCAATTGAAGCAACAAGGGCAGTCGTTCAAAGTTTGAATGGTTTTGTAATTCGTAAACATATAGATAAGTACCCAAATAATGGAAGTGAACTTAATGAACTGATGCAAACATTTGTTATCAATAATCAAGAGACAACCTATTTAGAGGATGGCAGTTATCTCTGGGATGCACAAGAATATACCGATAATCCAATTGAAATGGCTGATGTTTTCTTTGAATACATACAAAAATTAGGAGAATCAAATAATCAAGAACTTGATAAAATTCTTAAAGAATTTTATAATTATGTCCAGGTTGCTTTCTTATGGAAGCGACTTCTAAAAATTGCCGTAAAATCACCAAACCTGTTTATCCCTCGTTTATTTGAACTATGTCTTGCCGAACCTATCCTCAATGGAAACGATGTTATTCCTGAACTTTGTAGTTTTATCAAGAATTCATCATCAATTCTATCTGAAAATCAGTTACGCAGTATTGAGGAAAAAATTATAGGACTTACAAATCAAGAAGACGAAGGGATACGAGAATCACTCGAATATCATCGAAATCGACTGCTTGGACAAATACCATTACATCTCCTTAAAAATGTAGAAGCAATTGAAATTCGTAAAGAGATAGAGAAAAGCAATAGTATACCAAAAAATCAACATCTTGTTCCAATCACAACAAATACAGAAAAAGTTACTGATGAGATGTGGTTTCAAAATATGGGGGTTGATACATCTTCTCCAGAAAATCAGGAATTGCAATTATCCATTAAATTAATTGAAGAATTCAATTCTAATCAAAGGAATAAACCATCTGTAGTGGATGTAGAGACTATATTCCCAAAGTTAGAAGAAATCTATTCTTCTATAACCCATAATAATAAAGCACATGAAGAAGTGAAAACTGCACTCTGGCAAAAGCTAAGTGAATGTTGTGATATAATCTTACAAATTACAAATATTAATAAGAAATACATCAGTTTTTGCCGTGAAGTTCTATTGAATGCTGCAAAACATAATGAACCTACCTACCATCCTGAAATTGATGACAATTTCGACTCTACAGGGTATTCACCTTATCCACGCCATGAAGCTGCAAAAGGTTTATTGAATATCGCAGAACACAAACCAGACAGACAGATATTAGAGGCAATTAAAATGTTGGCGAATGATACTATACCATCTGTTAGAATGGTTACAGCGATAGATTTATACAAAGTTATTTATCACAGACCAAAGTATTTCTGGAGAATTATTAAAGAGAGAGCGGAAAATGAAGAGAATTTAATTGTTCAAGAGAGCTTATATTATACTTTGTCTGCAATAGGTACACTCAAGGAATACGAAGATAATATTCAAACAATTATGGATACATTACTTAAGAATCTTCCTCCTCCTCAAAAAATGTCGGCATCATTCGACCCTTTCAGTTATTTACTAATTGGATTAGCAATTGTAATGAAAAACCAATGGGCGATAAATGTCATAAATGAAAAATTCTTGCAGAATCCAATTCATTATGCCGATATTCTACCACGTTTAACCTATCAAACAATAAATGGATATATTAATCCAGAATATCTTCAGGATGAAAAAAGACATAAGGATTTAAAACGTTCAGTAATCTTAGTAAGTAATATTATAGACCAGATTTCTACCACAATCTTAGACTTATCTGTGAAACTTAAAAAGCAACCCAATGAAGAAAATGCAGAGCATTTCCGTAACGCCTACAAAGTGATTGACCAAGTAATCATGAGTCTATCCTACCAAGTTCCAAATGATAAATCAGATCAATCGGACAAACATGAAGTTGAAGAATCAAAAAATAAACTCTCTCTCTATTTCAATGAGATTAAACTTCTGATGGATAAGGTATTAGACTTCGCACTTGATAATGATAATGGTGTAATGTTTGCACCAACTGCTCATTATTTCATCCAAACTCTAACCAGTTTTCTCGACTGTAAACCTAAAGAGGTATTACATCTAACTGAGAGGGTTGTAAAATCAAGTGAACCGTTTGGTTATACTCTTGACAGTTTGGCAGTGAAGGAGATTGTTGATCTTGTTGAAGTGATCCTTGCTGACTACAGAGACATTGTCCGAGATGATGATAGTTGTATGGAAGATCTCATAAATCTGTTGGATCTTTTTGCAAAAACGGGTTGGCCAGATGCACAAAAACTTGTATGGCGACTTGACGAAGTATTTCGTTAGGTAATTCTTGAAGGACTTTCGTGATATTATTAAAAGGAATCATGAGATATATAGTCTACTTTGCAGTGATTTAACTCCATACCCTTTTATTATCATTGGACTATAGGATAACAAGCTTATGTCTAATCTATAAGGAGTGAAAAATTTATATGTCAGATGAAAATAATACAATTTTCACTTCAGAGGGCAGACATCGTATGATTCAGAAGGTTTTCAACCCTCAAAGATATCGAAAGTCTTAATTAGGAAATATGTAAATTTCGGAAAATCTAAAAATTAACAACAACCCCTTGACATCCTAATTATTGGAATAATAGTAAAAGAGAATTGCGATTGTCAAGTAATTGGAAAGTCTTAAACTAAACAAATACCAAGTGCAGAGGTAATATTGAATGAATAGTTTTCATTACGGAAAGTCTCGTGAAAAGATTGTAATAGGTGAACTGTTACGCCATAACTTAGATGTGTACTTACCAATAGTTGATGATAGAGGAATTGACTGTGTGATACGTATAGCTGAAGAAAATTATATTGAATTACAAATCAAATCAAGTTCTAATAAAATAAAAAATAAAGGCAGTGCTGGTTTATTTGCGGGATTGAAAATACCTGTTCCTAGAACATCATACTTCTTTCTATTTCACGTGGCTGAGGCAGGTGATAATGGAACTTACTGGCTATTTCCATCCATTGATATTGACAAATTTGCTAAGAATAAAAACGTCTCCAATGTGTACCTTTATTCACATGGATATGACATTCAACTTACAGGAAACGATCAAAAAAAAGGAGGTGTTTATCCTAAGCCACAGTTTTCTGAATACGAAGTCGATTTTGATAGTGTAGACTGCTTTGAGATGCTATTCAAAAGGTAGATTCCTCGTTAGTACGGATGAAAGTTTATTAACATCTAAAACGACTCATAGCAAGAGAAAATTGCAGTTTAAATAATTTCATACATGGGAAACAGAAATGAATTATATGACATATATACGATCATCAGAATGGAAAGAAAAGCGTAAAACCAAGTTAGAGGATTGTAATTCTAAGTGCGAATGTGAGGGTGGATGTGTTCGCGAAGCTACACAAGTCCATCATCTACATTATGATACATTAGGAAATGAAAGCTTGGAGGATTTACAAGCTCTCTGTGCAAAATGCCACATGGCTAAAACTTCAAAAGTTCGTAATTTCTATGGTAATCCTGTACGTGATTGTTGTCTTGTTGAAAGGCAACAAGAAGTAGAAAAGACACTCCCGTATGATGTTTGGAATGAGGCAAATTTTCATTTACAGATGGACACTACGAAATATAGTATGATTGCAGAGAAATTAGGTACAGATCCAATCATCGCTGCACTACTGGATAATCTTGGAATCATGTTTGCATGTGGTGATATATCTGTAACGGATAAAGTTACAGAGGCAATAAGTCAATTTGCAGATGTCGTTCCAGCCAAAGAAGCAGGTTTAGATGGTTATTGTGATATTGTATATAAGATAAAACCTGAATTTGAAAAATATTTTATAATATCAGAAGAATGAAAATTATATATTGACCTGCTTCAAAATGAAGAGAATTCATAAGACCAATATATAAGGAGAGGGTTAAAATCATACATTAAATCTGTCAATAACCAATAATTGCTAAAAGTCCACATCAGACTACAGAACCCTCTTTTCCCCGTAATCCGTGTAATCCACATAATCCGAGATTCAACAATAAAAATCATCTACACAAAATACCTCTTATCCGTGTAATCCGCGTAATCCGCGTAATCCGTGATTCAGATTAAAAACCAACTGCCACAAAAACCCTCTTTTCCGCGTAATCCGTGTAATCCGTGATTCAGAATAAAAACCAACTGACACAAAACCCTCTTATCCGCGTAATCCGTGTAATCCGCGTAATCCGTGATTCAGAATATAAAGCCGTCAATAGAAAATTCCTCTTTTCCGCGTAATCCGTGTAATCCAAATAATCCGTGATTCAGAATAAAAAACCAACTACCACAAAACCCTCTTATCCGCGTAATCAGTGAAATCCACATAATCCGCGATTCAACAATAAAAATCATCTGCATAAAATACGTCTTATCCGCGTAATCCGTGTAATCCAAATAATCCGTGATTCAGAATATAAAGCCGTCAATAGAAAATTCCTCTTTTCCGTGTAATCTGTGTAATCCGTGTAATCCGTGATTCTGACAATATGACCAACCGCACAAAAAACACATCATATCCACGTAATCCGTGTAATCCGCGATTCACACAAATTAACTTACAACCAATAAATAAAATGTAGTCAGTAATTTAAATATAAATTGAAGAAACTGATGACTGGAAACCACTAAACATATATACACATAACACAATTCACTTGACAACCATTTTTAAGTATGTTACTATTTATATAACAATATATAAACTATAACACTTACAAAACGAAAAACTCAGAATAGATTTCAAATAAAAAAATGTATACTCACAATCATCAGAATTATAAACAATTATCAGTCTTGTCGATACGTTCGCAAGACTTAGTTAACCATACTTTAAATAAACACCAACAGATGATAATCAAGTCGATTTACACGACATATTTTTCAAGTTTTTCAAATTTTGAAATTTTTACTCTTTCTAATAAAACCCTTGTAATCCCAAACCCCAACAGGGTTGGCGGATCATTATTAAATCTTTATCTAAAAATCGACTTGAAAAACTAAAAATACTTGAAAAACTAAAAATACTTGAAATAATTCCAATCTGAACTCATCAGTAGATTAGGAGATAAAACAAAAAACACATAAATTCATCAATTTGTATTTTTTATAATTTACAAAAATGGCTATAAACCCAGTGTAGAACTGGTAGGACAGGGAATTCACATTACTACACTTTGTAGGAAAAGTGTAACATTTTACACGTATCGGTCATTATATTAATACAAATGCAATAAGTTTAAATGAGTAATATTTCGCGTATTCAGTCAAACTGAACGACATGAAAACACACTGGAGAATTCTCATGCATAAATTTTCTTTACCTATAATGTTGTGTATACTCATAATCGGTTGTATTCCAGATTCACCATTAGATTCTGAAGACTCCGATGATGTAACCAATATCTTTACATCATATCTTATGCAAGGAGCTAAGGTAGTTTCGAACGATGGAACTGACACATTTCTTGGAGAAATCACTGGAAAATATCATCTCAACTCAATATTCAACAAGAACGGTTTGTATGGAAGTGAACATAGTATTCTGTCTATATGGAATCCATATAGTATGTATGGGAGTAAATACAGTATCTATAGTGCCTTTAATGACTACACACTTACGCCAACAAGAATAATAAAAAACAATGAAGAAATAGGGTATCTCACTACTAACAATCTTGTTTCAGGAGGTGTTAGTCCATCCTTCCTTCAATCTCTTTTCTAACCGCAAGTCAATTAATTCTCATCTTTGATATAAGAGATAACTCCCATTCCGATCTTTACATACCCCATTGCTTTCATACCGTTGATTTCTTGATTTCGGAGTACTATGTAAAATCTCAACTTTAGATATAACTGCGATTTAGTAAGTTTTACCAACACCCAAACTAAAATAAAAAAGAAAAACGATTGAATACACGACTATCAATCTGAAAGAAACTGTCCAACTATATTAAAATATAAAATTTCAGAGTATTCAGAGTAAATCAGAGAATTGCTTTTTTTAAAAACAGCTGTTTAACCTTACTATAACTAACTTGAGAGCAATTATCAGACATTATCCATTAATATTTACTCTGAAATTTCAGAGTAAGTCAAAAATTATCTCGAGTTATATCACTGACAAAATTATCTATAATTCAGGACTAACACATTTGTTCAAAGAAAGAGATAGAAAAGATATACTTCTATTTAAGAATATTCACATTTTAACCCCTTAATTCCCTTATCAGGTTACAGTAAGTAAAAATATGTAAATCCAAATTAAATTATCGTCATAGAAAGAATAAAATGATACAATAGTTGACAAAATGGAATTTCATGTTTCTATGAAATAAATACATTGTATAGATATTCCTATGGATTTATAATTATTTTTTCTGTGGTAACTTAGGTTAGTAAAGGTGGAAAATGAAAAATCAGAAGATAATCATCATTGGTGGCGGTGTAATTGGACTTGGTATAGGGTGGCAGCTGGCTAAAGCAGGGGCAGATGTCACCATACATGAACGTGCAGAAGTCGGACGAGGTGCGTCTTGGGCTGCAGGAGGCATGCTCGGTCCTATCGCTGAGGCACATATTGACGAACTCGACCTGCTCAAACTCAGTAATCAAAGTTTAGATCGGTACCCAGAATGGGTTGATGAGTTAGAAGCGGAAACAGATATGCGTATCGGTTACCGTGCAGAAGGGACACTCATTATCGGTATTCAACCCGATGACAAATATCAACTCGAACATGCATACAATTTATATAACGATTTAGGATTGAATGTAGAGTGGTTAAGTGGTGATGAAGCACGAAAAATTGAAGGTGCTCTCTCCCCTTATGTGACCGCAGCTATTCGATGTGAAACTGATCATCAAGTTGATAACCGACTGATGACACAAGCACTCAAACGTGCTTATGAGGCACGTGGCGGTGAGATGCATCATAACAGTCCCGTAAAGAAAATAGTCATTGAAAACGGGAACGTAAGGGGTGTTCAAACACTTGAAGGTTTTCAAAGTGCAGATGTATGTATTCTTGCTGCTGGTTGTTGGTCTGGTCAGATCGACGGTCTACCTGAGACAATTATTCCTCCTGTTCGTCCTGTGAAAGGACAGATGTTGGCTTTACAAATGCGTAAGGACATGATGATTAGTAACGTCATTCGTACCGTTAAAGCAAGGTATCCAATGCCAGTTTATTTAGTTCCCAGAAGAGATGGTAGACTTGTTGTTGGTGCGACAACCGAAGAGATGGGATTTGATACGGATCTGAATGTTGGCGGAATATATGAACTTCTCCATGGTGCGTTTGAAGCTGTACCCGGTATTTATGAATTACCACTCATAGAGACATGGTCAGGATTACGTCCCGGAAGCAGTGATAATGCTCCAATACTCGGTAAAACACCAGTTGAGAATCTAATATACGCTACAGGACACTATCGTAACGGTATCTTACTCACACCCATCACTGCTTATGAGGTATCCAAACTAATTCTAACAGGTGAGACTCCAGATACAATTGCACCTTTTCATATTGATAGGTTCTCAAAGGAGTAGGCAGTTAAAATATTTTGCGTTTTCACCTATAGAATACAGGATCAATCTATATAAATTATGACGTTTGAAACAGTTACTCAACACAGATTATAGATATGTATTATATGTATTGTTTAACTGTATGATATAGCGAATCCGAATATATCTTATAGTATTAATTTTGATTATAGCAAGTATTCTTGAATAAAGATACAAATCCAACTGGTTCGAGATCATACTTCTCATCGGTCTTATTCTTGATTTTTGCATATATTCCTACATGTATCTTAGCAAAATGGATACTAAGATAACAGAAAAGGCTTATATTGTTTCCGCTATCTCCTATATCGTAGTCTTCTTTCTGGTTTTATATTCAATGGTATCTTAATACAAATCTGTATCAAAATTACAATTAAATGTCTGATAATAGAACAGACTTAGGAAATAGAAAACAATCCATAAGGATGGCAAATTGTAATTCCACCTACTAATAGAGGATTAAGGAACGAAATTTCCTTCTAATTAGATCAGTTTTTGGAGAAAAAATGACGTGTCTCAGCCTGTTGACAAAGTTTCCAGTGAATGCCAAATGGTATTCATCCTCGAGAACGCAAAAGGTGTTCATACCCTTGTTAACTGTCAAAAGATACGTTTCTAAATTGATACCTATGGTGCAAATTATTTACATACCTTTCAATATTTCAATACTTGCATTATTGGATTAAATAAGGTATAATAATACTGAATTACTATAAAAAATTAATATATTAGCAGATATTTTCGGTTATAATTCTACAGATTACACCTTACCTTAAGTGCAGAAACTTCTCACACTATTATAAAATAGGTCTTTAGTTTATATAGGACTGATCTAATTGAGTATGTATAGGAAGATATTATTACCGTTCTATCGGGTAAATGAATAGAGGAATAAAACTATCTTATGTCGATAAAAGTTGGAATTAATGGTTTTGGACGAATAGGAAGAAATGCTTTCCGGGCTGCTTTGCTTAATCCCGATTTAGATATTGAATTCGTTGCAATTAATGACTTAACAAGTCCCGATACTCTTGCACATCTACTACAATATGATTCTATACACGGGATCTTAACTGAGGAAATTACTTCAACTGATAATAGTTTAGTAGTAAATTCAAATAATATACAGGTTTTCGCTGAACGCGATCCTGCCGACCTACCTTGGAAAGACTTAGGTGTAGATGTTGTAATTGAATCAACAGGATTTTTCACTGATCGAGAGGATGCTGAAAAACATATTACATCAGGTGGCGCCAAAAAGGTTGTTATCTCTGCTCCTGCAAAGGGTGAAGATATTACTGTTGTCATCGGTGTTAATGATGACAAATATGATAAGTCAGAACATAATGTAATTTCTAATGCATCCTGTACAACAAATTGTCTTGCACCCGTCGCAAAAGTACTCCATGAAGAATTTGAAATTGAAAGTGGTCTCATGACAACTGTGCACGCTTATACAGGTGATCAACGTGTCCACGACTTTCCACACAAGGATATGCGACGCGCACGTGCTGCTACACTCTCCATGATTCCCACAACTACCGGGGCTGCTGTTGCTGTCGGTAAAGTTCTACCAGAACTGAACGGTAAACTTGACGGGTTTGCAATACGGGTACCAACACCTAACGTCTCTGTTGTAGACTTAACAGTTGAATTACAGAAAAGTGCAAGTGCTGAAGATGTTAACGAAGTTCTGAAAGATGCTTCCGAAAATTCACTAAACGGCATATTAGGATATTCTGAACTGGATCTTGTATCGTCAGATTTTAATGGAAATAAACTCTCCTCCGTCTTAGATGCTCCATTTACAAAAGTTATTGAAAATGGTTTAGTTAAAGTCCTATCTTGGTATGACAACGAGTGGGGATATTCCAACCGTCTTGTTGAACTCGCTGCAAAAGTATTGTAATAGGTAGGAATATGCGAACACCAATAATAGCAGGAAACTGGAAACTGAATAAGACGGTTTCAGAAGCAGTTGATCTTACTTCAGAATTGGCTAAGTTAGTTGATAACATTACAGATGTCGAATTAGTCGTCGCTCCTGTTTTTACAGCTTTATCCAATGTATATAATGTTATAAATACCAGTAACATTCAATTGGCAGCCCAAGATCTTTACTGGGAAGACAGTGGTGCATTTACAGGTGAAGTTTCAGCACCGATGTTAAAGGATGTCGGGTGTGATTATGTTATAATCGGACATTCAGAAAGACGGCAATATTTTGGCGAAACAAATGAGACTGTCAATCAAAAAGTAAAAGCAGCATTATCACATGATTTAAAACCGATTATCTGTGTTGGTGAACTTCTTAAAGAAAGAGAAGCAGGTAAAACAGAAGCGGTTATTGATGATCATGTTAAGGGTGGAATTGTAGACCTAACAGAATCCGAAATGGAATCATGTGTAATCGCTTATGAACCTGTGTGGGCAATAGGTACAGGAAAAACTGCCACACCTGATCAAGCACAAGAGGTGCATAGTTTTATTAGAGACATTCTGACAAATTGCTATTCAGAAAATCTCTCCTCACAAATTAGAATACAGTATGGTGGCAGTGTTAAACCTGAGAATGCAGCAGAATTAATGTCACAACAAGATGTTGATGGAGCTCTTGTAGGTGGTGCAAGCCTTGATGCACAATCATTTGCCGAAATCGTAATACAGTCAAGATAGTTAAAATTACAGATAGAAAATAATATGAGTTCTTTATTAGAGAAATAAAGTCAGAGTGATTTTAATTCTACTACATAACCATGGTATATGCGATTGCAAAGCATCCGATACATATTAATGGTTAATCCGAACTCATCTTAGAATTAGAGAGGAAACAAATGGGAGTCATAGTAACGTTAGTCGTAATCCTCTTTGTGCCTGTATGTGTTGTCCTAACACTTATTATTCTTTTACAAGATAGTAAAGGCGAAGGACTATCATCAAGCGCATTTGGTGGATCAGGAATGGAATCGGTATTAGGTGGTCATGGTGCAGCTTCTTTTTTAAGTAAACTGACAACTTGGGTTGCAATTGGTTTTATGGTTATTTCACTGTTTCTAATGCGGTTTTATGGTGAATCCATTGATGGAACACTTACACCGTTAGATGAAGAAAAAACTGAACAGACCCAAGAGACATCACCTGCAGATCATGAGGATCATCAGGAAGAAGCAGAAGATTCAAAGGGAACATTAATAGATACACCTGAAGATACAACAGAAGTAGATACTACTGAAGACACAACTGATACAACCGAGGAAGATACTAAAGGAACTCTTATACCGGAAAGTCCTGAATAGTACGTGTCTGACTTACAACAGAACAAAGAAATCCAAGAAAAATCTTTATCCGAGAGAAGTTCTCATTCAACACCAGATCTTTCTTGGAAAGTCCATTCATTTGTAGAGAATAGAACAAAATCAGTTCTGTTGTTGTTATTTCTAATAACAATTCTTAGTATCATCTATCTCAGTTTTGAATCGATAGTATACCTATTCCTTTCTGCATGTATACTCATTGGTCCACTATACAAATATTTTCTTCCATATAATTATCATTGCAGATCAGACAGGTTGACAATTTCAACTTGTTGTTCCAATACAGAGCATTTGTGGAGTACTTTTAGAAGTTCATATACCGACAAGAATGGTATATTACTCAGTCCATTCTCTAAGCCAACTCGTCTTGAAAATTTCCGTGGCATCTATGTCCGCTTCGGAAAACACCCTCCAGAAGAAATCGTTAATTATATCCAAACCAGAATACATACGGAGCAAAATGATGACTCTCCATAATCCTAATTCTTACACTGATTCTAACATTAGATCTGTTGAGAAGTTAAAAATCGCTATTGAGAATACAGTAGAAAATCAAGAAATCATTGATATACATACTCATCTTTTCAGTCCACCCTTTGGAGATCTACTGTTATGGGGTATTGACGAACTCCTCACATACCACTACCTGATAGCAGAAGTCTTTCGTAAATCGGATGTAACCTACGATGAATTTTGGTCAATGAATAAGACACAACAAGCCGATTTAATCTGGCAAAAGTTGTTTCTTGAGAATTCTCCAATAAGTGAAGCTTGTCGGGGAGTTGTTACAACATTAGATAAACTCGGATTGGATGTTAGTTCAAGAAATCTGAAGGACTATCGTGATTATTTTCAAAGTACGTCGGTTGAATCATTTATTGATACAGTTTTTGCACAATCGAATGTATCTAAAGTCGTAATGACAAACGACCCATTTGATCCTGAAGAAGCACCTGTTTGGGAAACTGGAGATACGGGAGATAAACGTTTTGAAGCAGCTCTCCGTATGGACGTTCTTATCAATAATTATGAAGACACAGCCTATGAACAGTTGCGGGGTCTCGGGTATGATGTCGATCCTACCCTTTCTACTGAAAAAGGGTATAAAGAAGTAAGACGCTTCTTGGAATCATGGATACATCGTATGAACCCAAAATATATGGCAGTTTCATTACCACCTGATTTCAAATATCCTGAAGATGGTGTACTTGGTAGGTTATTTGACAACTGTATATTGCCAATTTCGCGAGAATACAATGTTCCATTCGCGCTAATGATTGGTGTAAAACGCGCCGTAAATCCAGAACTCAAAATGGCAGGTGATGGTACAGGAAAGGCTGATTTAGAAAGTCTTGAGACGCTACTACGCGAAAATCAAGACAATAAGTTTCTTGTTACACTTCTATCTCGAGAAAACCAGCATGAACTCTGTGTTATAGGTAGAAAATTCAAGAATCTAATGATTTTTGGATGTTGGTGGTTTATGAATAATCCGAGTGTAATTGAAGAAATTACTCGTGAGAGGATAGAGTTATTGGGGTTGAGTATTATCCCTCAACATTCTGATGCAAGAATTTTGGATCAACTTGTATATAAATGGAATCATTCACGTCAAATCATTTCAAATGTGTTATACGAGAAGTATAAAACACTCCTGGATGTTGGTTGGACTATAACACGCTCAGAAATTGAACGAGATGTAAATAACCTATTTGGTGGTAATTTTGAACGGTTCTTGAGTGAAAATTAATTTTTCCTTAGATTTGCATGTTAACATTCACACGGTGTTGCACGGCATTTCGGACAACCCTTAGCATAAATCTCTGCTGCATCTTCAAGAGAAATCCCAAGCAAACTTGCTAAAGTAGATAACCACGCCAAGACATCAGCCATTTCTTCTCGTATTCGAACCATGTCTTGTGGACTTTTTCGAATCTCTTTAGCTAATTCTCCTACCTCTTCAACAAACCAGGTAAATGTAAGAGGCAAACCGCGTTCTGCATCCCGTTCATAATAGATTGCTTCAATCAGTTCTTGAAATTTTTGAATTGTCATACGACTCCTTTGTTTGTATAATAGCATAGGTTTTTAGGTGTATCAATATTAAAACCTTGCGGATTAATCAGGCATCCTACAATAACTATACTTCAAGGAAAAGGAAATGCAAACACACTTATATTTATCGATAGCGGGTGAAAATCGAATTGCCATATATACATTTAACAATAGCAATGGAAAGATCGAATTTCAAGAAAATGTAGAAGTTAGCGGTTCACCTGGTCCATTAACACTATCACCCTGTGGTAATTTTCTATATGCAGGACTTCGCTCAAGCAAAGAAATTGCTACTTTCAGTATTGACGAAAAGACAAAGCAACTAACGTTATTAAGTACAATCAACCTTGATGCGGATACTTGTTATATTGCCACTGATAATAGTGGTAACTATTTATTATCTGCGTATTATGGTGGTGGTAAGGTTACGGTGCATAGAATTGAGGAAGATAAAACAGTACAAGAAGACCTGCTTCAAGAGATAGAAACAGCACCCCACGCGCATTACATTGAAACAGACGCTTCAAACAGATATGTGTTTGTTCCACACACGGTTCCTGAAAATGCTATCTATCAGTTTCTCTTTGATCAAGAAACAGGAATGTTGACTGAAAACCCTTTTGGACATTATCATCCAGATGAACCAATTGGTCCTCGTCATTATACCGAAAGTCCAAATAAGCCAATTATATATTCATCTAATGAACAAGGGTCAAGTGTTTCAGCATACAGAATTAGGACAGAGGATTCAACTCAGACTGATATGAAAAACAGATCTGATAAACCAAACTACAATGCTCATGATGCTCCAGGATTATTATGGGAATTTCAAACAATATCCAACCTACCAGACGGTTTTGAAGGGGATAACAGTTGTGCACAAATCCACATTGATCCTAACGGTAAATTCCTGTATGCCACTAATCGTGGACATAATAGCGTAGCGATGTATTCGATAGATGAAGAGACTGGTGAATTATCAGCTTTAGGTCATCAACCCACCGAACCAATTCCACGTGTCTTTAATATTGATGAAACAGGGAATTTTCTATTCGTCGGTGGTCGTGATTCAGGTAAACTCGCAACCTACCGTATCAACCGTGAAAACGGGATATTATCTGAATTAGATGTATATGAAGTAGGAGAGACTCCGATGTGGGTGTTATTTCTATAGTTCTTTAGAAATCTATTTTGTTGTTTCTACAGTGAAAACTGAATTTAGATGTTCAATAATATTCTATAAGATTTTGAATGCAAAAAAAATGGGTATGGCAAGAAACCATACCCATTAGCACAGTAATTATTTAATCTTATCAATAAATATTAAATCTTATCAATTGAAGTTGTAATCTGATCATCAGATGGGAATTTGCCAGTTTCTAATTTGGAATAGAGCAATTCCTCATTTACATATACCTCAAATGCCCCACCGCTGCTGGGAATTAAGTTAACTTTTTTGACCTGACTACCATACTTTGATTCTAAGGCTTCAGCCAAACTGGCTGCCTTCGGTTTGTAGTTTCAAGAAGTGCAATACTCAATTCTAATATCCATAATATATAATCCTCCTAACGAATTGTCAGATTAGTTAATTTTACCAAATTACCCTCATAAGTGCAAGTTTTTCTATCCTCTTGTTCTTGACATAGCTAACAATCAAAAGGTATAATATTCTAACAAAGTAAAGGATAACAATGAAAAACAAAAAGACATTAATTACTGTCCGTACTACCTTCCTACCTAAATATATCACCTTACTGACACTTATATTTCTCGTCTCATATAATTCATACGCTATTGATTATATCAAATTTGAACGAGAATTCTCTGGTAAAGGATCCACACAAGGTTCATTTGGTAAAAATATACATCTAACATTCAATAACGGCATTTATGTCTCTGATACAGAAAACAGACTAATTCAAAAACTATCACCGACGGGTGAATTTCTATACCAAATCCCAACCAATCCAGAATCAAGAGATAACATTCTAAAGAAACCGGGTCATCTGACTGTTGATGGTTTTGGTAATGTTTATGTGACAGATATTACAGCTCACCATATTGCTGAAACTGCAGAACCAAGAATCTATATTTTCGCCCCATGTATACATAAGTTCAATTCCTCCGGAAAACTATTAGATACATACTTTGTCGATCCTGTAGACGAACAACCCGGAGTTGTTCTACCTGCAAAAGTAATTATAGATGAAAACGGTAAAACAGCATTCGGTATACAACCGACTGGACATGATAGATCATTACGTGTTGCCATTAACACACAGAATCAACTCTTTGTCTTGGATGCAAAACGGGGTCGTATTCATAAATTCGATGCAGATGGTAGTAAATTGAAGTCATTCGGTAGGTATGGTGCCGGGGATGGTGAATTTGATATGGATGCTGCAGATATTGCTATTGATCCAAGAGGAAATGTGTTTGTTGCAGATACCGGAAATCACCGTATTGTAAAATTTGATACCAATGGGAACTTTGTAACTGTATTTGGTACAAAGGGTAGAGATAACGGTGAATTTGTCAAACCTAATAGTCTAATAATATTGCCAACAGGAGAGATTTTAGTAAAGGATTCCAGTAAATTTCGTAGAAAAGTTGGCGGGTTACCAGAAGTTATTGCATTATCACCAACATTAACACAACTTGGAGATAGTACACCGAGACAAATTGAACTGGCAGACACTATTTCAAATGCAACACGTCCTCAATATGGACCATTTGCACAGAATGACATCGCTCATGGAGATACAGCATCTTTCAACCGTCGACTACGCTTACTTGAGGAGGCAGAGTATCGTCGGTATTATGACGATTATGACACAGATGGTGAAAATGATGAAGAACTTGCAGATGAACTAAAACGTGCCGACATACGTTTAACTATGTTTCATAATGTCATTTCACGAATCCAGAAATTCGATAATAACGGTAGATATATTGATAGAATCATTTATGAAACAGACCAGCTTAGTGAAGAAAAGCATGATCTAACTTTTCTGGATATTGATCCATCAGGTTATTTGTATTTGCGTGATACCAGCGACTTCACAATCACTCAATATTCTGTTACGGGTTTTACAGTTAAACCTTCACACATGAACGGTTTTTACAGTACCCGCGTCATCAATTTTAGGAACAACTATCTTGAAGATTATGAAGATATTGACATTTCAATTGATGTTGATGATAAACTAAATCAGTTAGAACTTAAGAATCTCTTTGGCTGGACCTATAGTCTATCTGAAAAATGGCATCTTACTTTTCTTGATGAATTAACCTATGGCGAACAGGATGAACGATATGTAACTCCAGCAAAGATTGAAGATAGTTTTGATTTTGAGACGCAGGCATTGGAGAATGCTTTTGCTGCTAATCTGAAGTATATTACAGATCCTAATCCTTATAAATATAAAGAATTTAACCTATCTGTTGGTAGAATTGATGGAACTTCTGACTTGACACAAGATGCACTGTTCCAAGAATTAAACAGACAACAGAGAATTGATAGTGGTGATGCGAATTCTACCGTTGTCGAAGTGAATTGGGATGTTTGGTCACGAACAAATTTGTGGTTTAGATATGCTGATTTAAATCCTGCTGAGACAAGCAGGAATTTCATTCGTCGTTTCTACGATGTGTCTGGTGATTTGTATGAAGTCTTTGGTAGTCGTAATAAAGCAAGACAGTTTCTCGGTGAATTTACCATAAAGTTTTAATAGGAATGGGATATGGAATATAGAGCACTAAAATCTGATGAATTCGAAGCATGGCTTGATCATGTGACTCATGTGTTTTCTGGAGGTCGTCAATATTTTTCTAATCATTGGTACAACGATCCTTGGAAGGATTTTGAAGGGATTCGTATAGCTGTTGATGATGGACAAATTGTAAGTACAGTTAGAGTATTTATTCGTAAGATGTATTTCCACGGTGAACAAATAACTGTTGGTGGCATAGGAGAAGTTAGTACTCGGACAGAATACAGAAAAAAAGGAATCGCTACCAGATTATTATTGGATTCCATTGAGTTTATGGAATCCAGAGATATTGCTATCTCAATGTTACATGGCAGTCAGCGGATATATTCAATTGAAGGATGGGAAAAAGTTGACCGATACATTGCTCAAAAGTCTTTAATTGGAAAAGAACAGAATGAATGGAATATCCGTCAGGTGAATTTTGATGATAAGAATGAAGTAATGCAGCTATCAGATTTATATCATAATTACTCCCAAAGATTTAATGGCGTCTTTGTCAGGGATGAACTGGATTATTGGACGGAATGGGTAAAGACAGAATCCTCAAATTTATGGATTGCTGAACGTAACGGTAGCATTGAAGGATATATAGCTGTGAATCATCGTGATAGACAACTATCTGTTAAGGAGTTTGCTGCATCAGATTCTGTTTATATAGATGGTAGTGATAATTTGTTTTTTGAGACAATCATATCTGATTTAATTTCTAAATTGGGTGAAGAGGAGATTGAGATTGATTATCCTGCTCCGATAGGTGATGGATTTAATTCTCCAGTTGTTAACAAATATGGAAGCACTATGTACCGTGTAATACAACCCACACAATTCAAAGAAGAAATCCAACAAGAGTTATCAAAGGCACTGCCAAACCTTATGCATAGTCAAACTGCACCAAACGCAAAAGAGATCCAATCACATCACATATTTTGGACTACTGACGGGTTTTAACCCAATTTTCCATATTCCTTCTATCCTACCAAATTAGGTTTTCGCATAAAAATAGTAGACTTACTATATTTGTCGTTTCTAATACCACCTCAGTATTGAATCTATTTCAACACCCGTATTACCCGTTTTAGGATTTGACTATAGTACCAAGAGTTATTGACAATTCTGATATTTCTCACAAAAACCTTGACAGTTAAGTCACATCATCATAAAATCACATCTTAGATGGAAGACATTCAAAACTATTTCTGTTCTATTTAAACTGGGAGAATTGAAAATGGCAAAATTACGCGTAGGTGTAATAGGTTGTAGTGGGATAGGTACAACCCATGCATCCGGATTAATTGGATTGGATAACGTAGAATTGGCTGCAGGTTGTGATTTTGTTCAAGATACGTTAGATGCCTTTAAAGCACAATATCAAGATAAATGGGATGGTATATCACTGTATACCAACCATAAGGAGATGTTAGCACAAGAAGATTTGGATGTTGTTACTGTTGCTACGTCTGACCATCGACATGCTGATCTTGTAGTTGATGCTTCTAATGCTGGCGTAAAAGGAATTTTTTGTGAGAAGCCAATGGCTACCACAGTTGAAGATGCAAAAAGGATGTTGGATGCATCAGAAAAGAATGGTACATATCTGTCAATTGACCATACTCGTAGATGGCAACCATTATGGAGACATACGAAAGATGAGGTCGTGGATGGAGGACAAATTGGGGATGTCCGTTATGTAATTGGTACATTGAGTGGTGGTAGAGCAATGTTATTCCGAAATGGAACACATTGTGTTGATGCAATCTGTTATTATGCTGATTCGGATCCGGTATGGGTTTCAGCAGAATTAGAAGAGGGATACGAAGATTATACAGAATATAAGGGGGATGGAGGACATGATCCTGCAACCGAACCCTCAGCACATGGTTACATTCATTTTGCTAATGGAGTCAGAGGATATTATGCTGGTGGTCCAAAAAATACGCCATCTGGATTCCGTGCAGAAATTGTTGGTACAGATGGGTATGTACTTATAAATGACCAAGTAGCAACTATTCATAAAGGTGATTCAGTTGAGAAAATTGAAGCACCTTCTTGGGGTGTGACCGGCATACCTGCTGGTGTACAGGAAACTATTAAACTTGTAGCAGAAGGTGGAACCCCAGTATCTCCTGCCAGTGCCGGTTATAATGTAGTTCAAATAATAATTGGATTTTTGACATCTCAACAACAAGATAATGGAAAAGTTAAACTCCCATTGTAAGAAATTTATTCAGTATCTGCTTTTAACAAGACACTGTTTTCTGGTGTCCAAGTTAGATATACAGTATCACCGATTTGGAAATTATACTTTCCTTCATTGTTAATATCATTTGTAACACTATTGTCTGGCGAGGTAGTATTACCTCGCCATTGTTTGTTAACAATTACCTGATTTTCGAAATCCGTTTGTATTGTGTATTGAATAGTTGTGCCTAAGTAACTTACATCCAGAATCACACCATCAATACAATTTGGTGAATCTGTGGGTTTTTCAGATTTTAAATCTATCCGTTCTGGTCGAACAGCGATAGTGGTTGTTGAATCAAGTTCCATTTCTCTATGCGAATTACTCATTAGCACATAGGAAGGTTCAGTATTAGTTTGAATCTGTATGTAAGGAGATGTGCGACTGGTAATCGTTCCATCAAAGAAGTTTGTAGTACCAATGAAATCTGCGATGAAACGATTTTCAGGATAATCATAAATCTCAGAGGGTGTGCCTACTTGTAGGATTTTACCTTCATTCATGACAGCAATTCTGTCCGATAGTGCCAACGCCTCTCCTTGATCATGTGTGACATATACAAATGTAATCCCTACCTTACGTTGTAGTTCCTTTAGTTCCAATTGCATCTGTTTTCGGAGTTTTAAATCAAGAGCAGAAAGAGGTTCGTCTAAAAGTAGGATAGACGGTTCATTTATTAATGCTCTGGCAAGCGCAACCCGTTGTCTTTCACCACCTGATAGTTCGTTCGGTTTTCGTTTACCATGATTAGGTAATTGAATTAGATCAAGAAAATGTTCTACTGCCTTAGATATTTCAATTTTAGACATTTTCTTCATTTGTAAACCGAAGGCAATATTTTCGGCAACCGTTTTGTGGGGAAAAAGTGCGTAATTTTGGAATACCGTATTTACTGGACGTTGATATGGTGGAACTCCCAGCATCGGTTTTGAGTTGATAAATACTTCACCTTCTGTAGGTAAGACAAAACCACCTATAATCCTTAAAGTAGTCGTTTTGCCACATCCACTTGGTCCGAGTAAAGAAAAGAATTCACCACCCTCAATCTGTAATGATATATCATCTACAGCAACTGAATCACCATATTGCTGTGTTACAGATGAAAGAATGATCTGACCATTTAGCATGTTCTAATATCTATAGAAGTTTTTGGAAGGAATTAGGTATAAATTATCTAAAGATTGATAAATTCTATCGACCTTATTCTTCGGATAATACCTTTGAGAGAATTTGGTTTACAGCTTGTGGATTTGCTTTTCCTTGTGTTGCACGCATGACTTGACCTACAAGAAACCCAATTGCCTTTTTTGTTCCATCTCTAACATCTTGTGCTGGTCCCGGATTGTCTTCAATCACTTTCTGTACGATGGCTTCAAGTTCGGATGTATCAGAAATTTGAGATAGACCTTCTTCATCAACTATCTGTTTTGGTAATTTGCCAGATTGAAATGCCTCATCTATAACAGATTTTGCAATCTTACCACTAATTGTATTATCTTCAATAAGTTGAATTAGTTCACTTAGGTGTGTTGGTAATAATTTTGAATCTTGTATTTCTATTTCAGCATTATTGAGTAATCGACTAATATCTCCCATTATCCAATTAGCACAAATAGAAGGGTTTCCACTTAGTTTAGTTCCTTCATCAAAGAAATCAGCTATTTGCCGTGTTGAGGTAAGGAATTCTACTTGTTCAGATGTTAAATTGTAGTCCTCGGTAAACCGTCTTCTACGGATAGCAGGAAGTTCAGGAAGAGAAGGTTGTATTTCTTTAACCCATTCATCATCTATTTGAACATGCACAAGATCAGGTTCCGGGAAATAGCGATAATCATCAGCTTCCTCTTTACTACGCATTGCGACAGTCTTTCCAGTTTCTGCATCGAATAACAGTGTTTCTTGAACCACCTTCCCACCTGAATCCAGTATACGTGCCTGTCGTTTAACCTCATATTCCATAGCATCAATCAATTCTTGAAAAGAGTTTTTATTTTTTATTTCTGTCCGAGTACCCAATTCCTGACTTCCCTGTGGTCGCAAGGAGATGTTTGGTTCACACCTTAAACTCCCTTCTTCCATATTACAATCGCTGACTTCGATATATTCTAAGATCTCTTTCACAGCTCGACAATAGGCGATTGCTTCTTCAGGTGAATGTATTTCAGGTTCACTTACTATCTCCATAAGCGGTACCCCTGCACGATTAAAATCCATAAAGCTACGTGTCGGATCACCTGTTACTTCTGCATGTATAGATTTACCTGCGTCTTCCTCAAGGTGGATCCTACGAAGAGCAACAGTTTTTGTTTCTCCATTCAGTTCGAACTCAACTTTTCCATTCTGACACAATGGCAGGTCATATTGCGATATCTGATAATTTTTAGGTAAATCCGGATAGAAATAGTTTTTCCGGTCAAATTTACTATACGATGTAATTTCACAATTCATAGCTAAACCTGTCCGTATTGCATAATCTAAAGCACGTTGGTTGATTACAGGTAGAGTTCCTGGTAAACCTAAACAAATAGGACATGTGCAGTCATTAGCAGAGGAACCAAAAGTGTATGCGCAGTTGCAAAATAACTTACTTTCTGTGGAAAGTTCAGCATGTATTTCTAATCCGATAACTATTTCATACTTATCCATGTGAATATCTCTCATATAAGGAAGGTAAAGCGAAAAACTGCGCGAGAATTCACTCAGAGATTACTGGCAAAAACCCGCGCTCATATTCAAATACTATTGATAATAATTCATTACTAAATGTTGCTAATTTCGTTGACAACAGCGACATTTGCATCAACTTCAGCTTGTGATGTCATTCCTATAGTCATTGCATGTACACAAGGTAATCCCATGACAAATTCAATTGCTTCTTTCTGACTTTCTGAATCTTTAGCTAATTTACCCATCCCTAATACTTTCATTCCATAGATACCTTTGCCAACGTTTGCCATGTGTTCCATTGTTCTAATGACATCAGCTGGAGAAGCATCCATTTGGACACCGGAATGATTAATTCTTGCTAACACAACTTCAACCCAATCAGTCATAGAAGAAGTTTGAAATGCCCCGAAATCGTGGCATGAAACTCCATGTGCTCGAATTAGTCCTTGTTCTTTACATCTTAATAGTGCTTCCATTGCATCAGGATAGCGTCTTGGCCAATCCACCTGTGTTAGACAGTGCAGAAGAACAATATCAACATAATCTGTGCCAATTTCTTTGAGAAATCGTTTAATATCCTCTTCAACAGTTTCTCGTGTTCTTGATACTGTTTTTGATGTGATAGTTACACTTTCTCTTGGTACTTCTTTTAATGCTTCTTTAATATGCTGATGACTACCATACTGGTCAGCAGAATCCCAAAAAGTAACTCCCTTTTCGTGTGAATAAAGAAGTAGATCCCTAAAAGCCTCTAATCCTAAGTCAGTTTGATTTGATCTTCCGTTCCAACCGTTTGAACCCGTACCAATTGAAAGTCGTGAGACATCTATACCTGTATTACCGAGAGCAACAATTTCCATAGTGGTATCCTCCGTGTCACATAATTGATAATAAAGTATACCATAGAAAAACAAAACTGACAACAATTCCCATAATCTTAACGGTAATTTGGAATTGAGTATATCCTGTAATAAGGGTGTTCCTAATAGAATTTCATTAGAGTTGGGTTGTGTCCTATATATAACATAAACCATACATATTCTGTTTCACTCTACTTTACCAGACCTAAAAACGATTTACAGATTTATCTATTCAAACTCACGTTATATATTAGTTAAAATACAGAAAACTAACACAATGATGAATCCGTAGGAATGGTGAAGTTCCTACGGTATAAGCAAATAGCTATTGTATTACATATAATATCAACTAATTTTGTTGCCTTTCGTCTAAAACTATCGTTACAATATGTTGTTATAGACGCATATAACAAATATTTATTCATAACAAAAACTAATTACTTGTCATATTTTACTTTTTATCAGGAGAATAGAAAGCAAAATGCAATTTTATGTTACAACACATACAGTGAGGAAACCTAATAAGAGTAAAGGATTATATCTATTTTTAATTACTATACTATGCATTCCTTCATTATCATTTGCAGAAGAAGGACGAAGTAAACAATGGACGGATGCCTTTACAACCATAGATAAGGGAAATTACAAACAAGCAGCATCACAATTAGAAACATTAAAGAATTCAAATATCACTAAGGAAGAAAAACTTGAAATCCATCATACTCTTGGTAATTTATATGAAAAATTGAATAATAGACCTAAAGCAGTAGGAAATTATGTACGGGTAATTACACCAAGATATCCTCATGCAGATAGTGCTGCTTTCCGACTTGCTAAACTATATGAGAGAATGAATAATAAGGATAAAGCGATTAGTTGGTACTCAGAGTTAATAGAAGGTTATCCTGATAGTTACTACCTTAGTGAAGCAAAATGGAATCTCACAAAATTATATCTTGATAAGAAACGATATGGTGATGCTAAGTCAACCGTAGAAGATATTTTGATTGAATCCGAATATGAAAGAAGAGCTACATATGCATTAGCAAGATGTGAAGAAGGACTGAAACAATATTCAACAGCATTTAAGTTGCATCAAAAACTTCTCTCAGATAATCAGTCTGATTCTATAGCCGATGATGCTATGGGAAAATTAAAGATGCTTGCTAATGATCATACCTCATTAAAACGTACGGTAGTTGACCGATTACACTGTGGTTTAGTTCTCTATTATAAAGGAAGTTGGAAATCGGCCATAAATGAGCTTATGGCAGTAAGTACAGATTCAGATATAAAATTAAAATCCCGTGCATTGTATTATATTGGACGGAGTAATGAAGGCAGAAAATGGTATAATACTGCTTTAAAACAATATAACTTAGTTGTTGGTCTGGGTGATAAATCGGAGTATTTAACCCGTGCCCATTATCGTATTGCCCAATGTTATCATGCCAAGGGTAGTCTCACAACTGCCATCAAGCAACTTGAAAGTTTCGTGAAGACTTACTCTTGGAGCGAATTAGCAGACAATGCCCTTTATGATATTGCACAAATTTATGAGAAGCGTGAGAAAACGGAATCGGCACTCAATGCTTATTCCCGTTTAATTGATATTGATCCAGGTGGGGAATATGCTGATTTAGCAGCTTGGCGTATTGGTTGGCGTCGTTTTGATCAGAAGAAGTATGAGGAGAGTTATACAGCATTTAAAGGATTAAAAGAGAATTTTCCAAACAATCGGTATGCGATGGGAGCGCATTTTTGGATGGCGAAAATCCGTGAAAAGCAGAATCAGCCAGAAGCTGCCCATAAGATATATACTGAAGTGGCAAAGGCACGGTATTGGTATTATAGTGCTCGTGCAAAAGCATTATTGGGAATTACCAGTTCAGAATTAGTTCCAAAAGCAGTTCCTGATGCTAAGTTGTCTGTGCAAGATGTCTGTCCAGATCAGGTATTGTCCTTAATGGGATTAAGGCTATATGAAGATGCTATCTATCTATTAAAAAGACATATTTCAATAGTCTCGAATCCTGATCCGTTTTGCTATTATGCATTAATTATGTCCTATGAAAGCTTAGCAATGTATGACAAAGCCAGAGAAGTTGCGGATATGGTATTAGACAGTCCATCTTTTGATCAACACAGTAGTTCAGAATTAGTAAAACTTCGTCGTTGGCTTTATCCATTACACTATGAGAATTTCGTGAATAAATACTCTAAGCAATATAATGTAGATAAGGCATTAATATTTGCTATGATATTAGAAGAGAGTAGATACCGTAGAGATGCCATTAGTTGGGCAGGTGCGATTGGGTTGATGCAGATAATGCCATCTACTGGTAGAGAACTTGCACGACAGTTAAAAATTCGTAGATTTAGGTCATCAATGTTAAAGGATCCAGAAATTAATATTCGAATGGGTACAAAGTATATTGGTTATCTAAATTCGATTTTCGATAACGATCCAATGTTGGTATCTGGAGCTTATAATGGTGGACCGGGCAGGATGAAACGATGGTTGGATTCCAAACAGATTAAAGATATTGATGAATTCGTTGAGAAGATTACAATCAGAGAGACCCGTTTACATATTAAAAAAGTTATAAATAGTTATGATAATTATATTGAGATCTACGGTCAATCTGAAACGCCAGCAGTAAATTCTGCATTTGAGAAATCTAATCAATCAGGTAAGGATACGATCTTAGTCAATCTTCAAGAATAATATTACTACAATTTAATAAAGTCAACAGGTGTATTCATTGATCACCTGTTGACTTTTTGTTTTTTAAAAGATGCTAACCAATTTCTATAGAAAAATGAAGTAGAATTACCAATTAAGAAATTGATGATCCTATAATGAAACTAAATCCGGTTCATATTCATAATTCAAGACCACTCTTTTTAACCAATCTGAATCATTTTGTTCTGGATAATCATCTCTGTAATGTCCACCCCGACTTTCAGTACGAATGAGTGCCGATTTTGTTATCAACCATGCAGTACTTAACATATTTATGGTCTCAAAGTAATCAATATTGTTTGTGAGAAGGGGTTCCGACATTGAATAATTGTATCCTATTTCAGATCCGATAATTTCTAAATCCTGCAATGTTATTTCCAAACCTTCTTCACTCCGCTCAATACCAACGTTCTCCCAAAGTGTTTCTCTGATAGCATCTTTTACAGAATGAATATCTAAGTCGGAATTAAAAGGAATATGTTCAGATACATGTTTATCAGATATAATCTCTAATTCAGGTATATTAGAAGAGAGAATAGTAGATGCATATTCAGCAGCATTCTTTCCTGCCCGTACACCGTATACCAGACATTCTAATAAAGAGTTGCTTGCTAATCTGTTAGCCCCATGTACACCAGTACAGGCTACTTCTCCACATGCATATAATCCTTTTATATTTGTCTCTGTTTCAATATTGGTTTGTACACCACCCATCATAAAATGTGCCCCAGGTCTAACCGGTATTAAATCAATACTAATATCCAAACCGTATTTCTTAGTAGTTTCGTAAATAGTCGGAAATCTCTCGATAATATAATCTTTGGTCTTATATGTAATATCCAAGTACACACATGGAAATCCAGTGAGATACATTTCATTTTGAATAGCTCGACTAACAACATCTCGTGGAGCCAGCTCACCTCTTTCATGATACTTATCCATGAACTGTTCACCAATGATGTTAACAAGCCTTCCACCTTCTCCGCGAACTGCCTCTGAAATAAGAAAACTTGGTGCATTGTCAAGATATAAAGTCGTAGGATGAAATTGAACAAATTCCATATCAATCATATTGCAACCAGCACGCCATGCGGCAGCAAATCCGTCACCAGTAGCAACTTCAGGATTTGAAGTACAAGGATAAATCCTACCGAGTCCTCCCGAAGCCAAGATAGTAGCCTTTGCAAACAGGTGTTTTACTTCTCCATTCAGGATGACGGATACACCGTGACATACTTTTTGTTTGCCGTTTGCAGTATTATCTATGGATGTAATGAAATCAGTTGCAAATGCATTTGAAATGACCTGGATTCTGTCATTTTCTAAGACTTTCTGAATGAGAACATCAGTCGTTTCTCTACCAGTTGCATCTCCTTTATGTACAATCCTTTTACGACTGTGTGCTGCTTCCTGTGTAAAACGGGGTAGCGTTCCTTCCCAATCAAAGTTAGCCCCCCAGTCTACTAATTCTGAGACACGAGGTATCCCTTCAGATACCATAGTCTCAACAGCAGATTCGTCACATAAACCACAACCAGCATTACAAGTATCTTCAACATGAAGATCTATAGTGTCATCGATGTTCATTGCCACAGCAATGCCACCTTGTGCATAAATTGAGTTGCTTTCTTTAATGGTAGTTTTTGTAATCAGAATTACGTCAACGTTCTCACTTGCAGCAAGAGCTGCACGCAAACCTGCTGCACCACTACCGACAATCAGTACATCTGTATCACAAGTTGAGATCTCACTCACTTTGTCTACAGAATCATCAGTTTCAATGTCCATATAAACTAATTACCTTTAACTGGAAGTTACACAGTAATATGTTCGGGGGCAAAGTTATCGTCAACCGGCATAACTTTACCATTTCCTGTAGCAATTACTGTGCTGTCGGATAATTCAACAACTGCAGTTGCCTCAATTAAACGCCGTGACATCTTAATTCTTTCAGCAGATACTATGAGTTTTACACCTGTCGGTGCAGGATTCCTAAATCGTACTTCAAGTTGAGCAGTTACTGCTGGACCGGCAAATGACTCTATCCCGATATGAGTAATTACTTCATCTAATAAAGTGCTGATAATGCCGCCATGGAGAATACCTGCCCAACCTTGCATGTGATTAGGAGGGGTACATTCTATAGATACTGTTGCCCCACCGTCTTTTACTTTAGGTTTGACCTTAAAGCCATAGGGATTATTATCACCACAAACAAAACATTTATTGTTGTTTTCAATTGGCATACATCTAACCTTAAATTTCTAATAGGTATTAGAATTGTGTTTCATCAATTCTACTTACTAAGGATGCTTCCAGGTTACTCTGTGTTCTAAGATGATGAAACATCTAACATAGCAAGACTACGTTCTAATTTATCTTGTTCTATTGACAGTCTGTCAACTAAGTCCTTTTTCTGTTGTACAACGTTTTCTGGTGCCCGTTCGACAAACTGTGGATTCTCTAAAGTTTTTTGTGCCGCATTGATATCCTTTGCAATTTGTTGGTATCGTTTGGTTAAACGTGCTTTTTCTTCATCAAGATCAATTACACCTTCAAGTGGAATGTAGATTGCGAGTTCGCCAATTACAGCCTCTGCAGATGCCTTAGGTTTAGGTAAGGTTTCATCAATAATTATGTCGTTAACTCGGGTAAATGCCGGTAAATACTGTTTCAAATATAACTCAAGTCGATTTCTAATAATTGGATCCGGAGATTGTATATGTATATCTATGGATGCACCGTTTGGAACATTTAACTCTCCCCGTATACTCCTGACGTTATCAATTACAGTCATTAGAGTATCCATTGTCTCCTCTACCTGATTATCTTCAGCATCAGAATTTGGCCACTCTGCTATAGTGATCGATGATTCAATACTATCATTATTTTCTTTACCATCTATTGTAAGTTGTTGCCATATTTCTTCTGTAAGAAAAGGCATTACGGGGTGCAATAGTCTCATAGTTTGTTCTAAAACATCTGCAGCAATCCATAAGGCATAGGGTTGATTCTGTGTAAGTCGTTGCTTAACAAACTCTAAATACCAATCACAGAATTCATGCCATAAAAATGCGTAAAGGATTTGTGCCAATTCATGAAATCGGAAGTTTTTTAAAGCCTCTGTAGAGGAATTGATAGTTTTAGCGAGTCTACTCTTGATCCAATTCACCTCAAGTGTATTTTCATCAAGTGTATTGTTGCTTTCAATTGGCTTTGGATACTTTTCTAAATTCATGAGTAAGAATCGAGCAGCATTCCATATTTTATTTGTAAACCGTCTCCCGGATTCAATTTGTGATTCAGGTAATGGGACATAAGGAATAGGAGTACTTGTATTTACGAGTGCAAATCTAAATGCATCTGTTCCATATTTCTCAATAGTCTCCAAAGGATCAATTGCATTTCCCTTGGATTTGCTCATTTTCTGTCCTTTTTCATCAGCCACTAATCCGTGAAGATATACAGTTTTGAAAGGAACTTCATCCGTACACGCTAATCCAAACATAATCATTCTTGCTACCCAAAAAAAGAGAATATCCCATCCTGTAACAAGAACGGAGGTTGGGTAGAAAGTATCCAACTCATCAGTCTTATCTGGCCACCCCATTGTTGAGAAGGGCCATAAGCCTGAACTGAACCAGGTGTCCAAGACATCTTCTTCTTGACAGAAGTCTGTTGCACCGCATTCACATGTATCAGGTGTATCCATTGCAGCGGTTGATTCATTACATGCGTTACAGAACCAAATTGGTAGCCTGTGTCCCCACCATCTTTGCCTTGATATTGGCCAAGGTTCAATATTTTCCATCCAATGTAGAAAGCGAGTCGTTTCTCGTTCAGGAATGAATACTACATCACCGTTATTCGTTGCTTCAATTGCTCGTTGCGCAAGTGGTTTAACATTCATGAACCATTGAGGTGAAATGGTAGGTTCAACAATTGTACCACATCTATCATGATGTCCAACAGCGTGTGGATGTGGTACAATTTTCACTAAATAATCTAACTTATCTAAATCCTCAACAACCTTCTTACGACAATCAAAACGTGTTAGACCTGAATATTCTTGTCCAGCATCCTCATTCATATATCCATCTGAAGTAAATACTACCCTTTGTTCAAGGTCATGTCGAAGTCCAATTTCATAGTCGTTGACATCGTGAGCAGGTGTAACCTTTAGAGCTCCAGTACCGAATTCCATGTCAACATATGTGTCTGAAATAATCGGGACTTCTCTATTAGTTAATGGAAGGCATACGGTTTTACCAATGAGATGTTGATGGCGTTTATCCTCAGGATGTACTGCCACTGCAGTATCACCTAACATAGTCTCTGGTCGTGTAGTAGCAATTTCAAGTTTGATATCAGAATCTACTACAGGATATTTTATATGATAGAAGTTACCGTCAATTTCAATAGGTTCAACTTCAAGATTACTGACAGCAGTATCACATTGTGGACACCAATTAACCATATATGTATCTTGGTATATGAGACCTTGATCATATAATTTTACAAAAGCAGTTTTAACAGCTTTAGATAACCCCTCATCAAGGGTAAACCGTTCTCGTTCCCAGTCGCATGAACAGCCAAGTTGTTGCAATTGCGATACAATGTACCCAGCAGATTCCGATTTCCATTCCCACATGCGATTGATAAATTCATCTCGACCGATTTCTTTTCTACTCGTACCTTCTTCAGCGAGTTTACGCTCCATAATAAGTTCAGTGACAATGCCTGCATGGTCTGTACCGGGTAACCATAGAACATTGAAACCGTTCATGCGATGCCATCGGCTGAGACAATCCTGGAGAGTATTATCTAATGCGTGTCCTATATGTAGGATACCAGTAATATTAGGTGGTGGGATGACTATTGTGTAGGAAGGTTTATTTGATATTGCTTCAGCGTGAAAATATCTATTTTCTTCCCAAAATTGATACCATTTACCCTCTATTTGTTGAGGGTCGTAGATCTTTGGAAGATTTGCCATATTAATTCCTGAAAATCACCAATATATTTAATAGTGTAGAGATTAAGTGTGCTAAGTTTATCACATGAGAATAGGAGATTTAATCCTGTATTGTAACGTGAATTTGATAATTAAAATGATAATATTTTATTATAAAATATATATCCTCTTCTGTATTGGTAAGCAACCATAGTAATTTGGCAAATGTACTATATCCAGGTTAATGAAGTTTCTATACCAATTATCAAACTCACGTTTTAGATCATTATATTAAAAGTTATATATAATGTTTATATTTGATCTATGAGATAAACTTGTAATATGTCATAATTCTGATTTATGTGAAAGAAGGTTCGACCCAACCATAAGCCCCATCATCAGATTGATAAAGTAGGTTAACCTGACGAGTCTCAGAGTTTAAAAACATCAGCAACGAGTCACCAGAAGTATTTAATTCCGCGACAGCTTCATTCACCGTAAGAGGTTTTGCAGCAAATTTATCAGATGCCGGAAGAACTTTTGGTTCATCTTCAGTATCTATATCTGTTTGGTTATCGTCAGATTGTGGATTTAATTGTTCGACAACCTCCCGATGTGGAGCGTTATGCCGTCTGTCTTTAACTCGTTCCTTGTTTTTTCTAATTTGACTGATAACTTTTTCAACAGCCCCATCAAAAGCAGTTCTAAGGTCGTGTGTAGTGTTTTTTGCATAAAAGGATACACGTGGAGCGGTTACAATTGTTTCAGCTTCAAAACGATGTTTTTCAGATTTGAGAATTACATTAAACTCCTGCATTTCACTAAAACGTGATTCAATTTTTTCAGCTCGATTTATGATGTAATTGTGTATATCGTCAGTGATCTTCAGTTGATGTCCTGTATAAGTAATTTTCATATTCATCTCCTAATATTTTAGTTATTTAAGGATAGTTTAGACTATAATACTTCAGCTGCACCCTATAAACACTGACTCTATAGATCTAAATGATATACTATTTTCTATTACTTCTATATTATACCTCTATATCTACAGTTTCGTAAAGTATATGTAGATATTTGGTATGTACAGTTTTTGGATAAGTAGGTTATGTCTTTGTTATAGGATACCAATAATTAACACAAGAATCATTGGAATATACTCTTCTGCTTTAATCATACCGTAACCTAACTGAGAACTATACTTTCTACATTCTTGATATCTGATATCCTTGGTGCTTTTAAAGCAATATAAAATACCTACTTAGATTAGATGTCAGGATAATATCCATGACTAAAGTTGTTAATATTTATTGCATTTAAATGAGAGCACTTTCACGAAAACCTGCACGAAGCAATTTTACGAACCCTTATTCCATATAGGTTTACAATTTTAAAAGCACTAATTCTTCGTGAATCACAAATATTATATTAGTTATTACCAATTAGTTCCTTGTTATCATTTTGGTTGTGCTTTCTTAAAATAACCTAAATATGAACCAGATATACAACCTTTGTTAGATTGTGTATTTAAGGGTGTGAGTTTGATAATTGATGTATGTATCTCATTATCGAAGATATCACCCTCATACCGATCCTAAGTTTTTAAAAAGTTAGTTATTGCAATAATGTTTACACACCTTTGACGTTTCTTAATCTTTAAGACTTTTTTCTTTGTCTGGAAGATAGGATTCCCATTTCTTCGCGGTATTTTTGAACAGTTCGTCTTGCGACAATAATCCCTTTTTCTTTTAATGCAGCACTTACACCTTGGTCACTAAGGGGTTTTGCCTGATTTTCATTGTTAATCATTTCTCTAATTTCAGCCTTCACTTGTTTAGCAGAAACTGATTTACCCCTTGTTGTAGCTAATTGATTACTAAAAAAGAATTTTAGAGGATAAGTACCAAAAGAAGTCTGAACATACTTGTTGTTTGTAACCCTGCTTACAGTAGACTCGTGTACATCAGCCATTTCAGCAATTGTTTTTAGAGTTAAAGGTTTAATACTGTTTGGCCCCTTCTTTAAGAAATCCGATTGTATTTCAAATATAGCCTTAGTAACTCTTTCAAGGGTTCGCCCGCGTTGTGTAATACTATTGAGCAAATCATTTGCATCATTATATTTTTTTTGAATCCACTTCTTTGCTTCTTCATCTAAATTACTTTCTTCCTTACGCATAAGGTTGATGTAGTATGGATTAATCCGTAGTCGAGGAATATAATTATCCAGTGTCAGTATATAATAATCATCACCCTCCTCAACAATCATTACATCAGGTGTAATGCCTTGTACAGTTTCTGGAGATCTAACTAAATCTTTTACTGTAGGATCAGAGAAATACCTACCTGGATAGGGTGATAGTGTTGCGATAAATTCAATTACTGTTTGTAAGTCTGATTTATCTAATTCCAATTCTTGTGCAATGTTAACGATACGTCCATTTAGCAATTCATTCAAATGGTTTTCAACGATTATCTTCGCTAAATGGAACGGAATTTCAGTTTCATGTGGAATTCCACCGTTGAATTTATGGTGTTGTATCTCCCAATGTGTGATCTGAATCAATAGTGTCTCTTTTAGATCTCTGTATGCAATACCAACAGGTTCAAAAGTCTCTTGAATTTTGGATAATACTGATTCTACATCGGAAAGCGTGGAATTAGCCTCAACGGCAATATCATCTAAAGTAAGTTGATAAAGATTTAGCTCTGTACCTTCCTCTATAATAGTATAAATGAGTGTATCAGTTGGATCTTTGATGTTCCATTTATACTGTTCGTCACTATTTGATGAATCTGTATTGTTCTTTATAGTTTCAATTTGGAATTCTATTTGTTTAGATTCTTTTGACTTTGCTTTTTTTTTGATTTGATTTGCAGATATGTTCTTATTAATAAAATTGTTCAGTTCATCAGAAATGTTTTCTTGGATTAGTTCAATCTTAAACTCATAAGGAATAGTAAACAGTTTTAGATTTAGTTTTCCATCATCATTTAGATTTCCTATAAGAAGTTCTCCAATTGTCCTTTCAGTATCATTAAAGGGGGAAAGTTGTAGTTGTTCAAATAGGTAATCTTGTAAAGTAGCGGATCCAGCAATGTCCGGTTCAGGTGTATCTGAATCAATTTCTTCAAATCCGTTGTATTGGTTGATCTCAGGAGAATCATCGAATACCGTATTCCAATCTATATCCACCCCAGTATCTTGCTTATTGAGGTTGACTTCTGGATTGTTCCATTCAGATGCGGGGTCATAATCTTGTTGAGATAGGAATGTGTCTTGGTTATCTTCAATATCGAGTAGAGGGTTCTGTTCGAGTTCTTGCTCAATGAATTGTTGTAGTTCAAGCTGAGGCATCATAAGCACCTTAATTGCTTGTTGCAACTTTGGTGTCATGACGATTTTATTTGAAAGCTGAGGAGTTTGTGTAAGTTTCGGCTGTATTTTCATTATGAGTCACTCCATCTTTATATGCCAGAACGAAGAGTGTTAGATGTGGTACGCCATTATAGCCAATCTTTAGCGACAACCGATGCTAAATTGAAATCGAATTAGTTCTATTCTTTAGCATAATGAAAGTTATGACCGAAATATAATTCTCTTGCAAGTTCGCTACTTAGAAGTTCTTCTGGCGTGCCTGATAATGTAATTTTTCCATCAGCTATTAGATAAGCGCGATCAACGATATTGAGAGTTTCAACAGCATTATGATCGGTAATAAGTATCCCCAAGTTTCTATTTCTTAGATGTAGTATGAGTTGTTTTATATCAGCAACAGCAATTGGATCAATTCCTGATAAAGGTTCGTCAAGCAGAATAAATTTGGGTTGTGCAGCGAGAGCGCGTGCGATTTCAGCTCTACGGCATTCACCACCAGAGAGAGTATATGCTTTACGGTCTAACAGGTTTGAAATACCTAATTCATCGGTAAATTCGTATATTCTTTCTTCACGTTCCTTTGCAGGCAAACCTCTTGCCTCCAAAATTGCTTCAATGTTTTGTCTGACAGTTAATTTTCGAAAGATTGATGTTTCTTGCGATAGATATCCGATCCCTAATCTTGCTCTTTTATACATAGGTAAAAAAGTAATATCTCTTTCACCATAGGTAATATTACCAGAATTAGGTTTAATTAATCCAACAACCATATAAAATGTAGTAGATTTTCCAGCCCCATTAGGACCTAATAAACCGACTATTTCACCTTGTTGAACAGAAAGGCTGACCTGATTGACAACTGTCGGTCCTCGTCGAGTATATTTTTTAATGAGGTTGTGTGCTTGTAATTCGGTAGCCACGTTTATTATATTACTCCAAAAACTTGAAATCTGTCGATTATTAATACCTTAGTTATATTTTAAGAATTGATTGAATATTCTATTATAGATAGGACAATCATCATCATTTTAATTTGTTTTGATACCAAGACATTAACATTAATCAAAACAGAATCACTTTAAATATCTGTAATGTACTCCCAGAAAATTGATCAAACCATAAGAGAATCAGGCTACATTATGTATGTTAATCATCTGAATTTTCATTGTTATCTGAGTCATCATTGTTATTAGACTCTTGATCAGTGTTCTCTTCTTCGTCAGATTGATTTTCCTCAGAATTTTCAGTTGAATCTTCTTCAGTATCACCAGTAGTAGTAGAATTCTGTTCTGTAGACTTGTCAGTATTGTCTTTAGATGTATCTTTATCTTTCTCAGACTTGTCAGCATTGGATTCATCAGAGGTAGAATCACCGTCGGTGTCATTCTTCTGATCTTCAGAGCTTTCCTCTTGTATTGGAGTTGCTTGTGTTATAGAAACTTTAAACCTTACATCACCTTCACCGGTTTGTTTTCCAGTGGTGCGATTATAAGTGAATAATTTGGTTTGAAGTTTATCTTTATCCTGAGTAACGATGACATTATCCTTTAAGATAATGATATTTGTAAGATTATTCATAGTAGCATGTTCACAAGTTGCAAACATGTCTTGATCACGAATTTCTACATTCCCTTCAGCGATTATTTCAACAGTTTCGTTGGTTTCAGGATCACTTTTTAGAGTGATTCTATCAGCATTTAGAAATCCTATTTCAACGTCCTGTTCATTTTTCCGAACAGTTTTTGCGTTTCCGATGAGAATAGTAATCCCATTTTTCTGATCTCTTTCCATTCTATCTGAAGTCCCTGTAATTACTTCTTTCGCGGGTTCAGTTTGGGTATCGTTATCAATAGGAGTGGGTTTAACCTTTTCATCTTTCTTTATCTCAGGAGTTGTGGCATCGTCTGCATGAAGAGGCATAGACAATATGCAAATTAACGATAGAATGATGGCAATTTTACCATGTAAAGAGTTGCTTATATTAATGAATGTATTCTTTTTTGATAACACTATAGAATTACTGCTTTTCATTTATGTCCTCATCTTTTGGAAAAAGTTCAAATCTGTTATTTGACATCTTGATAGTTTCGAGATTTGGATTTCCTACCATTTTATCACCATACCATGTTGAATCCCCTCGAACAATTTTAACTTCAGTTGGTGAATATAGAGTACCGTCCTTATTTCTCCATTGTAGTTTTTGCGTATATAATTTTCCATTCTCGTTTACACCGACTACATTTCCTTCAAGATATAAATTATCTTTATTTTTACCTTGAGTATAGTAATGTCCGATTTGGCTTGTTAATTTAATAGAAATCTTCCCATCTTCATAAATTTCAACTTCAGGTGCAGTTACAGTAACCAAAGTTCCATGGAATTGAGATGTTTCTCCTACCAATTCCCATTTTAAGACCCCCGCCTCTTTATGTTGTGTAGTAAAAGTCTGAATTTGTTGTATTGGTGTATTTTCATCAGGATTAGAAACTTCTTGTTCTCGGTCACACCCAATAAACGAAATAAGAGATAGAAGAATTATATTAAGTATTAACCATTTGTTCAAAAACGTAAGATGTGTTGGAGTGTTTACAATCTTATGGTTGTGTTTTCCACCGTTCATGCATCCAAATCCATTGTTCAGGATATTTTTGTATGTAGTTTTCAATAATGTTAGTGAATTTCTGAGTATTATCAATTATATCTTGTTCTTTGTTATCAGTCTGTATTAATTCCATCATTGGTTCAATAATAGCGTGATGCGATCCATCTGGTTGTCTGATAATGAATGATGGCAAAATAGCAGCACCAGTTTTTAGTGCAAATGCTATTGGACTATAGGGTGTGTATGCTGGTCTACCGAAAAAGTCAACGAAGACACCATTTACAGTGGTATCAACATCAGCAACTATACCGAGTAGATTATTAGTTCTCAGACACCTTAATGCATCTCTAATGCCAGTATCTCTATCAATTGTAGTATATCCAGCTATCTTCCTATATTTTGTTACTAATTCGTTTAATCTATGTGATCGTAAATGTCGTACAATTGGTGTTAATGGTGCGACTTTTGTACTGATAGATGCTGCCAGCAATTCCCAATTACCAAAATGACCTGTTAGAATAATTGCACCATTTCCCTGAGATAAAGCGTTTTCTATATGGTGAATACCTTGAAATTGGACAGAATCTTGAATTAATTCCTTGCTTTTCTTTGGAAACTGCATGAATTCCACAGCAGTTTTACCTAAATTTTGAAAGCACTGTTTAACATATATTTTAAGGAATTTTTCATCAGTATTTTTTAAACTGTGTCGTATATTCTCATAGGCGATATTTCTTTGATGTAATGAGAATTTGTAAACAATACCTCCTAACAGACCGCCGATTTTTAATGAAATCTTTCTGGGAAGTATAGAGACAAAATAACCGGTCAGTTTGGCAATAAATAAATAACACCAATCTTTCATTAGGATAATAGTATACTAAATTCTTTGTGAAATTACAAAGAAAATATAAGTCCCGTGAGACTAAATATATAGTAGTATATGCCCCAATTTTATAGATGAAACTGTCGATTTTTTCTACACCTCATGACTCTAACAAGTTGTAAAACCATGGACATTTAAATATGTATGAAAAAGTTACACTTTTCCTACAAAGTGTAACTTTGTTGTATGTAGTATTATATCCTTTATATCCAGTCTGTATATGCCTTTATAACACAGTTTCTATATAATTTATCAAATTTAAAAAAAGTCACAATTTCCATTATTTCTGATTAGTGTTGTGTTATCTATTATCTTTGATAACATGAAAAATGAAGATTTTCTAATTGAAAGAAATGCTATAGCAATCATGATAATATTGACTCAAATCAGAATTTCTCAGATATAGATTATGCGTGTTTTTTGTATTCAATGCATTTAATGTGAGTTATACTTCTTAGTTGCTTTTAGCCTGTATCTTGTTCAATGTTTTTTAAGTTTTATGATACGAATAATGTTTAGACTGGGATGGAAGACTGAAATTGTATTTTAATTAAGGTAATTATGAATGAAACGCGGACAATAAATAAACAGATATTTCGTCTTGCTATCCCGAATATAATCAGTAATTTCTCTGTTCCATTATTGGGTGCTGTGGATACAGCATTAATGGGACGTTTAGAAACAGAACATTACTTAGGAGCAGTCGGTATTGGAGGAGTACTGTTTAGTTTTATCTATTGGGGATTTGGTTTCCTCCGTATGGCAACTACTGGTCTTGTAGCGCAATCTTATGGTAAGAGGGATCACTTAGAATGTGGTTTCTTGCTATTACGTGGTTTATCCCTGAGTGTAATTATAGGTTTTTTTCTACTAATATTCCAGTGGTTAATTGTTGATATTAGTTTTTATTTAATGTCGACGAGTTTGGAGGTAGAGGAATTGGGTCGTATGTATTTTCATATACGGATCTATGCGGCCCCAGCTGTACTGTGCTTACTGGTATTTCATGGAGTCTTTTTAGGACTTCAGAATGCACACTATCCTATGATATTGACAGTTAGTATCAATGTTATAAACATTGTACTTAATATACTATTTGTAAAAGTATATGGTATGAAGGTAGAAGGTGTAGCCTTAGCAACAGTGATTGCTCAGTATATCGGACTTCTCCTTGCAATAATACTCTTTAGAATGAAGTATTCATTTGTGTTGCAGAATTGGAATGTTAAGAAGATATTTGCTATTCATAAACTAAGGCGTTTTATTGGTATAAGCAATGATATATTCATACGTACACTATGCCTTGTATTTAGTAATGCGTATTTCACAGCTAAATCAGCTGCATTGAGTGATACCTACTTGGCAATAAATACAATCCTGTTGCAATACATCAATTTAATGTCTTATGCCATTGATGGGTTTGCGTTTGCAGTGGAGAGTATGATAGGTAAATATAAAGGTGAAGGTAACCTACAGGGTATAAGAAATTCGATTACACAGATCTTCATTTTTGGATTTATATTTAGTGGTTTATTTTCTTTTATATTCCTCTTCTATGGTAATAGGAGTTTACATCTTTTTACAGATAAAGAGGATCTGATATTACTTACTCAACCGTATTTAATTTGGATAATTGTTGCTCCATTGATAAATCTTGCGGCATATATTTGGGATGGTGTTTATCTTGGTGCGACTGCTTCAAAATCCTTACGTAATTCAATGATTGTTGCGATGGTACTATTCCTATGTAGTGTTTATGTGTTGGCACCGTATGGCAATCATGGACTTTGGGGAGCGTTAACTATTCTATTAGTTATACGAGGAGTGATATTAACTTTAATGGCTCCGAGGAGTCTCTTTAAGGTTGATAAATAATATCAAGGTTTAATTGATGTCATTTTTGTTTATATATATTGGTATATCTAATCCTATAATAGTCTTTTGAATCCAATGGATGCAAATACACATTTCGCCCGCGAATCAGGAATCAGGAATCAACGGTATGAATGCCTTATGGCATTCACCAGGATTATGTATTTTTGGGACAATGACAGACATATAACATTCCGTCCCTACAGGACTCGTTATTTCTGGTCGAGTTTTTCTATAAACATTACGTCCCTACGGGACTAAAGATTCTAAGCAGATCGGTTCTTGAGATATTCTGAACTATCATATTCAACCGTATGAATGCCTTATGGCATTCACCGCGGTTATAGGTTTTTGGGACAATGACATACATAAACATTACGTCCCTACAGGACTCGATATTTCTGGTAGAGTTTTTCTATAAACATTTCGTCCCTACGGGACTAAAGATTATAAGCAGATCGTTTCTTGAGGTATTCTGACATATCATATTCAACGGTATGATTGTAATTTAGACATTCACCGGTGCTTATGCCATCGGGAAACCGTGTTTCTACAAACATTTCGCCCCTCGAATCAGAATCAGGAATCAACGGCATTAATACCTTATGACATTCGCGGGTACGAATGATATATGAAGATTAATTTATTAATTCGGCAA
>JAGFCA010000009.1 GCA_022394755.1 Candidatus Poribacteria bacterium
GCAACTGTGTTGTTATACTGCCATAGCTGAAAGTCTTTGTGCCTGATAGGTAAAGATGCATATTGACGCATATCACTATGTTCACTTGGTAATCGTGTCCATATCTGAAATTCTGTATTTACGGAATATGAACTACCCGACTCAAGGTAGAAAGCATCTCGCGGAAGCTCCATTTTCGAAATAAGTCGCATGCTCTCATTAAGCTGCTTATGCACGAGATATTTCCTGAAATTCACTGGTACAATAAATTCAATTATATCTCCAAGATTAGCACCATGATTAAAGAAAGCGATCCCCATCTTCGCACGCTTTCCAAATGGTGGGTTACCAATAATGACTGTCTGATCAGGATCATTCCCCAACTCAGTTATTGTAAGGAAATCTTTAGACAGTATATCTTTTCGCTTTGGATTGATATCTATTCCCAGCCGATTACTGACTGGCAGGAGATCGAAAAATGTTCCTGTACCCGCTGATGGTTCTACAAAGAACATATCACTCATAGATTAGTTTAGGGATGAGAGTATATCTGTAAAGAATCTGTAACATGCAACAGTTATTTCAGATGTACAGTTATTTCAGATGTAGTTTGGATCCAAGAAATCACTCAACAATTGACACGACTTTATCATTTTTTAAGACTGCAAATAACAGATTCTTCAAGTTCTGATCGTATTGGATTGTTAAAGTAGTCTATAATAGCATCTGGATTATGCTTTTTGCTCTGCTCGTATGCTTTGCGGATATAAACGCTAAACCCATACTTTTGTTCATTCATTTCATCATCATTGAATTGATTCTGGTATGCTTTTAAGCCCTTATCAAAGAAATCGTGTAGTCGTTTGGCTTCATCCAGACTGACCACATCGATTCCACGAAAAAATGTTAAGTCTTTTCTACCATACGATCCAAATATGTAAATACCATTCGGTCTTGGTAAACCACTGTTCCATACAGGGTGTCTCTGACTGCGACTGCTGAATTTGGTTTCTATACAGACAATGCGAGTTTTATCAAAAATCAAAAAGTCAGGATATTGTTGAGATCCAAAAGGTTGTGTTATAAAGTGGTGTTTATACTGAACAAAAGGATTAGAGATAGATACATCTGTTTCTTTATCAATTACCTCCGACTTCAATATTGTAAACAAATCGTCTTCTAAATCATCCTTTATTAAACGAGAGTATCCTATATTGTGTAGGCTTATGTTGATTCTATCCTCAAATTCTGCTCCTTTAGAACTTTTCAAATATGTGTCTTTATTGCTTCGCATTTCAATGAACAAATTAGATAGTCTATTCATAACGGTACATATACTCCTGAACTAAATCTCCTTTACGAAATCCCGGTATACTTGTAGCTGATTTGAAGGCTAATTCTTCGTAATCAATATCGTCGTGAAGTCTATCATAAACGGCATCATTACATGGTTTGAATAGCATCCATTGCTTAGTTTTTTCACATTTATCACTATGAATTTCTCTACGTGAGTAATCCTGCCATCCTTGGGATGGAACAGCAAAGTCAAAGTCATTTTCAAAGACAGATAGAGCTTGAATAGTATTATTATATTGCCAGAATTCAAAATCATTATGTTGTAAAGGTGGTGGATTAAATAACCTTAGATTTTCATGTGTACTGGACAAGCGTGTCCAAATCTGAAATTCAGTATTGACTTCAAAATCACCTTTTTTTTCTGTCCAAAATGCTTGTCTTGGTAAAGATGTGGAATATATCCAACGCCAATTCCCTGGTAGCATTTTATGAATGAAATATTTGCGAAATATTACTGGTAATATGAAAGCAATTGTATCAGCTATCTGACTCGCTTTGTTAAAAAAAGCCACTGCCATCTTTCCTCGTTTGCCAAAGGGAGGATTGCCTACTATTACAGTATCAGATCTTTCAAAGGTAAAAAGCGATGGGTTCAATAAAAGAAAATCAGCACCTAAAAATTCATTTCTCCTCGGATCTATATCAATTCCGATACGCTGTCCATGAGGCAATAAATCAAAAAACACTCCATCACCCACTGAAGGTTCTATGTAGCATAGATCTTTGATATTCTTCCCAGTTAGCTTGAGTAGGATAGGGCATAGACTATCCCAGCACAATGTCGCCACATAAGGTTTAGTGAAAAACTGATCCAATTGTTCCTTATCTGATTGTGAAACTAAATATGACACATTTCTTATTTGCTCATCTAATTCTGGGAACAAATGTAATTGCTCAACACCCATATATATCTAGCACTCCTCTACTACTCTTCACAATTTCGTGAGAAATATCTAATTTTAATGTAACTCAATTCAATATAATTAGGTTATATTGCCAACACATACTTTAATTATATCATAAAACGATATTTAGCTCAATGTTTTTGACTTTCTTGCTAATTTGAATGTGTAATTTCTTGAAAAGAACGGAGATCTGTTGTTTTGCGTTTCAAGAAGAATCTTTGACAAATTGTATACTTTTGTTAACGATCTTGTCTTCTTCGTTTTCAGTAATGGTTATCGGATGACACGCTTCAAAAAGTTCAAAAGGCAATTACAGAAATGCTTTAAAAAGAAATATGAATGTGAGTGACTGCTGTATTGTTGTGAAATTTGTTCCTGAAAAGAAAGGTTTGACTTGTGTTGGTAAACAAGGTGAAGTAAAGAGATAAGACTGGAAACGATTAAAGAAAAGCAATGTAGACTTGTGAGTGTTCTGATTACAGATGCTTCTTGAAATGAAGTGTCTTTGGTTGAACTAGCATAGGATGTCTGTTGGAGTCCGAAACCCTCAGTGTTGAATGGGGCAAAACCTATGACACAGATCCTTTAGATGAGTCGTTGAGGACGTGGTATTGAAATGGTAGCTCCTTACAAAAGGAATCGTACAAAACTGGTTACTCAGTATGATTGATGTTTACGACGGAATAAGCATGTTTCAAAGTAGAAAGACTTTCAGTTGGTTAGAGAATTTTCTTCATTCAGTTTTTGATTGAGAATATTATGCCTAAGATTATTAAAGTTCTATACTTGTAGCTTACATACTTATTTCAAGAAAATATCTATGAGATACGATGCCCCTGTTGCGATATATTGAATCTATACAATCTTACGATAAACCATCCCAATATTTCCACATGTCTTCAGGCGTATCAAACTTTATCTCATCAAGGTCTTTCCTACGGTATCTGCCAATAAGAGCAATTCGTACATTCCGTCCACAGTTTGGTCCAGCAGTATGACTCATCTGATGATGCCAGAAACAGACATCCCCGCCTTCACCTGTGAATTCATAACTGGGTCCTAAATCAAATGGAGCAACACCACCCGGCAGACTATCCAAATCATGATGTCTGAAATATTCTGCCCAAATCCGATGGCTACCCGGCCAAATCGTAAAGCCACCACCATGTTTTTCAACAGTATCCAAATATACAGATGCACCGAGTGTAAATGCCCCTACAACACCTTTGGGAACACCGTTTGAAGGAGTATGATAACCGTCAAGGTGTCCAAGTGGTTCTCGGAATTCTCTGTCTGGATCAGGAAAATTGATATGAGGACCAGCACCACCATCAGAGTTCAATTTGCCTTCACCGACCATTTCTTCTGCCATAGCGAACACTTTGTTCCCATAAATTGTCACCTTGATGACATCTTCACCACCAATAGGTGCAGTGCGATACCCTTTCTTTATCCAAGATTCAGGATCATTCCTATCTTCGTCTAATGATTCCCAAACTCTATCCAGTGCGACGTCAATTTCATTTTGTTCAAGTGCGCCACGCACTACCAGATATCCGTTCTCCTTGAAAAACTCTTTATCTGCGTCTGTTAGATATGCCATAGATGTTTTCCTCTACAATTATGAAGTAACTATCAATACCTTCGCCAAAATATACGGTTTTATTAATCTATCAACTTTTAAGAAAAA